>JBASWW010000001.1:0-56970 GCA_049276675.1 Fimbriimonadaceae bacterium
GTTGTCGTGCGTGGCACCATTAAAATATTAGCCGTCATTAGCGCTTCCGGCCTTATTGGGAGAGCCGCTGCAGGTGATTACGTTGTGACCTTTTCTGGTGGGCAATGCCAATCGACCGGCCCAGGAGGAACTCCAAGCAGCACTTGGCCCTACTCGACAAGTCCCGGGGGAGTCCACGGTGGCAGTGCGCCTACCGGGGGCAATCAGCTTGGTAATCCGATAGGACCTGGGACGGCGCAGGGCTCTGGTGCTATAACTGCCCACTTTGTCTGGAACAATGGCGGAGACCCGACCGACCTTCCCCCAACAGTGGCCATCATTCGGGAAGAATCGACAGCATCTTGGAGCGGAGACACGGGCTCATGCTCCAATGGCCTCGGGGATCCCGAGGTGACTCAGGGCGGCTCAGGTGTTTCCACGGGGGCTCACTATTGGATTAAGAACTATCCAGGTTCTGCATTCGACGTTACTTGCTCTCCCACGGCTTCGGTCTCGGCAGACGACCAAGGCGAGGTCATTGGTGGAACCGCGAGCGTCTCTTATGCGATTCGGGCCTTTCCTGTCAAACTGCGCTTCGCAGGGGTAGTCGATCCCCTTCTCGATAAGCGGCTTGTAATCGGTCAGCGTCTACAGGCATGGATTGACTGGGGCGGATATGGACCGCCTCAGGGAACCACCTACACATGGAACCCAGGATACCTCGGGGTATTTGCGGATTATGTCGCCTCGACGCCAAGTGCCAGCTACTACCCGTTTGTTTCACCCAATGCTCCCTCGATGTTCTGCTACTACTCGCTTCCGGGCAATAAGTTCGTCTCGGCTTTTGTGTCGCTGCCCGGAATTGGAGTCGTCTATCTCGCAGACGTAGTTAGTCCACTGAGCCCCGCCTTTGACGATCGAAATCGAAATATTGGGCAATGGCTGTTTGTTAAGCCAGGAGCGCAACAGGGCCAATGGATTATCGATCCTATCAACGCAACGTACATGAAACTCTTGCGAATTGCACCCACCGGTGGCAATTCCGGTATGTCCGTTCAAGCTACTGTATCGGATCCTCCGCCACCTGTAGTGCCAGGCCCTGAAGTTGGGACCTGGAATTATACACAGATGTTGATACCTAACCTTTGGGCTGACTTAGCGGCGGGAGGACGAGATGAAGATGCAGGCAATGGGTTGTGGGGCCTTGATCACTCCTTTCCATATCCAGTAATAGGAGGACCTCATTTAGCGGGTCCGACGCCAAATTGGAAACTATTCGTCGATTCTCCAGCCATTGGCACATCAGATACCGATGGCAACCCTTACATCCGCCTTCACTATGAAGCTCAGTTCAGGCTTTACATGATGTACCTGCCACCTGGAACAAACTCTCGGTTTGTGCCTCTTCGACGGATTGATTGGCATGTGTTAGGAGAGGCAGAAAAAGCTGGTGGGCAGTGGGTCTTGACAGCACAGAGCAACGCTATCGACGGCAGCACCGATTTTCCCGTACATCCCACTTGGGCGTACGTTCACAACCCATGAACAAATATCTTTCATTGAGCTCGTTCCTCTGCCTCCTTTTGACTTCAGCGGTACTCTGCTCGCATACTGGCGATGTAGCTCTCGATTGGCGCAGTGCCATTGCGCGTTCGGCCAAGCAAAACGTTCCCAAACTAGTGTGGAAGTGGCAGAGAGCCTCGTTCGGGCACGTCAAGAAGGGCACTCCTGGGCGGGCGGGCCGGATAAAATTTCGGAACGCCGATCCAGAAATCTACATCTACGAGGATGCCGGCTTTCGACGTATTTCGGCCGAAGAAGCTGCAGATCGGCAGCGCAGGGTAGAAAGAGTAGCAGCTGAGCAAAAGCGCGCTCGAGACAAATTCGATCAAAACGACAGGCCAGGCGCACGGCGAATCCTCGAGACAATCATTCGGGATGAGCCCGATGACGAAACGCTTGCTAGAGATTTGGCAGATGTCTGCTTCGCACAACGTGAGTACCAGGAAGCGTTTTACCTTATTGGCCGATTCGCCGACCAGAGTAACTCGGAAAAGACGCTGGTTCGGGCGTCTCTCGCATCTTCCCTTATGGGGTGGACCTTTGAAGGACAAAAGGATTTCTGCGACAAAGTTACCCGTCGATACTTCGACGGGTTTTCTGGCATTACGGAGGCGCTTCCTCAGGGACACAGCGCTCGAGATGTTCAGATCAGCAGCCTCTTAGCGATCGCGGCTCTTGCAGATCGTGACGGACAGGCAATAGTATTTTATGACATGATTTTGCTCATAGAACCGAGAAACGTATTGGCTAATTACTCATTGGGTGAGATTCGCCTGCGAAATCGGGCTTTCCGAGATGCAGCATCATCTTTTGCTGTATCGGCTCGTGATGGTGCTGGATCCATCAAAATGATCGCGCAGCAGAAGCTAGAACTAGCGCGCGCTCTATCTCGATAACTGCTTGACGGACCAACACGCGCCGACTTCAGTCGGCAATAAGCGAGACGCCGGCTAAAGTCGCAGTCCTAGGGGAAACGATGGTCGTGATTACTCCACCGTAACCGACTTCGCCAGATTCCGGGGCTGGTCGATCTCGCAGCCATTCAGCCGGGCCACGTGGTACGCCATGAGCTGCAATGGGATGATCGAGAGGAGCGCGTTCGTGAAATCATACGGCGTCGAAGGAATGCGGAGGGTCTGGAAGCCTGCCTTCTCGATGATCTGGTCGTCCTCGGTCGTAATGCCGATCACCGTCCCGCCCCGCGCCTGGACCTCCTTCATGTTGGAAACCACCTTGTCCCGCACGTGCGGATCGGTCGCCCCGAAGATCGAGACCACGCCTGGCTGGATCAACGCCAAAGGCCCATGCTTCATCTCGCCGGCCGGCGATTCCTGGGTCGGGATGTAGGCGATCTCCTTGAGCTTTAAAGCCCCCTCCAAGGCGACATAGGCATCCGCGCCGCGGCCAAGGAAGAAGCAGAGCGGCATCGTCCGGATCTCCTCGCAGAGGTCTATCACCTGCTGCTCGAGGTTCAGGCATTTGTGCGCCTTGTCGGGCAGGCGCCGCAGCTCCTCCGCCACCGCCTCGGTCCGCACGCCCGGCATCTCCTGAACCTGCGCGATATATAAACATAGCAAGGTCAGGACCAGCACCTGCGCGGTATAAGCCTTCGTGCTCGCGACAGATATTTCTGGCCCTGCCTGGGTAAAAATCGTCCGGTCGCACTCCCTTGCAATCGAAGACCCGATCACATTCACGATCCCCAGCGTCCGTATCCGCCGCTGCTTGCATAATCGCAGCGCGGCCAAAGAATCCGCCGTCTCCCCGCTCTGCGAGATAAAAATCGCCAAAGACTTCGGAGACAAAACCGGGTCCCCATAACGGAACTCCGACGAGTAATACACGTCCGTCGGCAGCCGCAGCAGCTTCTCGAACATCCACTTCCCCATCAGCCCCGCGTGGTAGGCGGTACCGCAGGCGATGATGTTCACGCGGTCGATCTCGTTCCACATGTGCTCGGAAAAGATCTGCTCGAAGCGCAGGCGGTTCTTCTCGTCAATCCGCCCCGCCAGGCATTGCTGGATCACGTCGGGCTGCTCATGGATCTCTTTGAGCATGAAGTGCTCGTAGCCGCCCCGCTCGGCCGCCGCGATGTCCCAGTCCACGTGCATTTTCTTAAGAGGCAGGTCCCGCCCGTCCGCATCCATCAACCTCACGGAAGAAGCGGTGAGAACGGCAATCGTGTTCTCCTCCAGAACCGCCACCTCCCGCGTATAGGGCAGCAGCGCCGGGATGTCGCTCGCCAGCATGTTTTCGCCTTCCCCGAACCCGATTACCAGGGGCGAGGCGTTCCGGGCCGCCACGATCTTCTCCGGCTCCTTCTTGCTTATCACGACCAAGGCAAAAGCCCCGCGGAGACGAGAAGACGCCAGCCGCACCGCCTCCTCGATCGGCACCCCCTTCTCGTATTCCTCCCCGATCACGTGCGCCGCAACCTCGGTATCGGTCTGGCTCCTAAACGTGTGGCCTTTTGCGATCAAAGCCTCCCGAAGCTCCAGGTAGTTCTCGATGATCCCGTTGTGGATGATCGCGATCTGCTCGTAGCGGTCGAAGTGGGGATGCGCGTTCACGTCGGTCGGCGCGCCATGGGTCGCCCAGCGCGAATGGGCCATCGCCATGCGCACGTCGGCTGGATCGTCGCCGACCAGCTTGCCCAGCTCGCTCAGCTTCCCTGCCCGCTTGAGGACCTTGATGTCCCGATCCTCCACATAGGCGATGCCGGCGCTGTCATACCCCCGGTATTCGAGCCGCTTGAGCTGATCGAGAACGACATTGACCCCGTTTCTTGGGCCGAGATATCCCGCGATTCCACACATGGTTGAAAGAGTATGACGTTGGGAGATTACGAGGAGTGCCCGCCTTCCGAATTGCCTCGCCCTTGAGGGAGAAGGCCAGGGTGTGGGTGATCAATATCGGTAGCGATAAGGCGACTGGCTCATTGCCACCAAGAAGAGAATCGTAAACACGATCCCGATTGCGATGCCTACCCAGCCTGTGACCTGTCCGGCGATGGCCATTCCTCTGTTCGCGCTTCGCATCCCAGAGTTTGCAAATACGACAGCCAAGATCGAAGGGATGACTCCGAAGCACCAAAAGGAAGTGATAACTCCGATAATGCCAAGAACCATGGACGCTATCGCGAAGCCTTCATTGCCCGTGCGCTGTTGATCTGCTGGGTAGGGATAACCGCCAACAGGTGGCGGAGACATCTGCTGGAACGCCTGAGTGCGATCCTGCCCCGAGAAGCTTGTTCGAAATTGATGCCCACACTTCTGGCAGAACCCAGCGTCGAGCGGAGCGTTCGTCCCGCAAGTCGGGCAGGCTTTCATGCTCATTGCCATCTTGCGCATTATAGCGCCGCTATTTACGGCCGGATGATCTTCACCGCGAGACTGCCCTTCTCATTCCCCGTCGTCAGCACCACGTACACCTTGAACCAGGCCACCGAGCCCTCCGCAGCCAGGCCCTCGATTCGCCCGCCGCGGTCTGCCGCACATTCGCCTTATTCTCGACATCCGCCAATTGGGCGGCGAGCGCCGTCCTATCGGTTGTGAACATGGCGAGCGTGTATGCCCCAAAGAGCTTGTATCCGCCCGGCCCTACGACCACGTTACATCCGTCCAGTGCTGGACGAACTCATCTATGGTAGGAATCCAGCTACCTGTCCCAGTTATCGCCATCTCGTACTCCTGCCCCTATTTCCCTGGCCCACGAACTATTGCAACGGCTCGGAGGGCTCATGCAACGCCTCGCCGCATCATTATAACTCCTAGACGCGCTATTGCAGCGACAGTTTTCCACATTATCACGACACTTTTCCACATTGTAACGCCTGGGAAGCGTTTGCAGCCACCCCTCACGCTCCTGCAACGCCTCCCCAGGCCCTTCCCCCGCCTCCTGGTGAACATGCAACGCCTCCCCGTCTCATTTCACCGAGTGAAATCCTTCTCAAGCTCGGCGCGAATCCTCTCAATGTGCTCGTGAGAGAGTCCGGCTTGATCGATGGCCCTTTCAAGGAGAGCGAGTTGTTCTGCCTTGGGCATGGCCTCCGGCTGATAGCCATAGGGATAGCGCGTGTCGTCAGCGGTGAGAAGTCCAGCCTGGTTGCCCCACATCGTCCAGCCTACGCGAGAGCTTCGGGAGAACAGTTCAATGCACGGACCGTAAGAGCAGCTTTCGATGATGTCATTGTTGCGATAGCTGATAGCGGCCTCCTCCAAGAAATTCTACAAGACCGAGATCGCGAAGCACCTGGAGCTGTTGCCTTATCTTTGGTCTTATGTGTCGGTTCGAAGGGAACTCCATACCGAGTTCTTGATCAAACGCATATGCATCCCGGAGAGTGAATGGGCCAGCCCGAAGTCGATGCAGGCGCAGGAGTACGGCCAGCGTCCACCCACGCACCGCCGGCGGGACCGTCCGCAAGGGGCGCATCTGTTCGAACTGCTGCCGCACCGACTCCTTAGGCCTCACGATCTGCGACTCGACGAGCGGTATTCGTCCTTCCGGTGCGATCTTGTCTAGGCGGATATTACAGCCTATCCACCCAGCCCGCCTAGCCAGTGGTGATAGAGGCCTTCGTGCCTCGATGCAAGGCCCTGTAAAGAAGAATCGAGGGATTAGAAGAAGATTCTGGACTCCGATTAAGGGATGGTAGTGCAAGTAGATCAAGCTCGGCGCTGTGTCGCTCCTAATCGCAGCCATCATCGTCGAAAAGGCGGCGTCAACAATTCGTGTCGCTGGCATCGTCTTGCCGCTCTTGAGCTGAAAGTGCTCCCGACAGACTCTGCAAATGAAATCTACGGCCTTCCAATTAGGCGGAGTAGGATCCAGCGTCTCCGCTGTGCAAGACGGACAATAGAGATTTGTGGTGGCCCAAGCTTCCGTGACTACTCTGGCGATCTGGGTGGCGCTGCGATAGGTAGTTGCGCCGAGAACGGGAAGCGCAAGGTCCATTAATGCAACTGACAGAGCTCAGCGGTATCCGGATGCACCGCGGAAAAGTCCTCGGCAGCGAATTGGCCTGGTCGATAGGAATCCGGCTCGTCATGATAGTCGTCCCAGTCGACAAAGATGACCTCGGCTGGTCCTTCGCAATGGACGGTCGCAAGGCACCCACCCCTAGTTTCGATCAAAATGCGCATGATTTGTCCTCCTTAGTGACGATCACGCCGACGCTGACGGCGCGAAGATCGAACAGTAGCCGGAAGTTGTTGAGATCGCGATCGTAGAATGGGTCCTTATTACTCCATTCAATCTCTAGCGCGACACGACCCTTAACGCAATCAACCTCGTGAGTTGGGGATTCGCGAACCTCGTCGTTCAATTGTATAGCTGTGTGCCACCGCTCCTTTGTCCAACCCTCGTTGAAGAAAGCATGGTTAAGCTTTTGGGTCACCTTCGAACCCCCGCCGCCACCTACTATGATGTCCCCGTGGTGGACTCGGAAGGTTGTTAGGATGTCGATGATGTCCTTAAGCTGATCGGGGAAATCTTGATTTAGGATGGCGGCTGCGTGCTTCCACTCGTGGACCTCGTAGTCCTTGAGAATCTGGTCTGGCAACTTGCCTTTCAACCATGGGTCAGACAGGTAGGAACGCGTCTTGGCTTGATTGACAAACTGCTGGGCCTCGCGTTCAGCCTTAGTCATGCTTTCTGATGGTACCTGCCCCTCCCCAGCCAAAACCTGGTAACGCCCGTTCCGCCAGACTGGTATGGTCTTTGCAACCCCTCCCTTCGGGCCGCTATACTGTGGCTTCGGGAGCGAGTTTGCTCCCCTTACCTATCCGCAACCATGCCGTACGCGGCCCAGACGTCTTGGTGCCTTAGCCTGCTCGATATGAATCGAGCAATAGACATCGTCCTTAACCATCCGCTCGCTGATAATGGGCGAACTGCCGTAGGCCTGTGAGCCGGGCGCGGGCTGCGATCATAATCTAACAGAAGTGAAGCACAGCAGCCTGCTCCTTGAGTGCCTTGCCGAGCGCGTTCTGATCTGGGACGGCGCGATGGGCACGCAGATCCATGCCGCGGGGCTCACTCCCGCCGACTACTCCCTGCCCCCAACCCTCCAGCACTTCAACACCACGACGCTCTCCACAGACGGCTGCCACGAATTGCTCAACATCACGCGGCCCGACGTGATCCAGGCCATCCATGAGCGCTACTTTGAAGCAGGCGCGGACCTGGTCGAGACAAACACCTTCGGGAACACGAGCATCGTTCTTGCTGAATTCGGCATTCCGGGCATGGACCACATGCTCGCAATGGCTGCCGCACAGGTTGCGCGCAAGGCCGCCGACCGCCAAAGTACGCCGAGCAAGCCGCGCTTCGTGGTCGGCGCGATCGGTCCCGGCACCAAGCTCGTCTCGCTGGGGCAGACCACCTTTGAAGAGATAGAAAGGACCTATGGCGACAGCTTTCGAGGGACGCTCGAGGGCGGCGCGGATGCGTTGCTGATTGAGACCGCGCAGGACCTTCTGATGCTGAAAGCGGCGATTGTTGGGGCGCATCGGGCGATGGCGGAGACGGAGCTGCGGGTGCCTCTATTCGTGCAGGTCACGATGGAGCAGACCGGCACGATGCTCCTGGGCAGCGAGATTGGCGCGGCTCTGAACATGATCGAGTGCTTCCCTGCGATCCTGGCGTTCGGGCTGAACTGCGCCACCGGCCCCGTCGAGATGAGCGAACATGTGAGGTTTCTGGGGCAGAACTCGACCCGGCCCATCACGGTGCAGCCGAACGCGGGCCTTCCCGTCATGGAGCGGGGGCAGGGCGTTTACAAGCTCACTCCTGAGGAGCTTGCTTATCACCACGAGCGCTTTCAGTCGGAATTCGGCCTCGCCATGGCGGGAGGCTGCTGCGGCACGACCCCGGAGCATATTGCGGCGGTGGCACAGGCTCTGGACGGCAAGAGGCACACCGCCGATGCGCACTGGATCCAATGCCGACATCTCTTTCCTGGGTTCGATTTCGGAATCAAGGATGATGCGCAGGCGGAGGCAATCAAACTCAAGGGCTGCTCGTCCCTCTATCAATTCCAGCCCTATCGCCAGGACACGAGCTTCCTGATCGTCGGCGAAAAGACCAACGCCAATGGCAGCAGGCAGTTCCGCGAAATGCTCAGCCACGAGAACTGGGACGGCCTGACCGAGCTGGCCCGCGAGCTGGAAGGCGAAGGCTCACACGTGCTCGACGTGTGCGCCGCTTATGTTGGCCGCGACGAATCGAAGGATATGCGGGAACTGTTGAGCCGATACAACCGGCATATCCAGGTACCACTGATGATTGACTCGACTGAGGCGCCGGTCATCGAGATCGCCCTTCAGACTCTGGCGGGCAAGCCGATCGTGAACTCGATCAATTTCGAGGATGGCGGAGCCAGAACCGAGAAGGTCCTCGCCCTTTGCACGAAGTATGGTGCGGCGATCGTGGCGCTAACGATCGATGAGGACGGGATGGCCAAAACCGCGGCGAATAAGATCGCAATTGCGGACCGGATTCTCGACCGGACAAGGGCGCATGGGCTGCCCGATCACGACGTTTTTATCGATTGCCTCACCTTCACGCTCGGCTCGGGCGATGAAGAGTTCCGACCCGCCGGCGAGGAGACGATCGAGGCCATCCGTGAGCTCCATCGCCGGCACCCTGCGGTCAATTCAATCCTGGGCGTGTCGAACATCAGCTTTGGCTTGAAGCCCGCCTCGCGTCTGATCCTCAATTCGGCGTTTCTGCACTATGCGCTTGAAGCCGGCCTGACAAGCGCGATCGTCCATTTCTCCAAAATCCTGCCCGAGAACAAGATCGAGCCGGACATTTGGAAGATTGCCAGCGATCTCGTCTTTGACAAGCGCGAATTTGCGGCCGTGTAGTGGATACAGCTCAACTTGAAACCGAACGCATGATCATCCGCCAGTTCGACTGGCAGGACTTCGACGCCCTGCACCGGATCTGGGGCGACCGGGAAACCATGATCCACTATCCGGCCGCCTATTCGCCGGATCAAACCAGGGCGTTCATCGCTATGAATATCGCTCGGTATCAGCATGACGGGTTCGGACTCTGGGCGCTGATTCATCGGCGCGATGGCCAGCTCATCGGGGATTGCGGCATTACCATGCAGCCGGTCGAGGACGAGGTGCTGCCGGAGGTCGGATACCACCTTCATCGGTATTACTGGGGCCAGGGGCTAGCCACCGAGGCGGCACGTGCCTGCTTGGAGTATGCGCACGACGATCTCGGATTCGAGCAGGTGGTGGCGATCATCCGGGATCTGAACACACCTTCTCGAAGCGTCGCTGAGCGGCTGGGAATGAGAATCTGGAAAGAAGTGGAGCGGGCGGGAATGCGGCACGTCGTCTATGAGAGCCGTAGCCGCCGGGTGGTTCGTCCCGGCGACTAGGAAGCTCTAACCCTTCGCCGTTGCCTGGGCGACTACCTTTTTGAACGCGTCCATATCCGCGATCGCGAGCTCGCTGAGCATCTTGCGGTTGATCTGCATCCCTTTCGAGGTGATGCCGTGAATCAATTCGCTGTACTTGATCCCGCATTCGCGGCATGCCGCAGTGATGCGTACGATCCAGAGCCGGCGGAAATCACGCTTCTTGGCCCGGCGGTCGCGGAACGCGTACTGCCCGGACTTCATCACCTGCTCATGGGCGCGACTGAAGACGTTCTTCTTTCTGCCCCAGTAGCCTTTTGCGCGGCTGATTAGCTTCTTATGCCGCTTGTGGCGCATCATGCCACGTTTTACTCTTGCCATTTATTGTTTCCTCATTTGTCGACCGGTTCCCATCCCGAAGGAGGTAGCGGTAGGGGAGTCGGAGAGTATTGAGTGTTGGGTGATGAGTGTTAAGATCTGGACGATCTCAACACCTAACGCTCAACACCTCACACTTCCTACATAACTAGAAGCCGCTTGATCCGCTTCTTCTCACCGGAGAAGAGGACCGGCTCTTGCTCAAGCCTTCGCTTCTGACTGGAGCTCTTGTGCAGGAACTGGTGGCTGTTGTAAGCCCTCCGGCGCGTGATCTTTCCCGTTCCCGTGATCTTGAAGCGCTTCGCCGCCGTCTTGTTTGTCTTCAGTTTTGGCATTCTTCGGTTTTCCTTGCTGCGTGGGCTGCTTCTGCGGCTTCGGCATCATCACCATGATCATCAGCTTGCCGTCCAGAGTCGGAACCCTCTCGACGGTGGCCACATGTGCCATCGCCTCGGCCATCCTGTCCATTTTCTTTCTGCCGATCTCCGGGTGCGTCACTTCGCGAGCTCGGAATTGGCAGGTGATCTTGACCTTGTCCCCATCCTCGAGGAACTTGATCGCCTTCTTCAGCTGAAAATTCAGGTCATGCTCCGCGATTCGCGGACTTATCTTTATACCCTTAACCTCTTGCTGTTTCTTCTTCGAATCCTTATTTTGCTTCTCCGTCAGGTACTTAAACCGGCCGTAATCTATGATTTTGCAAACGGGCGGGGTCGCCGTCGGAGAAACCATGACGAGATCAAGGCCCTCATCCCGCGCCTGGTTGAGCGCCTGCCTGCTCTGCATGATGCCAAGTTGTTCGCCATTGGAGCCGATTACGCGCACGTCTCGAAACCGGAGCACACGCTCGTTGACCGGGGGGCCAGGGTCTGGCCTGGTGTCTCTCCTAAATCCTGCTATCTGTTTTCACCTCGAAGGCTGCTGTTGCTCAATTCCATCAGTATATATCGTCGGGCGCCCCGTTGATTGGGAATACCCTCACGGTTAGACGCCGTACAAGGCCAAATCGTCCGCCGACCGCGTCCATTGTGCAAGGGTATCCTCCAACGCGACCTCCCGGTGGGCGAAAGCCGATTCCCAAATATTCAAATGGCAGAGAGCAATTACGACAAATGGCCGGACGCAACCAACGTCTGCGTGATCGGTGCCGGCACGATGGGATCGGGCATCGCCGCCCATCTCGCAAACCTCGGCTTCGAAGTCTCGTTACTCGACATCACCCGCGAAGCGGCTGAGGAGGCTTTCACAAAGGCAAAGAGCGCCCGGCCCCCGCACTTTTACCTCCCGGAAACGGCCTCGGCTGTGCGGCTCGGAGGCATGGATGACAATTTGGATTGGATTGGGGAGGCGGATTGGGTCTGCGAAGCGATTGTCGAGCGGCTCGATGCGAAACGAACTCTCTTTCAAGCCATAGATCCGCTCTTGCGCCCCTATTCGATGATTTCAACGAATACCAGCGGACTACAGATATCCTTGCTGGCGGAAGGCACCTCGGATTCGTTCCGGCGCCGGTTGGTAGGCACGCATTTCTTTAATCCGCCCCGATATCTCAAGCTCCTTGAACTTATCCCGACGGAGGAAACCGATCCGAATGCACTAAGCGCGATGACGCGATTCCTCGAGGAGCGGGTCGCGCGCAGGGTGGTGCTCGCAAAAGACACTCCAGGATTCATTGCGAACCGGTTTGGCATGTGGGCCATGTTCCACGCCACCCACGTCGCCGAGCGGCTGCACCTGTCGGTTGAGCAGGTCGATGCTATCACCGGACCGTTCCTTGGCAGGCCACGAAGCGCCACATTTCGGCTGAACGACCTTGTCGGGCTGGACGTGATGCAGTGGATCGCGCGGAATCTTATCGACCGATGCCCGCACGATACTAATATTGCAGCTCTCCGCACACCCAAATCCATGGCTGCACTGCTCGAGCGCGGCTGGATTGGCGAAAAAGCGGGCCAGGGCTACTACCGGAAGGAAGGCAAGGAGCTTGTTGCTCTCGACCTTCAGACCCTTGCCTATCGGCAGCGGCAGGACGTTCACTTCCCTGCCCTCGACGCCCTTGCCAAGAAGCCCCTTGGGGAGCGGATCGCAGCAGCGCTCGAGCTGAGGGATGAGGCTGGCGAGTTCCTGCGCGAATATCTGATCCCCGTGCTCAAATATGCGGACACCCTCAAAGAGGAGATCAGCCACGGCGTCCAGGACATGGACCGAGTAATGATGTGGGGCTTCGGCTGGGATAGCGGACCCTTTGAAATGATCGACCAGATTGGGGCGGATAAGCTCGGGATGTCGGTGCCGAAGTTCTATGGTGAGGGCACGGTTCGGGAGTTTGGGGGCTCTTACGTGAGTCTGCGGCCAGAGCCGGATTACGCGACAATCACAGATTTCGAGAAGACCGGGGACGGCGAGGGCTATAGTCTCAGAGATCTTGGCGATGGTGTCACCGCGGTCAGCCTCACTTCGAAGATGGGGGTGATCCATCCGGACGCGGTCCGCGCCCTCCATGCCCTATTCGAGAGTGGACACCACAGCCGGGTCGTTCTAACCAGCGAGGCCCGCTGCTTTTCCGCCGGATACGACCTTACGTTTATCCAGCAGGCGGCACTTGAAGATCGCTTTGACCTGATCGACGTCGCTCTGTTGGAGCTCCAGCGGTTTGGCGAACTGCTCGACCAGATTCCCAGCGTGGCCGCCATTTATGGATATTGCCTGGGGGCAGGACTTGAGATTGCCGTCTCTTGCTCCCAGGTGGCTGCGCTGGCAGAGACCCAGATCGGGCTGCCGGAAGCCAAGGTCGGCCTGATCCCAGGCGGTCGCGGAACGGCACTGATGCGGCTAAACAACCAGCTGAGCGTCAAGAAGATGGCCGAGGCGGCCTGCCTGATTGCCGGCGGAACGGTTGTCCCAAATGCCGATCAAGCCAGACAGATGGGCTATCTGCGGGGCCATGACGTCACCGTGTACCACCCTGATCGCCTCCTGTTCGAGGCCAAGAAGCTTGCTCTCAAAGCCCGGCCGCGAGTCAGCGAGCCCTGGAAGCAGCCGGAAGGGCCCCTCGGCGGCATGATTGACAATTTGTGCCTGCAATCCAAATCGCGCGGTGAATTCACAGATTACGATGAGGTTATCAGCAGCAAGGTTAAACAAATCTTTGTAAAGCCAACCTCGTTTGAGGACGCTTTGGCATGGGAACGCAAGGAGTTTGTCGATCTCTGCGGACGGGCGCTGACCCTCGCCCGAATCAAGCACATGCTCGAGACAGGCAAGCCCCTCAGGAACTAGTTGGACTTGCGAGTCCTCTAACGGCAGAGAGGGACAACTATGAGAGATCCGCATGAGACCGACTTTACGGGCAACGTGCCCGGCAACGACCCGGCCGATAAAACGGGAACCCGCATTTTCGCCGCATTCGGAGGTGTGCTGGGACTCGCCTTGCTGATTGCCCTTGCAGTGATTGGCCTGGTCTGGTGGTTAGCTTTTCGCTAGCAGCTTCGTGACATGATGGGGCGTGGCAAAGCATACGTCGGATTTTCGGGCGGAGCTGGCGGTCGGCCTGATCGATTCACTCGAACTGGCGGAGCCGTTTCACGATCTCACCGATGCTCAGCTCAATTGGCGTCCGGCTGACGACGCCTGGAGCATAGGCCAGTGCATCGAGCACCTGCTCCTTGCCAATCGCCAATATCTCCCGGTCATGAGAGCCGCAGTAGATTCAACGCCACCGCGTGAAGGTGATGAGGAACCAACCTATCGTTCGAGCTTTCTTGGACGCCTCATGGTCTATGCCGTGGGGCCCGATTCGAAGATGAGCGTTCCGGTTCCAAAGCAGTTGGTGCCGAGTGCGGCGCCCGTCACACAAATTATAGTCAAGGAATTCGACACCAACACGCAGGCCATCATTCAACTTCTGGCGGATACGGCCGAAATTGACCTGTCGCGTGTGAAAATCCAGTCACCCTTTGCGGTCTGGATGAGACTTCGACTCGGCGACGCTTTTAAGATCATCGAAGTCCACAATAAACGGCACCTCTTACAGGCGGCGAGGGTGCTGAGCCAGGAGTCGTTTCCAACCATGGCTCAAAACCCTATGGAATAGCCTGCACCGAGAAACACCCGGGGCGCAGCTGGGCTCAGGCCGGCTCCAATGTGAAAGTCCCATTGCGTGCTTCTATCCGGCTGATATACAAAGCCCCCATGCAGGGTATAGGCGGGCCGGCTCGACCTGGACACGCCCGCTACCCCTTCCACAAATGCGCCCAGACGGGAAGCAATTGGAATTCCAAGCGAGACCGTCTGAAGCCACTCCATCGCGCCAGCTTCTGGCCACGACGCAGCCGTCATGCCGGTGAGGCTGTAGGCTCCGACTGCGGTTGCCCAGACCGCTTTGAGCTCGGGTGTGGCCGACTCGCTTCCCGACCTTGCAGGAAAAGTGATCGCGGGGATTAACGCCGAATCCCATCCGCCGCCCAGGGGTCCAAGCTGCAGCTTGAATCCCAGGTAGGTTGCACCAAAGCCCTCTTCCGAGAGGGCGCCTTCTCTAGCCCATCCATAATTTGGCAGGCCGAATCTCGCTTCCAGGTTCTTCGCCATGCCAATCCTCAGGAGCAGCTCGGGGGCGCTGAATGACCGCGAACTGGAAGCCGTCCATTCCTGGGTGAACCCGCTCTCGATCTGGAGCCTTCCTGGAAGAATCGTGAACGAGCTCTCGGTGAAGTCAGGTCTGTCCGTGACCAGGCCCCCTTGCTCTTCCTCTAGGCTTCTGGTGTGGGCGAGACCCATGGTGAAGGCATGAATTCCTAGAACGGCCAAACTTGTCATGTCTGCATTGTAGCCTAGGCTACACTTTTTTTGCCATGCCCTGCAAAAAGCCCGATGACCCGATCCGGTTCCTCACGACGTCGAATAGACTCATATGGTGCGCATCTTTTTCGCGGCACTGGCGGCTGTCCTTGCGGCTAGTGGCCCTGCTCAGACGACAGGCAAAGTTATCCTAGTGTCCTGGGATGGGGCTGCCGATTGGGTTGTGGACAAGCTTCTGGCCCAGGGCCGCCTTCCAAACCTAGCCAGGCTCAACAGAAGTGAATATTTGCTCGCCAGCTTCCCTTCCAAGACCGCCGTTGGACATGCCTCGATCTTCAATGGATCCTGGCCCAATTCACACGGAATAACGGGAAACAGCGTGCCGCGGCTGCCGAGGAGCGAGAACTCTTTCGTGGAGTCCCAGTCGGGGTTCAGTTCCGGGGCACTTAGAACCGAACCGATTTACGTGACGGCTGCCAAACAGGGCAAGAAGGTCGTGGTGCTTTCGGCGACCCAAAGCTATCCGCCTGATCCTCACATCAAATCTCTCGGCACCAGCAAGTCAAACTTCGTCTCATTTTCCGGATTCGAAAACGAAATAGCGCCGGCCGCAATGCATACTTTTGCATCCAAAGACGTCCCTGCAGAAGCCTGGACCGATCTGCCACCAGGCAACGGCCCCTACCGCGAAATTAGATTCCAGATCGCCGACACCGCCATCTTCGCGCTCGCGTATAACGACCCCAAAGACCCGGCCAACGGCTACGACACGCTTCTCATTCGGCCCAAGAGCAGGAGCCTCGGGGTCGCCAGGGCTCAGACGATCATAAAGCCCAAACCAGGTACATCACTCGACGATCGAGCTTGGTCGAAGCCTATAAAGATAACAAAGGGCGAGCTTTACGGCTACACGTCGTTCCGCCTGTTCAACCTCGATCTCGAACTTGAAAAGGTGCAGCTTTACCAGAGCAAAGTTAGCATGATTCGTGGCGCCGCTTCAGCTGAGGACACCGCCAAGTACAGCGAGACCTATCGTGGATTCCATGACGATCCGTTCGGCAACTACGAAGACGGGATGCTTGGCAAGACGATATGGCAGGGAGGAGGCGGAGAGGCAGAGGCGCGCGTCGTGGAGATTGTTCGAAGGGACGTCGAGAACCTCAAGCGCGGCACCCGCCACGCACTAGCCAAATGGAAGCCGGACCTCCTCACCCACTATCAGCCCATGACCGACAGCGCCGGCCACTCCTGGATCGGGGTGCTCGATCCAAGCTCCCCTAGCTATCGAAAAGAGCTGGCCGACGCGCTCTGGCCCTACTATGCCCGCATCTACGAGCTCCAAGACGAGTGGCTGGGCGATATCATGGCAGCTGCACCAAACTACAATATATTGATCGTGAGCGACCATGGGATGGAGGGCACGACCCGAACCTTCTACCCGAATGCGCTGCTCGAGAAGGCCGGATTGCTGAAGCGCACCTTCGGCAATGCGGTCGAACCCGCCCAAACCCGAATCGCGGCACCACCCTACGGCGATTTCTTCCTGACCGTCAATGGGCTTGAGTGGAAGCAAGGTCTTGTTCCGGCCTCGGAGCGGGCGGCGCTTCTGGATGAGGTCAGGATGCTGCTCATGGGGGCTCGCGATCCGGATACGGGTGACCAAATCGTTCGGCGGGTCTACAAGGCGGACGAGCATCCCGAGTTTGGGATCGGTGGCCCGGCCGGAGGCGACCTCTATCTCGATCTCGCACCGGGCTACACCTCGTCAAGCAGGATCAGCGATCGGATTGTGGGCAGATCGAATTCGCCGATAGGAGATGGGAGCCACGGCTTTATCCCATCGCGGCGCTCCATGCAGGCGATTTTCTATTGGGGCGCGCCGGACTCTGGTGCAGGGCCGAGAAGTCTGGGCGTTTTACGCCAGATCGATGTCGCGCCCACGATCGCCAGAATCTTGGGGATTACTCCGCCCTCGACTTATTCGGGCACGGCGGTGCCACCTCCACCCTAGCCACACAGCAATCAGTCCAGGGAATCGCCCGAGTCGGCTAATTCGAGCACTCGCGCTACCACTTCATCGATGCTCATGCCATCCGTATCGATCACGGTGGCATCGGAAGCAATCATTAGCGGGCTGTCTTCACGCGTCATATCTCGGGTATCCCGCTCCTGGATCATCCTGAGGACTTCCCCGTATTCGGCCGGCTCCCCTTTTGCCCGTAGCTCTTCGCAGCGGCGACGAGCGCGCTCCTCAGGGCTCGCGGTGAGGTAGATCTTGACCTGGGCATTGGGCGCGATCACCGTGGTCACGTCTCGCCCTTCAAGGGTGACCCCGCCCGCCGCCACCAGTTCCTTCTGCCGTTTTGCCAAGACACGGCGAACCGCGGAATGGGCGCTGAGCGCACTCGCCAACTCCCCGATCTCCAGTGTACGGATTGCGGTGGTCACGTCCTCCCCATCGAGATACACGGTCTGCGGATCGCCGCTGCCAAATGCGATTTCAGTTTCCTGCCCAAGCTCGCCCGCCTTCTCGCCATCGGCTGCTCCAAGGCCATTTCGCCGGGCTTTGAGCGCAATTGCCCTGTACATCGCTCCGGTGTCGAGGTATCTCAGACCGAGCTGCTTGGCGACACGTTTTGCGACGGTGCTCTTCCCTGCCCCGGCCGGCCCATCTATAGCGATTACGAGCTTAGACAACCGCCACCTTCCATAAGTCTTCCTCGAAGCCAGGATAACTTGACCGGATGGACTGTGCTCCCTCGACCCGCGTTTCTCCATCGGCAACCAATCCGGCAATCGCAAATGCCATCCCGATCCGGTGGTCCCCCCGCGCATTGATCGAGGCGCCTTTAAGCTTCGTCGGTCCCCATATCTTCATTCCGTCCGGTGTCGGCTCGACCTTTGCGCCCATCAAGCGCAGGCCGCTTGCCACCGCTTCGATCCGGTCGCTCTCCTTGACACGGAGTTCGCTCGCGTCACGTATCTCAGAGACCCCGTCGCACTGGGTGGCGAGGACGGCAAGAACCGGAATCTCGTCGATCAAGCGCGGCACAAGCTCGCCGCCAATCTCGAATGCCCTGGGCATATCCTTGTGCCAGACCTCCAGGTTCGCAACAGGCTCTCCTAGCTCGCCTCGCGCGTGCGATTGCCCGAAGCCGATCCCGGCCTCCTCAAATACATCCAAAATGCCGGTGCGCGTGGGGTTGACGCTGACATCGGTGAGCCGAAGGTCGGTGCCGGGGAGAATAGCAGCGGCGACCATGAAAAATGCGGCGCTTGAAATGTCTCCTGGAACCGAGAATTCGAATGCCTTTGGCTGCGATCCGCCCCGAACCCCGATGAATCCCTCATCGAGGAGAATCTCCACACCCAGGGCGCTCAGCATTCTTTCGGTATGGTCGCGGCTTCTGCTCGGCTCGGCCACAAAGGTCTCGCCTTCAGCCCTCAAGCCGGCGAGCAGCACACAGCTCTTGATCTGGGCGCTCGCCACGGGGGTCGCATACCGGATCCCCTTCAGAGCGCCTCCCATCACGCGAAGCGGAGGCGTGTCCCCTTCGAGAACTGCCCCCATAAGGCGGAGCGGCTCGGCAATGCGCTTCATCGGCCGCCCTGACAGGGATTCGTCGCCGGTCAGCGTCACATCCAGTGGGCGCGACGCAAGCAGCCCAGCGAGGAGCCGCATGGTCGTGCCGCTATTGCCGCAGTCCAGCGCACGGTGAGGCTGAACCCACTCGGCAGCAGGCTCAATCCGAACAGCGCCCGCTTCTACCGATATCCGCGCACCTAGCTGGCGGAGGCATTCCAAGGTCGCCTCGCAATCTTCGCTCTGCAAGGGGGTGCGCACGAGGCACGCTCCATCCGCGATCGCCGCGAACATATACGCCCGGTGAGTGAGGGACTTATCCGAGGGCGGGCGAAGGGTTCCCTGCAAGGAAGCGACCCTGCCGACCTTCAAGACTTGCCCCGGGATCACCGACGAAAAAGCTCCTGAAGCCTTGCCCGCGCTTTCTTCTGTAGTGTCCCATAGCGTGCGAAGTCGCCTGCGCGCAACGCGGCGTCCGCTTCATCAAGCAGCCTTACCGCCTCCTGCAGATCAGCCTTTGAGACCTGGCCGCCAGCGCTCGGGGCCTCCGGCGGCGGCTTAACTCCATCCCTCGGTGGCACAGGCATTGCCTTTACTGCCGGGATGTCGCCCAGGAGCTCTGCAAGCGCCTCCTGATAGGTATCCGCGACCACGATCTTGTCGCTGAATGCGAGGATCACCTTCTTCAGCTCGGGAATCGGCGGGCTGCCGGGGGTGACGCTCTTGAGGAAGAGAGGCTCGATATACATCACGCTGCGCCCGATCGGCATCACCAAGAGGTTTCCGACGATGATCTCGCTCTGGCGGTTGGCGCCGAACTCCAAGTTGATTTGGGCGATTTTTGGATCGGTATTGAACCGGTTCTCCATCTGTTCGGGTCCGGCGATGTTCTCGAGGGATTGTCCCTGGTATCGGTAGAGCACGAGGCGGCCATATTTATCCGGGTCGCAATCGGCGCTGAGCCAGCCGCTCATGTTGTTCTTGCTCCGGGGCGTAAAGGGCAGAATCAGCATGAAGCCCTCGCGATCCTCGTCGGGGAGCTTCATCTGAACGTAGTAGGGCCGGAGCATTGCGCGGTTGCCGTTCAGGTCGCGCTCAAGGGCAATGTCCCATGCGTCCTGGTTCTGAAGGAACGCGATTGGATCCTGAACATGGTATAGCGTCAGCTGCGCCGCCTGTAAGTTGAACATATCCTCCGGATAGCGGAGGTGCTCACGAATGCCCTTGGGCATTTCCGAGGCATCTCGCACGAGGCCGGGATAGATGCCGCGATAAGCCTTCAGGATCGGCTCGGCCGGATCGATCGCGTAGGCTTTTGTCTCGCCCGAATAGGCGTCTATCGTCACCTTCACCGGGTTTCGAATGTAGTTGATGCGCTCCCGATCTCCTGAGATCCGCGCACTGTACGGAATGCGGCCGGTCACCGTGTATCCGTCCGCGATCCAAATGATCTTTCCGTCCAGGACCACGATGTAAGGGTCTTGATCAAAGCGGAGGAAGGGATAGACCAGCGACGCCCGCTCGAGAACGTTGCGGCGATAGATCAGCCTGGTATCGGGCGTGATGCTGCCCGAAACAAGCATGTTCCCGTCCTTTAGCGACAGGCTGTAGGCGAGCTTGGTAAGAAGGCTGCCGACAGGAACGCCACGATCGCCCGACCAGCGCGTCGTCTTCTGCTCATTGTTTCTGCCCGGAAAGTCGAATTCCTCTGCTCCGGAATTGACCAGCGCATAGTTGCCGGAGTCTCCGCCAAAATCGTCGAGGAAGTCGCTGAAGTAGATCCTCGGCTGATTCAGCGGCAATTCCGGCGGAGTTTTGGGCGGAATATCCTTCATGATGAACGAGGGCTGGCCGGTCGGCCCCACCTGGTTCACGGGCGCCATCGCCACTCCGTAGCCATGCGTGTAGCTCAAGCGAGTATTCACCCAGGTCTGCGCATCCGGGCTCAAGCCATTCAAATTCAGGTCGCGCGGCGAAAGCATCACCATCGTCTGCTTGCCGCCAATCATGTACCGGTCAAGGTCCACGTCGTTGAACGTGTAGTACGGTTTCAGACTCTGGATGCCCTCGAGCGATTGCTTGAGTACCTCCGGATCCCACAGCCGCATGTTTTCTAGTGTCGAGCGAGACGCGGCAATTTCTTCCTGGGTTGGGCGCGCGGTGACCTCGGTATCTCGCAGCTCGATCTTGTCGAGACCGTAAGCAAAGCGCGTCATCTTGATCGCATGCTCGGCAAAGGGCTTCTCTTTCGTGAGTTTGTTCGGCTCCACTTGGAACTTCTGCACGAACGTCGGCCAGGCAAAGACGCTCAGCACGTACAGCAACCCGATGGACACACCGCCGCCCACCGCGAAGCCGAACGGCCTGCCGACCCGCCCATTCACGATGACGCCCACCCCGAAGAGCGCAACCAGCCAAGCCATGAGGGTCTCCGCACCGAGACGCTGCATCCCCGCATACCCTGCGCCCGTAAACTGCAGGCTCGCCGACAGCCCCGCCTCATATCGCCTGAGCCAAAGTTGAAGCGCGAAGGCAAGAATGGTCAGGCCGATCAGGAGGCACACATGCATCCGCACAAAAGGCCGGCTCAGCTCCACTTTGGCAAGCGAAGCGAGCACCTGGAGGCCGACATAGATGCCGATCGTCAGCACCGTGGTCAGCAGCAGAATCCCGAAAATCAGATTCGAAAGCACGAGCTGCCAAGGCAAATCGAACACAAAGAACCCAACGTCCTTGCCGAAGGTCGGATCCTTCACCCCGAACTCGCCGCCCTGCATCGCGACCAGCCACGCCATCCATTCCGCAGAAAAACCCGCCGCAAACGAAAAGGCGGTCAGCACCGCCGCGATCTTCGTCACCGACGATCCGAACCGCTTCACGAACGCGATCGCATGGGTGACAAGCTGCTCGCCGCGCGTCGAAGGCATCTTCAGATAAACCATCGCCACGTTC
The DNA here is from genome assembly GCA_049276675.1 of Fimbriimonadaceae bacterium. Lineage (GTDB taxonomy): Bacteria > Armatimonadota > Fimbriimonadia > Fimbriimonadales > Fimbriimonadaceae > DATLGQ01. Next base: position 21,633 of record JBASWW010000001.1, read on the forward strand.
AGGGCCCGCGACAGGCTGAAATACACCCCGATCAGAATCGGGATAAAGGCAAACGCAAAGAGCTTGGCCCGCGCCGAATAGCCGGTCGTGAAGACCGCCGGCTGCCGCGCGTCGTGGGTGAACCAGAGGAAGTCCGTATAGGGAACGACTACCGCCATGAGCAGGATGGCCAGCGCGATGATGCTGAAGCACCCGCAGCCGAACCGCATCTGCTTGCGCACAGTCGCCGAGTCCTGGTCGCGCTGGTCCTGGTTGATCGTGATGACGTTCTCGTCGCCTTCAATGCGCATCTCGGATAGTGTGACGCAAACTCGGTAGTTGATTGTGGATTATTCGTTGTTGGCTGAGGATTCCGGCCCAACAACAAAACCGGCATCGCGCGAGAGAGATGCGGTAAACCTAGACCGCCATGGCCGAACACCCCCACGCAATCTATGCCCGCCGCTTCTATCAGCTCTTCAATGAGCGCCGATTCGAGATCGCCACAACCATGCTCAATCCCCGCATCCATTGGCTCAATGTCGCTTCCGGCCAGGAATACCACGGCCCCGATGAGGTCAAGAGCTATTGGCAGAGCTGGGTCGACGTATTCAGCGATGCCAAGGTTGAGATCGAGCGGCTCGATGCGGACGATCAGGGCATGGTCGTCGAATTCTTCGGAAGAGGAACCCACTCCGGCCCCCTTCCAACCCCGAGCGGCCCGATCGCGCCCACCGGCAAGAAGATCGATATGCGCTTCTGCGAGGTCATCCGCATGGCGAGCGACAAAATCGGCAGCGCCCGCCTCTATTTCGACATGCTCACGATGCTGCGGCAGCTTGGGGGTGAGGCGAATCAGATGTAGTCGGTCAACGCGCAGCCTAGACGGGCGAATTGTAGGCTCCGTAGCCACCGGGAACCCCCTCTCCATTTTCGGGATGATTGTGCCCGCAAATGGGGAGGGGGCAGGTGGAGGGGAGATTCCGGGATTACAATAGATTGCATGCTCTCTTCCCTTCCCTTCCTGCGCGACTATCGCTCCCGCCGCGCATCGAGCTTTGATCCCGCCGGCAATAACTCCGACTGGTGGGAGATCGGGCCGGGCGAATCGCGCGACCTGCTCGTTTCGGATGTCGCGGGCTGCGTGCGGCACATTTGGATGACGGTCGGTGGCGATGACGAATATCCGCGCCGCCTCGTGCTGCGGATGTGGTGGGATGGGGAGGATTCGCCGTCGGTGGAGTGTCCGCTTGGCGACTTTTTCGGGATTGGGCACGGGATCTTCAAGAACTTCGTCTCGGCGCCACTGCAGATGTCGCCCCAGGACGGGCGCGGGATGAACTGCTGGTGGCCGATGCCGTTCTCCTCCGCGCGAATCTCGCTCGAGAACCAGGGCCCGCAGAAGGTGAACGTCTATTTCTACATTGATTGGGAGGAGGGTCCGGGAACCCCCTCTCCATTTTCCGGATGGTTCGTGCCGGCAAATGGGGAGGGGGCAGGGGGAGGGGAAAGAGCCGCCCGCTTCCACTGCCAATGGAGACGCGAGAATCCCACCTCCGGCTGGCTCGATCCTTCTGAAAAGGTGACCAATGAGAATCTCTTCGAGATCTGGTCGCGGCGTCCGAATGTGACCGGGGAAGATAACTACGTGATCCTGGAGGCGGAGGGCGACGGCGTCTACGTCGGCTGCCACCTCGATGTGGATGTCTTCGAGCGCCAGGCGAATGACTGGTATGGCGAAGGCGACGACATGATCTTCATAGACGGCGAGCCCTGGCCACCATCCCTGCACGGCACCGGCACCGAGGACTACTTCAACACCGCCTTCTGCCCGCGCGAGGAATACAACGCACCCTATCACGGCTTGACCGTGTATCAGGGAAACTCGGACTGGCCCTGGGGCCGCAAGAACTCGGTCTATCGCTACCACATCGAGGACCCGATCCGCTTCCGCACGTCCATCCGCGTCACGATCGAACACGGCCATGCCAACAAGCTCTCGAACGACTATTCCTCCACCGCCTATTGGTATCAGCTCGAGCCGCATAAGGCTTTTCCGCCATTGCTGCCGGTAAAGGAAAGGATGCCCCGCCCGTAGCCGCCGGGTGGTTCGTCCCGGCGGCTACGGATTGGTATTCTCTTGGCATGACACCAACCGCAATGAAGGCCTTCTTCACCGAAAAACTCCAGGGCGCCAAGAGGGCGTATCTCGATGATCTGAATGCGATGTCCGAGGACGATCTTGGCACTTCGCCCGGCGGGGCGGCGCGGACAGCATTCGACTACACGTACGAAACCTCCTTCGTCAACCGCCGCGTTGCATGCCGACTGCGTGGCGAGGACCCCGGAGCATTTCCAAACGATGGCTGGATGAAGGCGCCGAACGAAGCCAAAAGCAAGCAGGCTGCGATCGAAAGCTTCTCAGCATCCATGGATGAGGTCATCGCCGCTTGGGATGCTTTGCCCGAAACCGATCTCGACCGCGCCATTCCTCTCGCGAACGGCCAAACCAATCCCCTGGACGTTGTCTTTCTTTGCGTTTACCACACCGGTTACCACGATGCGCAGCTTAACTATGTGCAATCGCTGAATGGCGACACGAAAATGAACTGGTCGCAGGACGAGTAGAACCGCCTCAATAACCACAACCGCAGAAGGCGCTCCAGTCGAACGGTGTACCGATCATGAAGCCCGGCTGAGCGTCTTTGCGGTGTTTTTCGGCCCCCCCCAAAGCCTGAATCCCCGCTGATGCATCGTTTAGTAGTAGACGTGCGTATACTAATATATGGCCGCGCAGGCAATGCTGTTCGAGGGTTACGGAGCACCGGAGCCACCTGAGCGCTTTGCGTTGCTGAAAGTCCGCGAGCTAGAGCGTTCCAGCATCCTCAGCAAAGGATCAGGTTCGCTTGGCTGGTGCGACTACACGCTGAACCCTTATGTCGGCTGCGGCTTTAACTGTTCTTATTGCTACGCGACTTTCTTTCAGGCGGATGAGGAGCGGCGGCGCACGTGGGGATCTTGGGTGGACGTCAAGATCAACGCAGCCCGAGAGTTGCTCCGCCGCTACGACCTGCGCGGTAAGACAATATTCATGTCTTCCGCGACAGATCCGTACCAGCCTCTGGAGGCCAAAGTCGGTCTCACCCGTGCCATCTTGGAAGTGCTTGTCGAGAAGCAGCCAAAGCTCATCGTCCAGACACGGGGGCCACTCGTCACAAGGGATATCAACTTGATCAAGCGGATCAAGGGCGCTAGGGTGAATATGAGCATCACGACCGATGACGACGAGGTCCGCAAGGTATTCGAGCCGTCATGCGCGAGCATTGAACGACGCTTTGAGGCCATCACTGAGGTCAAAGCTGCCGGAATCGAGACCGGCATAAGCGTCATTCCGATGCTGCCGATTCGCGATGCGCGTGCCTTTGCGAAAAAGATATCTGCGACCAATGCTGACCACGTGAGCATCGGATGCTTCAACATCAGCGACCGTCCATTCGCGGCAAGCACGCGTGAAGAAGCTCTTGCTTTGGCCAGGGACAGGGGCTGGGACATCGAGGCCTATGCAAGAACCAAGCGCGCAATCCTGCGGAATCTCCCCGACAGGAACCCCTAGGTGCGACAGGAATGTCGCACCTACTTAGCTTTCGGCTCTTCGTGTATGACGGCAGGGGCGGGGGCGGGGTTGACAATGACCGTAGGCGGCTTCGCGCCAATCTCCGCGTTCCGCAGCTTTTCCACTACATCTATCCCGAAGATCTGCTTGATCTGCTCCAGTGTCGAGAGCGCCTTTGCAGGCAGTGATCCGCCTGCAGAGCGCGAGTCGATCATCGTGACCTTCTCGATCTGCGTCTCGGGGATCGTGGCCGTGAGCGCGTCGACCACCTTGTCGAGCTTTTGGATGAGCAGAACCTCGCGGGCGTTGGGGCCGGCTTTGCGCCATGTTTCCGCAACACTTTTGAGGGCCTCGGCCTTCGCGCGACCTTCCTCGATGATGGTCGCGGTGCTCGCCTTTGCGGCAGCTTCGGCCGCCTCAGCACTTGCCTTGGCGGGCTGGATTACGTCGGCGTCGAGCTTGCGTCTGACCTGCTCTACGCGTGCCTTCTGGACGTCCACTTCTGCTTTGTTCTGGGCGACGGCGGCGGCGACGGTGGCCAATTCCTCGGCAACCAATGCATCTCTGCGGGTCTGCACCTCGGTGAGGCGCATCTGGGCGTCCGCCTTGGCGGTCGCGATCTTGGCCGTATTCTGCGCCTGGACCGCCATCTCCTCGTTCTCTGCGCTCCGCACGAGCGAGTCGGCTTGGGCGATGGCCTCGGCGATGCGCGCCCGGCTCTGCACTTCGGCATTCTTCTTTCGGCCGATCGAGTCGAGGTATTTAACCTCGTCGTGGACGTTCTGGATCTTGAGGGTGTCGACCACGAGGCCGAGGTTGGTCATGTCCTGCTCCACCTCATGAACGAGTCGCTCTGCGAAGAGGATCTTGTCCTCATTGATCTGCTCTGGCGTCATGGTGGCGAGGACGCCGCGCAGGCTGCCTTCGAGCGTAGCCTTTGCGACCTGCATGATCTCGGCCCGGGTTTTCGTGAGGAATCGTTCGATCGCATTGTTTAGTACAGGCTCGTGACCGGCAACTTTCACATTGGCGACGCCTTGGACGGTCAGGGGGATGCCGCCCTTGGAATAGGCGTTGGTCGCCGCGACGTCGATTACCATGTTAGTTAAGTCCATGATGGCGACTCGCTCGAGAAGGGGCTTGCGGAAGCCGAGACCCCCCTTAACGATCCGATAACCCACTTCGCGGGTAGAGTCGATGCGACGCCTTGCCCAGCCATAGAAAATCAGGACCTCGTTGGGGGCGCAGTTATAGAAGAGGCTGCGCATGCCAGCGAGCGCGAGCACCAAGATTAGGATGATTACGCCGAAGATGATGGCGATGACGAGGACCCACTGATTGACATCCATCTTATTTGGCCTCCTTTGGCGACATGGGGCTGGGTGCCTGAGGATGGGGTCCGCCCGCAATGCTGTCTACCACGTTGATGCCGGTCGTGTCATGCAAGGCTTTGAGCACGGAGGTGAGCATCGCAGGATAGGCGCCGATGTATGAGCTGAGTGTGTGGCCGTCGCCCGAATCGATCATGCTCAAGCTGTCAATCTTGACCTTCTTCACGGCTTTGCCTGCGCTGATTAGAATCTTTTCGAGCTCCTCGATGAGGTAGATGCTCTTGGCATTGTCGCCGGCGATCATCCACGCTTCGTTCATCATTTCGAGCGACTGGCTGACTGCGAGGCCCCTTTCCCGAAAGATCGCGGCATCACCTTTAGCTTTGAATTCTTGAGCGGTTTGCTGCGCTTCGGCAGGCAGTACCTGGTCGGTTCTTAGCCGAATTCCTTCAAGCTCTGCGCGTATTCCCTGCAGTTCCTGCTCGGCCTTGGCGCGGGCCTCTCTCGCAGCGGCAAGCGTGCGTTCTTCTTCGGATCGGACCTGCGCTTCAAGGTCAGCTTGGATACGTCGCAGGTCGTTCTTCATCGTTGCGATGTTGGCTTCGACATTGGCCTTGATTACGTTTGCGCGGCCCATATTCTCCGCTTCGGCAAGCTCAGCTTCTCGTCGCTTGTCGCTCTCGGCCATCTCGGCGTCACGCACGACCTCGGCGATGGCTCCACGGCCAATTGAGTCGAGGTAATGGACATCGTCGGCAACGTGTTGAATCTTCAGCGTATCAAGGTGTATCCCAAGCTTGCTGAGGTCCAGTTCCGATTCACGCGCCAGTTCTTCGGCGAATTTGAGCCGGTCTTCGTTGACCTCCTCCGGAGTGAGCTTGGCGGCAACGCCGCGAAGATGGCCTTCGAGGGTTTCCTTGGCGACACGTCTGATCTCGTTAGGGTCCCGGTTCAGAAACCTCTCGATCGCATTGCCAATCACGATCGGGTCGCTGGATATCTTGACGTTTGCGATGGCATCGATGTTGAGGGGGATGCCGCCCGCGGAATAAGCATTGCGAATGCCGATCGGCACCTCCATGAGGTTGAGGCTCATCCGATCCACCTTGTCGCGGATCGGCATCCTCCAGCCTCGTCCGCCAAACACCACTCGGAATCCTCGGAACGTGCCATCGTCCAGGCGAACCTTCTTTCCCGAAAAGATAAGAACCTCATTTGGAGGGCATATGAATAAGTTGGTCACCCAAAAAATAAACACAATGAACAAGAGGATCAGAATCAGCACCGACCATGCGATCCACCCGTATAGACTGAAGAACTCCGAAAGTCGGGTCATTTAAAGATCATCTCCATTCCATTAACCATAGAGCGCCGCCCTCGGCACGACCATCGCTCGGTCTGCTTCGATTGCGACAATCACCACGTCTGAGCCGGGTGCCAATTCCTCTTCCTCTTGTGCAAGGGCAAGGAGATCGAGCGTATCGCCACGAAGATGGCACCTTATCTTGCCGGGGATGTCCTTGCGCACGGTGACGAGCACCTTGGCCTCTGTGCCGAGTAAATCCCCGACCTTGGGGGCGCTGTCACTGTCGTAGCGCGAAAGAAAGCGTACCGCCAGAGCTACTGTCAATCCGCACAAGAGCCCCGTTGAGAGCGAGACCACGAGCGTCGTAGGCTCCTGAAGGGCAGTTAAGTAGGTTAGCAGCAAGCCCGTAAGGCCCGTGGTGGCAAAGAAATATGTCCAGAACCTCAGGCTGAAGAAAGGCAGCCACAGCGAAGGGTGGGCTGACTCATGGTCTCCGTGATCCAAGTCCGCTTGAACGTCGGTGTCGAACTCGTGGCCGTGCCCTCCCGTTAGGACATTCACGACCACGAGGACTCCTCCCGCGATTGCCGCCAAAATGTAAAAGCCGATCATTGCCTGCGTGGGGCTTTTGCCCCGTATCCAGTATAAGCACGAACCAACTTGCTTTGGGGTTGCGATCTATCACTTTCGCTTGAACGTACAATGAACGGGATGCATCTATTTCTGTCCGCAGCGCTAGGTTGGATGTGGGTCTCTCAAGCTCCTGCCATTTCAGTGACTGATATCCGCGGCAAGATGCATCAGCCCCTTGCGATAAGGGCGGGCACGCTTGCCTCGGTTCTCATTTTCGTCACGACGGAATGCCCGATTGCGAACGCATATGCTCCCGAAATCAACCGTATCATCGCCAGATACAAGCCCAAGGGCATCAACTTCTATCTCGTCAACGTAGACGCAAAGGTTTCCACAAGGGATGCGGCCAAACACGCCAAGGACTACGGCTACACCAGTCCCGTCCTGATTGACCGCAAGCACCAGCTCGTCCGGGCTTCTGGCGCTAGAATTACGCCCGAGGCTGCCATTTTTCAGGGGCCAAATCTTCGGTATCTTGGCCGGATCGACGACCAATATTTCGGTCTCGGGAGGCGGCGAGCACGGGTAACCCAGCGTGATCTGCGAAAGGCTCTGGACGCGATTGTGGCGCACCGAAAGCCGGAGCCGGCGAGGACCGAGGCGATCGGATGCTTTATCCCCAAGCTGCAGTAAGTCGCTGGGTTGGCTTCTTCGGCTCAACAATGGCCCGGTTCTAGCGTATTACTTAGAGGTATCCCCAAGGAGGGGCCATGAACCCTGGAACTTATCCAGCAGGTTTGGAGCTCACCGAAGAGGAAGCGGTCGCGCTGCTGGGCATGTGTCTTACAAGCCCGCAACAATTGGACGCTGTCTCGGAGAAGGCGCTGCGAAAGCTTGCGGAATTCTGCATAAGAAACAGCAATCATACGGAGACATTGGAATCGCAAGCTGCCGGTCCGTCGCAGGCCTCGGCATGAGTTCAAATCGGGCGGAGATCTCCGCCCTTCCTGCTTTGTACAGACCAGCTGTGCCGGCCTGGGCGTAAACTGGCTTGGTGCCGTTAGTTTCTGACATTCTTGCCGCCCTCGAGCGTATTGCGCCCGCCGCCAACGCCTATCCCGAGGACTCCATCGGTCTGCAGGTCGGTTCACCTGGAGCAGAGGTGTGCAAAGTGGCCACTTCCCTGGATCGATCCCTGGCAGCGGTGCGATTCGCACGCGACCGAGGTGCGCAGATGCTGGTCAGCCATCATCCTCTGATTTGGGACCCCTTGAGTGCGGTCCGCGAAGACGATTATGTGGGGCGTACGATCGGAGAGCTGATTCGATCGGGAATCGCGTTCGCCGCAGCCCACACGAATTGGGATGCAGCTCCGGGCGGGGTGAACGACGTACTCTGCGACCTGCTTGGGCTGAGTGATGTGCGGCCATTTGGCGCGGCTACGCCTGTCGAGCAGCTTCATGTCGTGACCTATGTTCCTCAGGGTGACCTTCAGGGCGTCATCGATGCGTTGGCCGCAGAAGGTGCGGGCATCATCGGACTCTATCGGCGATGCGCCTTCTACTCGCCAGGAACGGGCACTTATGTTCCCCTCGATGGCTCCGATCCGGTGATTGGCACAGTGGGCCAGACGGAGGAAACGCAGGAGGTCCGCCTGGAGATGGTGGTACCCGCATCGAATGTGGCACGGGCTTCCGAAGCGCTGAGAAGAGCTCATCCTTACGACGAGCCGGCATTCCACCTTCACAAGCTTCTGGCGAGAGAAGGCCAGGCGATTGGAAGAATTGGAGAATTGACTCTACCGTTGAGCCTGAATGCACTTACTATGGCTGTGGATGCCTCGCTCGACACACGCAGCTTGGCATGGGGCGACTCGTCGCAGGAGATCAGAGTGGTGGCGGCGGTCGGAGGTTCTGGCGGCTCGATGTGGAAAGCGGCTCGCGATGCCGGAGCGGGTGCGCTAGTTACTGGAGAGGTCGCCCAGCATCATGGCCTCGAAGCTTCGGAAAGCGGATTTTGCCTAATCCAGGCGGGACATTATGCCACGGAGAACCCAGGGGCAAGGCGGCTTGCGGAGAGATTGGCTGTTGAGATCCCCGAGGTTGACTTTGTCCATTTCGAACCAGCAGCAGGACTCTCTGGCAGGCCCGGCTAGAGTACTCCGCGGGAGATGTTGGTCATTGCTTTGAGATCGAACTGGTAGCCCGGACGGGACTCGAACCCGCGATTTCCTCCTTGAAAGGGAGGCGTCCTAACCGCTAGACCACCGGGCCGATGGACTCCAATTGTGGCTGATGCGAGGTTCAAAAGACAAGGGCCGCGCCCAAGTGGACGCGGCCCTCCCTTCCCCAAGCGAGGCTATTTTCCGATCTCGTCAACGCCCTTGGTGGACTTCGGCGGATTCTCTTCCTTCTTATCGCCGCTCGGCGCCAAAGTGTCTTCAGTCTTCGGCTCTACTTTCGGCTTAACCTGGGCCTTATCCACTGGCTTTCGTTTCGACTTTCGTGAAGCCGTGGCGACTCCTGTCACCCTTCGCGCCCAAGCGAACTGCCGGCCGTAGTAGCCGGAGAGGTCATCTATCACGACCCTCCCTCGTCCGCTGCTCGAATGGATGATCTTATTGCCGGCCATGTAGATACCGACATGGCTGATCCGCCTGCTGCCACGCCCGGTGAAGAACACGAGATCGCCTTGCGCAAGCTGGCCCCGCGAGACCGGCTGGCCAAATTGCGATTGGGCGCGGCTCGTCCGCGGCAGAGATACGCCCACCGACTTATAGACCTGAGTCGTAAATCCAGAGCAGTCAACGCCAGAGCGGCTCGCTCCGGCCCAAACATACCTGGTGCCCAGCATGGACTTAGCGAAGGCCATCATATCCCCGTTGGCCGCAGCACGCGTCGGTGCCACAGGCCCCGCCACCGGTTTGTATGAAGATCTCCTCGACCGGCTCGACCTGCGAGTGAAGTTGGCAGCGACGCGCTTTGGTGCGGAAGCGTACCGGTTGCTGGCTTTACGCTCTGCCACCTTGGCGGAGGCAACTTTGGTTGCGGACACAGCCTTCAGGAAATCGCCACGAACCCAACCGATCGTTCCATGCGGGAACTGCAGCTTGTACCAGGCGCCCTCCTTGCCGAGAACGGTCACTGGCGTACTTTGAGCGGCGGTCATTAGCGCGGTGTGCGAAACGTCGGGCCCTCGTCGAACGGTGACCTTGTCCGTGTTGATCACGGCGTGCTTCGAATTGATGGCCTTGACGGCGATCGCCGTCATAACCTTCGAGCCAGGGACGTTTATACGCTGGCCGACCTGTATGGCTCTCCAGTTAACGCCGGCATTCATGGCTCTAAGCTTGCTCGGCGTGATATTAAACTTCTTCGCAATCGTCCAATCATTCTCGCCGGCCTTGACGATATAGCCGCCGCTGCCTTTGCGTTTGGCATATTTGGCCGCGATCTGCGACTTGAGCTGAGAGCTCGGAATTCGGAGCGTGTCGCCTGGACGAATCTTGTTCCAGATGGCGGACGGGTTTGCGGAATGGAGCTGAGCGACGGTCACTTTCAGCCGTTTCGCGATGGCCCAGTCATTATCGCCGGCGCGAACGACATAGCCGCCTTTGGAAGCAGGCTCTGCTTTTTTGGCTGTGCGGGCGGCCGCCGGAATGCGCAGCTTTACGCCTGGCTTTAGTTTGTGGATGCTGGTGAGACGGTTGGCTTTGGCGATGGCCGCCTGGCTTGCTCCAACCTTCGAAGCGATGACGGAGAGGCTGTCTCCCTCGCGCACGGTATAAGTCTTGTTCTGTGTTTGAGCGAAGGCGGCCAGCAGCAAAGCAGCCCCTACGCCAAGCATGTGTCTTGGCAAGACGATCCTCCTGTGTGGATGAGAACAGGGGAACCTCGGCTCCCCTGCCGGGTCCCATGATGACGAACGAGCTTCTAAGTTACCTGGATGAGGTATGGGGTGTCAACCTATAGCTACGCCGGTGGCAGCCCTGGATGAGTCCGTCAAGCAGCTTATTGCTGATTTAATGACGATTTACCGAGGGCAAAGGCATCTTGCAGCATAGGATGGTCCACGCGGCCGCCTACGCTCTAGAATTCGGTGATACCTGGCGGAGCTATCATGATCTCGCCGGTCGCCGGGTCTATCGCCATGTCCTTGGCCACCTGGTTGCCGGTTACCGCACTGCGCCCGACCCAGCGGGGAACTCCATCCTGGTCCCATGATCGGACAGTGACGTCATTTCCGGTGGAGTCGCTATATGACGTGCCACCGACATAGATGTTCATCTCGTTGTCTAGGGCAAGACCAGACACGAGGTCATCGCTGCTCTGCCCAGTTGCTGGGCCGTCGTAGAACCGACGCCATTGGAATACGAACTCGCCATCACTATCCCGCATGTATTTGATGAGGACGAAGTCCTTGCCATTGCTGTCCGAGGTTCCCGTCCCGGCCTCGTAAATCGAGCCGTCTTTGGCGACTAGCACCTTCGAGGTGTAGCCCGCATCTATGTTGAACAGGGCATCCTGGTTGCCCTCGTAGTCCCGTTCGTCGAAGCCTGTGTTAACGAGAACGGCTCCTACAGCGTATGTTATAGTGGCCGCGAACAGCCACGGTAATGCCTTGCGCATGATTAACCCTCCTTTACAGGGTTGATCCGTCCTTGGTTCGTTACGCGGCCATTCATCCAAAGAATGGCCGGCCAGCAAAATGCCGTGCTAGCCTCGGCGCTTTCTAGCCTGCCAGATGAGCAAGCCAAAACTTGTGGCCATGAGCGATGCAGGCTCTGGAACAGCGAGGATCTGCATTCCATTCACCCAGGCATTGCGGAACTGACCGCGATATACGGATATATCGAAAGAGCCACTCGTCAGGTAGAAGCTCGTCGAAAAATGGGTAACACCGTCCTCGAAGCGATTTGCGGGCATTGGCCCCGTAACCACGCCTTCCATTCCGGCCACCGACACCAGGGTGGGATTCAGACGGTCGGCTGGCTCGACGGCATAAACGATGACTTTATAAGTTCCCAGAGGTAGTCCTGAATAGGACCAGCTATCACCATTCGTCAGTCGGCCGTCATTCAACAGCAAAGCAAAGTCGCCAGTGTTGCCCTGGAAGTTGTTCTCACCGCCAACCCCACCACTTGGACCCGACATGATAACGGACGAGTCGTTGCCATCGTGGTCCTTTAAGATGGTCGGCACCATCCCCTGGGCCTCAATGGCGTTCCAGTAACCCCTTCCCTCATCGCCCAGGGCCGCCCCAAAAGCCGACGAAGGCGCTGGATTCCCAGGGACCGTCAAATCTATGTTCCAACCGAGAACGGCGAGCCCACGGGCAGCAACGCCGAAAACGATCCAGACGCCGAGGCAAGCTTTCCAAAGTCTCATGTGTTTCGAAGACCGGGATAATCGGTCATAGCCACATTATATTACAGCTTCTCAGGAAATCCAAGGCAAATCCCCCCCCCCCGATTTCTGGTAAAATTACCTGCCAGGCCGCGGGGCGACAGACAATTCCAGCGCCTTACGATTGCTCGATATTCCGCGGCCTGCGCGAGCGCTATTGGCCACTGTCACTTGGCAGGTAGCCTTCTATGAGCATGCTCAGCATCGTGATCGTGAACTGGAACACCCGCGATCTGCTGCTCGCCTGCCTTCGCTCGATCCCGTCATTCCCGCCGAGTGGCCCCTATGAGGTGATCGTCGTAGACAACGCCTCGACGGACGGGAGCGCCGAGGCCGTGCGCACCGAGCATCCGGGGCTCCACCTGATCGCGAACGAACGCAATCTGGGCTATGCGGCCGCGAATAACCAAGGCTTCGCGGCAGCTTCCGGCGAATGGATCCTCACCCTCAATCCAGATACGGAGTTGAGCGACGATTCGCTCGACAATGCGATCGCCAAGCTGCAGGCCCACCCCGAGTGCGCTGCTCTGGGAGCGCGGCAGATAGGACCGGATGACAGGACTCAGAGATCGGTGCGGGGGTTTCCATCTTTTCGCGGCATCCTTGGCGATCTGACCGGGCTGGGCCGACTGCTTCCCCATACTTCACTCGGCTCGTACCGATTGCCGGCCTTCAACTACGAGAAAGAGCAGCCCGCACCGCAGCCGATGGGGACGTTCCTGCTGTTTCGCCGAAGTGGGGTGGAGTCCCTTACCTCCGCCCCACTTGCCGGCACGAACCATCCGGAAAGTGGAGAGGGGGTTCTGCGGCCCTTCGACGAGTCCTTCCCGATCTTCTTCAACGAGGTTGACCTGCTCTACCGGCTAAAACAGGCGGGATATGGCTGCCTTTATTCCCCTGATGTGCAGATCAGGCACCTCGGCGGAGAGAGCACGAAGCAGGTTCGAAAGAGTATGGTCTGGGAGTCGCACCGCAGCCTCGTGCGTTTCTTCAAAAAGCACTACCAGACGCCTTGGAACGCGCCAGGCATCTTGCTGCTCTCGGGCCTGATCTACCTCGGTGCGTTCATTCGGGCAAAAGGCTACGATGCAGGATTTAGAGCTTAGCGTCACAATCTGCAGCTGGAACACGCGCGAGGACCTCCGCGCGTGCTTGGCGAGCCTGGAGGCGATCCGAGGAGAAGCCGCCTTTGAAGTCATTGTGATTGACAATGCCTCGGGCGACGGTTCCGCCGACATGGCCGAGGAGTCGTTCCCGTGGGTGCGGCTGTACCGGATGGCCAAGAACCTGGGATTCACGGGCGGGCAGAACTATGCGATGAGCGAGCGCAAAGCCCCCCACGCCTTCCTGCTGAACTCCGATACGGTTGTCCACGCTGGCGCGCTTCGCTCCTTGCTCGATTTCCACGCGCAGTATCCACAAGCGGGGATTATAGGACCCAAGCTGCTCAATCCGGATGGCAGCCTCCAGTTCAGCTGCCGCCGATTCCCAAACCCTTGGGCGGCCCTCTTCCGCAACACCTTTCTCGGAAAGCTTTTCCCAAAGAATCGGTTCACGCGCGAATATCTCATGCAGGATGTCTCACACGACGAGCCTGCGGCAGTGGACTGGGTATCGGGAGCGGCAATGTTTGCGAGCAAGGACTTTATTGACAAAGCGGGACTGCTCGACGAGGGATATTTCATGTTCAGCGAGGACGTGGACTGGTGCTGGCGAGCGAGGCATGCCGGATTTGAAGTGATGTACTATCCCGGCTCGGTGATTACGCATGCGATCGGGCGCAGTACCGAGAAGGTAGCAAACAAGATGATCGTGCGCTTTCACAAGTCCATGTTTCGGTTCTACCGGAAGAACACGCTGCCGCTATCGAGTCCATTCGTGCGTCCCTTAAAGCTGATGGCGGTTGCCGGGCTGCTATGGGTGCGTGCCGGTCTGTTCATCGCAAAGAACGGAATGGACTCCCTACGGAGGAAGCTGCGTCGTTGAAGAAGCCTTCCGGGCCGCTTGTTCTGCTCGCTCTTGCTGGTCTGCTTGCGCCGATCATTGGCGGACAGCTGCAGCTCGAGGTCTCGGCGCTGGAACCAGGTTTCGGACCCTTTATGGGGGCTCTCTTTGGCAGCCCGGATGCCCCTAATCTTTCGCACATGCTGCTCGGGCTGCTCGTTCTTGCCGCACTCGGCTGGGCGATTGCGGTCCGGAGGGTGATGCAGGCTCCCAATCCTCGCGTGGCTCTGCCATTAATCGGATTCTTTGCCCTTCTCGTCTTCTCGGTCGCCCTATCCGGCTTCAAGATGACGAGCCTCAGCAGCCTTGCGGAGTGGCTGACCTACGGCGCCGCCTTTTTTGCCGTCGTGGCCTGTGCGGGACGGGTGGATGGGCCGCGGTTAATTGTCATGGCGATCTTCGCGGGATGCATCGTTTTGGCCCTCAGGGGAATATGGGAGTACTCGAGGCCGGGCACCCCGCCAGACTGGCGCATCTTCGGTGGCTGGCAGCATCCCAACGCGCTCGCAGGGATGCTCTGTATCGGGCTGATGTTGGGTTTGGGCCTGACTTTGTGCTTGGAGCGGATGGCTTCCTTCGCTGCCGCCTCGGGGACGGCCGCCATTGGGTTCGCATTGATGCTCACCCAGAGCAAGGGCGGATTCCTTGCGGCCGGCACTGGAATAGTGGCTCTGCTCCTGCTGCTCCTGGTGGCAAGGCCCACTGTCATCAGGGCGGCTAGAGTCGCAGGAGTGCTGGTCGCCGTTGCCGCCCTTGTGGGGGCTCTTTCTCTGCGCCCGCAAGCGGCGGGCACCGGCTCACCGCTGGCCCGCGTTTCGTCGGTGGGCTCGTCCGCCGATCAATCCGCTGGGGTTCGCGCGAACCTATGGAAGACGAGCCTAAGCCTCATCCGGACCAACATGGGCGGCTATGGGCTGAACACCTTCCAGTATTACAGCGCCCGGCCCGGACTGGTAATGTCCGGCATCCAACAAGCGCACAACTCGTTTCTTCAGCTATCGGTGGAGGCGGGCCTGCTCTCGGCTGCCTTGCTTATCGGCTTTTCCGTCATGCTCCTTTGGGAGATGCTCCGTTCGAGCCGCAAGCTGCCTCCGGACAACGCGCTTCTCAGGGCCGGGGTCCTGGCCGCTCTGGTCGCTTCATCAGCTCATTCAATGGTCGACAGCGATCTGTACAACATGGGCATCGGGCTTGCATTTTTTCTTCTGTGCGGCGCCGGCCTACTTCTCAGCGCCGACGGGGTCCTGCCTGAGCTTTTGCCTCGGCCCATGCGCGGGATGCTCATCGCAATGGCAGGAGCCGGGAGTGCGCTGCTCGTGTACACCTCTTCGGTGGCCTACATGAAATCCCGAATCAATGGAGACATCGCGGCAGGCGACATTCCAGAAGCCATCGAGAGGTCCGATGTCCTGCTTGGCTTGGCGCCGTTTGACGGAGAGGCGCATTATATTCGCTCGCGCCTGTCGGCTTCGCCGGAGGAAGCCATGAACCGACTTAGGACGGCGATTCGGCTGCGGCCGGTGCCCCGGTATCTGCGATCCCTGGCGCAGTATCAGGCCAAGACAGGACAGGAGCCGGTGGCTCTCGCGACGCTCGAGCAGGTCTTCACGTGGGACCCGAACAATCTCTCCGCCCAATACATGAAGCTGGAGCTGCAACAGGCAAGCGGGGATCGAAGTGGCGCATTCAAGACAGCCCTAACGCTCGCAAATGCGGTCAACCAGCCATTCTTCGCAGTCCGCCCCCTTCCCGAGCAGGTGCCCCTGGAGCCTTATCGCGCGATGCTGTATCTAGCAGAGCAATTTTTGAGTCCGGAGCGCACTAGGAAGTTCGAGCAGGCCTTGGATGGCTTTCGAGCGTATGCGGTTCATGTCGAGCAGAATGTGGCGATCGGGACCGAGCCACTTGACAAGGCCAAGGATGCGCTGATGGAGGGCCAGGGAATCGTTGAGAAGCTCCGAGTCGACTATCGACGCGCCGGCAATGCGGCTGGCTTGAGCGAGCTGGATGTGGCGGCAAAGCTCTTTGCCGACCGCTTGGAAGCATTGAGCAAGTAGCGCTTGACCACCTCTCGTGCGACGGGCGCAGCAAACTCAGCACCATGGCCGATGTCCTCTGCCATCACCGCAACCGCAATCTTCGGCTCGATGGCGGGCGCATAGCCGATGAACCAGCTATCTGTCCGATTCTGTCCTCTCTTTTCCGGGGAGCCCGTCTTGCCGGCCCAAGTCAGTCCTGAGATCTTCGCGACCCTCGCGCTGCCACTTTCTACAGCCTGAATCATGGCGCTTTGGAGTATGTTCCACGACTCATCCGAAAGATCAATCCTCCCGAGAATCCTTTTCTCGGCAGGCGCTTCGCTCAAACCAGCGCCAAGGACGGTCTTGGATTTGACCAGATACGGACGGAATGCCACACCGCGGTTCGCGATCAGTGCCGCGACCCCCGCCATTTGGAGGGGAGTTACCGCGATCTCGCCCTGGCCGAGGCCCATGTTGGCCGTGTCTCCCGGATACCACTTCCCATCCGGGCGCCATCGTCGGATCCATTCCATGGTCGGCACGATGCCCTTGCCTTCCCCGCGCAAGTCGATTCCCGTCTTTTCGCCCAGTCCGGCCTCCGTCGCTGCTCGCCGAAGGGCGTCCGGGCCGGCACGCAAGGCAAGATCGGAGAAGTAGGTGTTGCACGATGCGGCCATTGCTCGCTCGAACGAAATATCCCCATGCTGGCCTAGGCAGGCGATGCGGCGGGTTCCCAGTTTGAAGTAGCCGGGACAGTTCACCGTACGCCCCGGATCAAATACTCCTGCCTGCATTGCGGCAATCGCCGTCAGCGGCTTAAAGGTCGATCCGGGCGAATACTGGGCGTTCACGTCGAAGGCTCGATTGATAAGGGGAAAGGCCGGGTCATTCCGGAGCGCGTCGAACTCAGCTTGCCGAATTCCTCGACCGAATGCCTCGACGTTGTAGCTGGGGCTGCTCGCCATGCACAAGACTTCGCCGGTGGACGGGTCAATTGCCACGATCGCGCCCTTGCGGCCCTTGAGAAGCCCAAGCGCAAACTTGTGCAGGTCGGCATCGATGGTGAGGGTGAGCTGCACCCCTGGGACGGCATTGTCGCGGCCCACCAGCCTGCTCGGCACACGTTTGGCGTTGACTTCGAATCGCTCGCTGCCCGGCTTGCCCATCAGCTCCGCGTCGTACTGAGTTTCCAAGCCCGCCTTGCCGACGTAGGCAGGTGGATCGATCCCCAGAGATTTGAGCCGGGCCTCATCTTTTTCGTTGGGGGTCCATACGTATCCCAGCAAGTGGGCAAAGGCGTGGTAGTCCGCGTAGTAGCGCATCGGCTGGGTCTCGACCGTGATGCCCGGAAGGTCGTCGCCCGCCTCTGCGATTCGAGATGCAGCCTCGATTGGGATGCCGACGTGGATGGGCGCAGGGAAATATCTACGCCACCGAGCATCTTCCACCGCGTCTTGAAGTTTTTCCTTCGGGACATCAAGCATTGTCGCGAGCCGCTCGATCACCCACGGATTCTTGTCAATTTCGGCCGGCACAGCCATCACCACGAGCTTGGATCGAATGCCTGCCAACTGCTTGCCATTGCGGTCAAAAATCAGTCCCCTTGGGGCAAGCTTTTCAACAGATACCATAGCAAGCGCCCGTGCTTTCTTGGCAAGCTCGGGCCCGACAATGACCTGCAAATACCAGAGGCGCGCGAGGAGCGCTCCAAAGCAAAGCAGCAGCACGAGCGGAAACAGCAAATGCCGCCCGTCGAGCTCAGGCTCCTTGGTTCCATGGATGACCGACATGTCTAGCGATGGATGCGGCAGTTGCGCTTGGGTATTTCGCTTTTAAGAAATTGGCGCATGACCGTTTCAGGACAGTACATATTCGCGCGCCGACCGGTATCCGCGCAGACTTCTACCAAGGCATACACCGGCTCAGGTTCGTTCGTCTCTGGAGGCGGTCCGCTGCTTGCCGTCGGCGGCCTATCAGGTGGCGCTGGCACCTCCTGGCCACCGCCCACCGGCACTCCACCAATGGGCGGGCTGTCGACGACATTCTCATCGGGCGTCGGAAGTATCTCTTCCTGAGCGGGCTCATCAATCTGCGGGTCATCGAGGACCGGCGCCGGCTGTTGATTCTCGCTCGCATCCGGACGTTGATACATGCCGTCCATGCTGGGGTCATATTTCTCGAACTTGCCTTCCTGAACCATCTGCTGGGCGCGCTTCATGACCTCGATCCATATGTCGATCGTGACCTTGCCGCCAAAGACGCTGCTTCCCATTTCGAGATATCGAGCGGGTTTGCCTTCGCGAATTACCTCGTTGGCGATCCAGGCAATGCCAAGAAACTCATCTGTATAGCCGCAAAACCAGGCGTCTTTGTTGTCGGATGTTGTGCCTGTCTTGCCGCGAGCGTTCCTTATTCCGGCTGAGCTCGCGCGCGAGCCGGTTCCATACGTTGCAACCGCGCGTAGGCATTCGTCGATAAATTCGGCGACATCCCGCCTTAATAAACCGGATTGGATATTGGGAGTGTATTCCTTGATCACGTTCCCGGCGGGATCCTTGATCCTCGTCACGATAAAGGGAGTTGCGCGATCCCCCTTCAGTTGGAACACGCTATAGCCTTGGGCCATCTCGATAGGCCGAACTTCGCTCGCGCCAAGCGCTGTCGACAAGTAGGGAAATAATTCATTTGGGGCGAATCCGAAAATGCTCTCGCCCATCGCAACGACGTTCGCAGCTCCAGCTTTTTCCATGACCCGAACCACCGGCATGTTGTAGGAATAAGCGATGGCGGACTTGATCGAAACATTGCCGCTGTACCTGCCGTTGGAATTTCTCGGCGACCACGTGACTCCCGTGGTTGGATCGGTGTAAGAGAACCGTGCATTCGATATAGAATCGCCTGGGCTTATAGCGCCATTCGCAAGCGCAGCACTATATACGAAGGGTTTGAATGCGGAACCCGGCTGTCGGTGACCCTGGGTGACGACGTTATATTGATTGCGCTGAAAATCGCGGCCGCCCACCTCGGCGAGGATTCGCCCTTCTCGATCTGTTAGAATCATCGCCCCTGTCGTAACTTTGTTGCCCCGGTTGCGACGAACGACATCCGCGACGGCCTTCTCTGCCACCTTCTGGAGTTCTGAATTGATCGTCGTTTCGATCACGTAGCCGCCACTTGTCAGGTCGATTTCGGGAAGGTCCTTTCTTATGACATCAAGAACATGGCTTACCGCATAGGGTGCGCGGTACCGGATGGCCGTATCGGAGTTTCGGCGCCTCGCGAGGACGAGCCTCTCTCCTTTGGCTTCCTCGTACTCTTTGGAGCTGATCATCCCTTCCTCGCGCATTATCGCTAGGACGGTGTCGCGATTGGCCAGAGCCCGCGATGGGTTGCGAAACGGATTCTCTTCGCTGGGCCGACGTACGCAGCGAGCAAGCAGGGCCGCCTCGGCAATCGACAATTGATCGAGCTTCTTGTTAAAGTACACCTCCGCCGCCGCTTGCACACCGTAGGCGCTTTCTCCGTAGAAGACCTCGTTCAGGTAGAGCTGCAAAATTTGGTTCTTGCTCATCTTGCGCTCCATCACCACTGCGAGCGCCATGTCCTGAATTTTGCGATCGTAGGTCTTGGCGGGACTCGTAAAGACACGCTTCACGATCTGCATCGTTATCGTGCTGCCACCTTGCGAGGTGCCGGAAGTCAGGTTGGAAACGAGCGACCGTCCCAAGCTGACATAGTCAATGCCACTATGAGAGTAGAAGCGCTTGTCCTCAGCGGCCAGGGTGGCATCGATAACGACCTTGGGAACGTGGTTGATCAGCACGGGCTGCCGGTTTTTAACCGACACCTGGAACATGCGCTTGCCGTCTGCAGAGAGAACGACCGTTGGCCTCGAGCCCAGCTCGTCCAAGATGGACGGCAGCCTTGGCATCATCTCCTCAGCCTTGCGCAGTTTTACTGCGAACATCCAGCCAAAGCCCACGGTGGCCACGAGCCCAAGCAGGAGCGTGGTCGCAAGGGCAATCTTGATGACCCGAACCCACCTTGGGCGGCGCGTTCTTACGCGCTTTCTGACGGCCGTGCGTGTCGCCACTTTTGTGAAGTATATCCCGAAGCGTTGAACCTACCGCTCAGTCAAACGTTTCGCAAGACGCTGGAGTTCCGCAGCATCTTGCTCACCGACTAAGACGAAGTTCCGTCCCTGAAATTTCCAGGCATGTGTGTTGAACTCGCCCCTAGCGAAGCGGCGCAGGCGTTGCGGCTCGATGTCGCCTTTGATTTGAAACAAGGAGATTCTCCCCTTCGGACTGTTGTACATTTGCGCCAGGACAGGAATGCGCTCGATATCGAACAGGCGCGAATTCTCAAGAACAAGCTGCTCGGAACCGGGGAAGGTCAGGAACAAGAATCCGTTCTGCTTGGAGAGCCTTGCAGCCAAATCTTCCTGCCGCAGCCACTTTGCCCCAGGAACATGTATCCTAAAAATGCGGGGATCGAATGGCGGCGGGTTCAAATTGATTCTCGTAAACTCAAATCCGCCGACCGGCGCACCCGCGTGATCAAACATTTCGCGCTTGAGCACGACGCCTGAACGGGGATCGATATGAACGCGCTGGATGACCGAGCCCGATCCGGTCGAGAAGACCACTTGCTCGGTACGGATTCCTGCGACCACCGGGCCCTGGGCAGTTGAGAGCTTAACGCCCTTGTCGCGCCCCCGCATGAACTTGATGTCAAACAGCCGCGACATCATTTCCTTTCGCCGGGCAGGCTGCACGTGTACTTCCTTGAGGTCAGGGAAATAGTGGTATCGCTCGCGGCCGGTCTCCACAATGACTTGTCCCGCAAATGGCGATCCCGGCGGAAACTCCGTGCGAGAGTTTGGTCCGTCACGGATGACCTGCTCCATGTGCCGCTTGGCTTCAGCACCCTTGCGGAATTGAACCTCGCGAGTGCCCGTGTAACGTAGTTCCTGCATCGCCCTGATGGCTTTTCGCATGATCGGCAGCATTTCGGGACGCCCGCGATCCTGGCTCATTGCCGGACGTGCAAAAACCAATAGAGAAATCAAAACGGCGAGGGGCAGTCTCATAGCGTATCGACGTCTATCTCGCTCCAATCGAAGAGCTCGGTGTCTGCATTGTAGGCGACCGGAACCGCTTCATGCTCGGCAAGCCCCGCACCCGCGATCTCCGAACCCTGTACGCTCATCTCATGCGCTTGGATCAAAGCCTCCTCGACAGCCGGCTTGGGCGCGAAGGCAGGCCCGGAACTTGAGGGCGCCTGCATCATGAACGCAGCGGCGAGAGCTCCCGCCAAGCCGAGTCCAAGGGCCGGCCGCCAAATGCTGATCCAGCGGGTCCTGCGCTTGGCACCAGCAGCAAGCTGGGCAACCCGCTCATTGAGCAGGCTCCGCCAAGCAAGGCTGACCTGCTCTTCCGGAAGCTCGGCGATCGAAAAAACGCTGGTGTGCTCCAGCGCGCGCTCGATGGTTGCTGAATCGGCCGCGCTCAGGGGGCGGCTCTCATCTTGAATTCTCTCGATCAAATCTTTGTCAAACATGTCGGTTCACCTCGCTCGCGAGGTAGGGCTTGAGCGCGCTTTGCAGGTGCGCCCGCGCCAAAAACAGCCTGCTCTTTACTGTTCCGATTGGAAGCTCAAGCAGCCGGGCAATCTCGTCGTAAGCCAAATCTTCTTTATCGTGGAGAAGCAGAACACTCCGCAGCTTTTCACTCATCGTCCCGATTGCGGCCTCGGCAGCGGTCATCAATTCTCCCGTCAAAACCGCCGTCTCCGGGTCCCATCTGGAGTCCGCAAACTCCATTGGCTCATCGTCCTCGAAGGCCGAGTCGATCCGTGTCTCAGCGGGCGTTCTCAGGTTCTTCCTCGCCCGATCGACGCATAGATTGTGGGCGATTCTGAACAGCCAGGTCCTTACTGATGACCTGCCGTCAAATCGGACAAAGTTTTGATAGGCTCGAACGAACACTTCCTGCGAAATGTCCGCCGCCTCATCCAAATCTCCGACCATCCGCTTGACGAATCCAAAAACACGGTTCTGGTAGGCGTCAACGAAGTGTCCGAAAGCTTCCGCGTCCTGACGCTTGCATCTTTCGATGAGGGATTCTTCCAACGCGGGATCGTGTTTCCTTCCCGAGCTCAATAGCCTTGCCCCGATCGTTAGCTCCATGGCTTGAGGGCTTTGACGGTCAAACTCCCTCCAAGTTCAGTATAGGGATGGCTGATATGCAATGACGGCGGCACATCTTATAAAACGCGCCGCCGCCAGGAATCGGTTGCCTGCTAGATTCGAACGCCTACATAGATGCCGAATCCATTGAAGTCGGACTCCGAGCTCCCCCAGAAGCGGCCCTCCGCAAAGAAGGGCGTGCTCCCCTGCTGAAAGTCCCAGCCGACGCCGAGCGAGTAAGCCAGAGCATTGCGCTCCTCAGTCACTCCCGCGTTCTCGTTGCGGCCGAAGGTGTATCCCAGCCCGGCCGTGTAATAGAACTGGTTGTTCCTGGCGACCCAGTTAACCAACACGGGCAAGCTTCTAAAATCACCCGACCCCATGTAGTCAACCGACAAGCTCAGGTGCGAGCTCATGCCGGGCTGGGACATCCCAAAGTTCATGTCTTTGATCTTGAACTCGGCGCCCATGCCGATCCAGGTCTTGTTTTCGGCTCGGGCCGCGTCGCTGGATGGGAAGAAGATGCCTGCCCGAAGCGAAAGCCCCATCGGCTTTGACTCCTGAGCGGTGGCACTCGCGGTAAGCGCGGTGACGGCTGCCAATGCAGACGCCGCCAGCATTATCCTTCTATTCATTTGATCGATCCTCCGTGATTTGAGGGGACGCAGTCCCCAGCAGAGCTTACTCCTTCTCAGGCAGCCCTTACAGCTAATACGTATCCCAGGCTCTTGCCGATTCCAAGAGAAGCTGCAGAGCCAGCCTTGCGGTATCCACCAGGTCCTTTCGCGAGACATGTTCATCGTGAGTATGGATTGCCTTCATGCCCGTCGCGACCACGATCGAGGGCACGCCCTTCGCGTTGTATATGTTCGCATCGCTGCCGCCCAGGGTAGTGCGCAATTCAGGCTCGAATCCCAGGGCTTTGGAAGCCCTTTGGGCGATCTGCACAACCTTGGAATCGTCGGGCACTTGATAAGCGTTGTAGTGCCGATGGTGCTCGATTCGAATCTGCGCTCCCCAATTCCGGCCGGCCTCTTCGAACCGCTGAATCATGTGGCTCACTTGCTCCTCCAGCGCCGCGACGTTCGTGCTGCGCGCCTCGCCCTTGAGCCGTACCGAGGGGCAAACCACGTTCACGGCCGTGCCGCCCTCGATTATTCCGAAGTTTGCTGTTGTGTCCGGGCTGATCCGTCCGAGACGCATGCCATGAAGCGCTTCCGCAGCCACTGAGATCGCATTGATGCCGTTTTCCGGATCCTTGCCCGAATGGGCAGGCTTGCCGATGACGGTAACTTCGAGCTTGTCGTGGGTGGCTGTGCGGGTCACGAAGCTTCCAACCGGTGGGCCGGTATCAAATACATATCCGAAGTCGAGGCCGAGCTTTTCGATCTCCAAGGCGTCCGCGCCCTTGAGCCCGATCTCCTCCGCCACGCTAAGCAGCAGGCACACGTCGCCATGGGGCTCGCCCGACTCCATCAGGCACCGCACCGCCTCGATCGCAGGAGCCATCCCACCCTTGTCGTCCGCGCCAAGAATGGTGTCCGAAGCGCTGTAAAACACCCCATCGCGCTCTTCGATCACGAGGCCCGCCGTCGGCTCCACCGTGTCGAAATGAGCGGAGAGGTACACCTTCGGCGCTCCCGCTTTGTTGCCTCGAAGCCAGGCGATCAGGTTGTTGGCATTGCCGCCGATCTTGCTCCCGGCTTCATCCTCCTGAACCTCGAGCCCAAGGTCGAGCAGCAGCTTCTTGGCAAAGGCGACCGAATCCTTCTCAGCGAGTGCGGGCGCGTCGATCAGGCAGAGCTCTTTGAAAAGCGAAATCAGGCGGTCCTCGTTGATCATTGCGCATCGATTGTAGCCTTTGTCCCACAGATTCCACCAAACCCGCCAGTCACATTGGAAGCCATACTGAAGAATGCTCTGGGCCATCGTTGGCGTTTTCGCCCTTATCCTGATGCTGTTTCTCTGGCTGTTCAATTCTCTCGTGGGGCTCAGGAATCTGCTGAAGAACTCTTGGTCGGACGTGGATGTCTATCTCAAGCGTCGTGCCGAGCTCATTCCGAACCTCGTAACGGCGGTGCAGGCGTATGCAGCCCACGAGAAGACCCTCCTAGAAGCCCTTGCTCAGGCGCGATCGGAGGCTTCGACTCTTGGCGGCCCGAGCCCACAAAAGGCGGCGGCGGAGTCGGAGGTCGGCTCGCGGGTGTATCAGGCCCTCATGCTCGTCGAGGCCTATCCGGACCTCAAAGCGAGCAACAACTTTATGCAGCTTCAAAAGGAGCTGAGCGACACCGAAAAGCAGATCGCCAGCGCTAGGCAGTATTACAACGCCGTGGTGCGCGACTACAACATCAAGCTCGAGGCCTTTCCGAGCAGTCTGGTCGCCGGCATGATGGCGCTGAAGCCTGCCGAGTTCTTCGAGGTAGATACTGCCGATGAGCGCGAGGCGCCCTCCGTAGCTGGGTGATCCTTTGCGACTTTGGGAGAATCCCTCATTGGCTGAGGGACGGGCAGCGACGCAGAGAGGCAAGGTCCAGCTCACCCCTTCAACAGGTGCTAATATTTCTCCGGCCATGCAGACTGCAAACCTCCTCGCCGCCTCCCTCATCCGCGATGTCGCCGATTTCCCCAAGCCGGGGATCATGTTCAAGGACATCGCTCCCGTCCTCCAGCATCCCGCTGCCCTAGCCGAAGTGGTACAGCTCCTTACCCAGGACGCCAAGACCAAGGGCGCCGAGGTCATCGTCGGCATCGAGAGCCGCGGATTCGTGTTCGGCGTACCTGTCGCGATGAACCTGGGCCTGCCCTTTGCGATGGCCCGCAAGCTGGGGAAACTGCCCTACGATCGAATAACCGAGGAGTACGCGCTCGAATACGGCACCAACACGGTGGAGATGCACATCGACTCGATCAACCCGGGACAGCGCGCCTACATCGTCGACGACCTGCTAGCCACCGGAGGGACCGCCGCCGCCGCCGCCCGCCTGGTTGAGCGTCTTAGTGGAAACGTGTGCGGATTCGGCTTTATGGTTGAGTTAACATTTCTCGAAGGAAGACAGAGCCTGCTGGGATATCCTATTTACGCTTTGATAGAGTATTAGCCATGAGAACATTCTTTAAAACCATCGTCACGCTGGCGATAGTCGGCGGCGCGTCGGCCTTTGCAGCCGGCCCGGAGACGGTCGAGAACATCCTCAAAAGCCCCGGCAAGTTCCACGAGAAAGAGGTCACTGTCGTCGGAACCGTGCAGGACTTCAAGCAGAAAACCTCTAAGAAAGGCAATGACTACTTTGTCTTCCAGCTCAAAGGCAAAGGCGAGGAGCTTCTGAATGTCTACAGCCGGGGCAAGATGGATCCTGCACTGAAGGCGGACGAAAAAGTCGAAGTCAGTGGGATCTTCCGCAAGGAAAAGGAAGTGCTCGACTTCAAAGTCAAGAACGAGATCGACGCCACGCCGGTCACCAAAGAAGGCAAGAAGAAGTTCGGCGTGAAGCTCGTAAAGGACAAGTAGGCATCCAGCCTCCATTCCTGCTCGCCGTGATGGGCCCGACCGCTTCGGGCAAGACCGAGCTTGCCGAGCAGCTTGCCGATCGATACAACGCCCAGCTTATCAACGCCGACGCCTTCCAGGTGTATCGCGGCTTCGATATCGGCACGGCCAAGACCGAAAACAAAAGCCGCTATCTCCTGATGGACATTCGCGGCCCGAGCGAGGCTTTTGGGGTCGGGGAGTTTGTGGTACTTGCGGCTGATGCCATTGGAAAGCTTTGGGAGAAGGGGCGGAGCGCAATCGTCGTAGGCGGCACAGGGCTCTATATCCGCGCCCTCTTCGAACAATATGCGAATATGACGGGGCTCCCAGATCCTGCCCTGCGCGCAGAACTCGATGAGCGCATCCTTATACAAGGGCTGCCCGCACTCTATGCCGAGCTTCGGGCCGTCGATCCGGCTGCTGCGGAAGCGGTGGATCCCCAGAATCCGGCGCGGGTGAGACGAGCTCTCGAGCGGGCGCTTGCAACCGAGGTGCCGATCCACTTCGACCTGCCTCCGTATCCCAAGATGAAGATCGTCTTGGAGTGGCCGAAAGAACAGCTCATCACCAGGATCGAAAACCGCTTTGACGAGATGATGCAAAATGGCTGGATAGAGGAAATTCGGCGTCTGAGGGCGGGAGGGGTGTCTTTCGATTCGGCGGGAATGCGTGCGATTGGATACCGAACGCTTTGGCGGCATCTAGAAGGCGAGCTCTCCCTCACCGAGGCTAAAGAGTCCATCGTGGCGGAAATGCGCCAATATGCGAAGAGACAGAAAACCTGGCTAAGGGCAGAGCCAAGGGCCGTGCGGCTGGAATGCGAACACGGGACGCAGCTGCGGATGGCAATGGACCAGATCGCAGAATGGGGAGGATAACAGGAATGGCAAAGTCGATCAACCTGCAGGATATGTTCCTGAACCAGTGCCGAAAAGAAGGCGTGGCGGTGACGATCTATTTATCGAACAGCGTGCAGCTGCGGGGGCACGTCAAGGGGTTCGATGCGTTCACCGTGCTGTTGGAAGCACCCGGAAAGCCAACCCAGCTCGTCTATAAGCATGCGGTGGCAAGCATCGTTCCGGCCCGCGCCGTGGGCGGACGCGACGAAAACCACCATCACGCGGAGCATCTGGACGACGAATGATTCCTTTCACGAAAATGCACGGGCTGGGTAACGACTTTATCCTCGTTGATGCCATCCGCACGCCCATAAAACCCAGCGAATCCGAGGCTCTGAGCCGCCAGATGAACCATCGCAAGTTCGGCATCGGGGGCGACGGGTTGATCCTTGCGGAAAGAGGCGAAGCCGCCCCATTCAAGATGCTCATGTACAACCCGGACGGCTCGGAAAGCGAGATGTGCGGCAATGGCATACGGTGCTTCGCCAAGTTCGTCCGAGCCAAGGGATACACGTCCGAGCTCACGATTCCAGTCGAAACGGGCGCTGGCTTGCTTGAGCTTCAGTTGCAGGAGAACGGCCAGGTCCGCGTCGCCATGGGGGCCGCAAGGTTCAGGCGTGGCGAGATCCCAGTAGCCGGAAATCCGGATGAGGAATTCATCGAGCAGCCCGTCGAGGTGGACGAGCTGAGGTTTGTCGGGACCGCCGTTTCGATGGGCAATCCGCACGTGGTTATTTTCACGGAGAAGGTCTCCAGCGTCCCGCTTGAACGGTGGGGGCCGCTATTGGAGCACCATCCGCTCTTCCCGAACCGCATCAACGTCCATTTCGCCGAGATCGTGAGCCGCCAGGAGATCATTCAGCGGACTTGGGAGAGGGGAGCCGGAGTAACTCTGGCCTGCGGCACCGGCGCATGCGCGGTCGCAGCCGCAGCCTTCAAATCCGATCGCGCCGAGCGGGACGTCACCATTCAGCTTCCAGGAGGCAGCTTGCGGATCGAATGCACGGCGGACGGCACGGTCTTCATGACCGGTCCCGCGGAGACGGTTTTCGAGGGAGAGTGGGGGGCAGCGTAGAGCGTGAAGCGTCCGAAATGACTGCTAATTCCAGCTTGCTCCCTGCACAAGGGGCGAGGCTCTTAACACTCAATACTCAGCACTCAACACGTCCCCTAAGCCGCACTGCTCAAAAAGCCGTGCATCGCATATCGGGCTCCGCCCACAAAATCTAAGAACTCCAGTCCGAGCAGGCCATCTTCCTTGGCGCGAACCACGATCGCAAGCACCCGGATGTGCTCCTTGGGCCGCAGGGCTGCGTGAATCTCGACAAGCGCCCCCTCGGCCACTTCCTCGCCAACCGTGACCAGCATGCCGCCAAGGCTTATATCCTGCGTGACGGCGAGAATCTCGGCAATTTCAGGGTGGCCCTGATCCTCGCGGACGAGCTTGAGCCGGATCGGAATCTCGATCGCGTGCCTCGGATAGCGGCGTCGGTCCACTTCCTCCCACGCGGTTACATTGACTTCGACCTGCCATTCGTCGCCGAACGCTCGGCAATCCTGCACATGGCACTCAGCCTTGGCCACCGAGCCGTTTTCGTCCGAAACGAGGATCGATCGCATCGAGGGCTTGAGGAGCAAGGCCGACGGGTCCTTGGTCGCAAGGGCCATCGGGGCAAGCGTGCAAACCCGCGCGCTGAGAACACGAGGCTCCGATTCCTCATAGAAGAGCACGTGCACGTTCGCACCCGAAGTCACGGTATGCGGAGAAAATCCTTTTTCCACGATGTGAATTATCGGGTCGCGATAGCTGGAGATAAAGGCCCCCGCCTCATAAACGGGGGCTTTCTCCGGCTCTAGTTCAGATACTTCCAGATCGCAAGGTCAATTTTGGCCTGCCATGCTCCGGTCACCGGGCCGGTCACGTAGTACTGGATTCTTGCCTTGACGTTGCCCGATGAATCTATGTATGGATCGGGATCCGTCGGCACCGTCATGTGGAGCTTTCGATCGCTCGTCGTCGCGTCGCGGCGGTCGAAAGGCACGTACTGCCCGGTGTTGTAGTTCCAGAGCAGGATTTCCTGATCGATGTTGCCCACTGATTGCGCCTCCACCTCAAAACAGAGCTCACTCACCACCGGGTCAGTTCCCACATTGCCGTTCACGGTCACGATGATGTATGGCAGTCCGCCTCCTGGTACGATGCCGCGTTCGACTTCGAGCCGGACATCGTTGCTGGAATCGAGTGGATTCGTGTTTGAATCCATCCGTGTGCCCCTGTCGATCGAGAAGTTCGATCCTGGAGCTTCCACGCCCTTTGTCTGAGCGTATTGCAGCAGTCCGAAGTTGTACAAGCCCCCGCCCTGGTCGTTGTTGTAATACCTAACCGAGACGTAGGCTTCGCCTTCACAATGGACTGTAATGGCTAGGCCTGCGGCAGCCTGATACGGTTCATCAGGGAAGTAGTCTGAGAACCGTTCGCTCCTTACATCACCGTTCTTGTCGAGGGCGGTGGTCAGGTACTGGGCGTGTTGGGGAGTTACCTGCTGCCCTGTGTCCTTTCCCTTCCCAGTTACATAGACGTTGGAACCTGCCTGCCAGATGTCGTAGGCCCAATGGTCGCTGCTGCCCGAGAGCAGCCGCCTGCCAGTGCCCGACCAAACGTAGTCCCCATGATTCTCGCCCAGCTTCGTGGTCAGGGTTGATCCATCCTGGTTGTGACGCGGCCACCCTTCCAAGGGAGGACCGTCTAGCAAAGATCGCCGTGCTAGCTTCGGCGCTTTCTGGCCAAGCAACAAGCCAGGCCGAAACCTACGGCCGCGATTGTTGCCGGTTCCGGGACCGCCAGTATCTGCATGCCATTAATCCATGAGGAGCGGAACTGGCCTCGATAGACCGTAATGTCGAATGAGCCTCCCGTTAGGTAGAAGCTGGTCGAAAAGTGAGTCACTCCTTCTTCAAAGCGATTTCCGGGCATTGGCCCCGTAACCATCCCTTCGGCCCCTGCGATCACTACACGTGTCGGATTTCGATCGTTATCGGGCGCAGCAGCATAAAGATAGACCATGTATTGTCCTTCCGCTAAACCTGTAAACGAATAGGTGTCGGAGTCGAGCACTTGCCGGCCGTCATTCAGAAGCAGAGCGAAGTCTCCGGTGTTTCCTTGAAAATTGTTCTCTCCCGAGAAACCGCCACTGGGGCCTGACATGACCACAGAGGAGTCATTCCCGGCAAAGTCCTTAAGCACGGTGGCCACCATACCCTCGGCCGGGATGGCATTCCAATAGCCCTTACCCTCGTCTCCCAACGCTCCGCCAAACGTCGAAGAAGGAGCCGGGTTTCCCGGAAACGTCAGGTCCACGTTCCAGCCGGTCTGCGACCAAGCCGCTCCGGGCGAAAGCGATATCGCTGCTGCCGCGAGAAAAATGCCAATTCTGATGCGCATTCTAAACCCTTCCTGGCTGCCGGAGTTTTCTCCTGCCGACTGCCATACACAATATATCACACTTTAGCCCCCCCCTCAATTATGGGCAATTTGAACCTAAAACACAAGTATATATACCTGGTTCATCCACATAAGCGAGTACACTTTAAGATAAGTCGTTGAGGTGCTAATCACGCTCGATGAGACCTTAGCCGCTCCATCTCGCGCCGTTGCTCGTCCTTGGCGATCTTGTCGCGCTTGTCGTATTCCCGCTTGCCACGCCCAAGCGCAACCTCCACTTTGACGCGACCCCCCTTGAAATACAGCTTGGCGGGAATGATCGAGAAGCCCTTTTCCTGCGAGCGGCGCGCCAGCGTGTCGATCTCCTTGCGGTGCATCAGCAGCTTCCTTTCCCGGCGCCGGTCGTGCTGGAAGTGAGAAGCGTGGTCGTAAGGCTCGATGTCCATGTTGATGAGCCACAGCTCGCCGCCGCGAATCAGGCAGTAAGAGTCGCCAAGATTCGCTCGGCCCAGAAAGACGCTCTTGACCTCGGTTCCGGCAAGGACGATCCCCGCCTCGTGGGTCGAGACGAATTCGTAGTCATAGCGAGCCCGCTTGTTATTGAGAACGCGCGGACTCTCGGACGCTTGCTTTTTGACCTTGGCCATGTCGAGATGGGAAAGATGGGTCGAACCCCACCTGTGGAATGAGTCTACCGGCAGGGTACATTCTAGGTTCGATGAAGCTGCTCAAGAGCCTGCTCGCCCTCTGCCCCTTGGCCCTGCTCGCGGGTTGCGGTTCGGCCGACGAAGCCCCTAAAGCCGGTCCGGCGGTCGAGGTCAAGCCCAAGGTCAAGATCACGGAAGTCAAGATTGGTGAAGGTCCAGCGGCCGCTAAGAACGACATTCTTCTGGTCAAGTACAGGGGGACCTTCCGGGATGGAAAAGAATTCGATTCCAATTACACCGGCAAGCCGCCATATTCCGTGATCCTTGGACAGCCCGGCGTCATAGAGGGCTGGCAGGACGGCCTCCTAGGGATGAAAAAGGGCGGCATCCGCAAGATAGAGGTCCCGTGGCAGCTCGCCTATGGCGAGACGGGCAGCAGCAATATCCCGCCAAAGACAGACCTTCTCTTTGAGCTCAAGTTGATTGATATCGTCAAGGCTGGTGAAGAAAACTTTGTCGATACCCTCAAGGAAAAGCTAGGGACCGGCCCTGCCGCGGCCGATGGCGACACGGTGACGATCAGGTTCACGGGGCGGCTCGTGGATGACACCGTGATCGACAAGGAATACAGCACCAAGCCTCATACGTTCAAGCTCGGGGCGGGCGAGGCGCTTCCCTTCCTCGAATTCATCGTCACGGGCATGAAGGTGGGTGGGAAGAGAACCAGCCGCATTCCGCCGGGTGCTTCCGGATATGGGCCCTATCCGCAGTTCGGCGGCCAGATCCCGGCCCATAGCGTGCTTATCTACGACGTCGAGCTTCTGAAGCTAAAGAAGAAGTGAGCTAGGGCGGTAAACTGCCGCCTCGATGGTTGTAGGCGTCCCCAAAGAGATCAAATCCGACGAATATCGGGTTGCCCTTACCCCTGCCGGCGTGATTTCGCTTTGCCAGCGCGGCCACCGGGTTATCGTCGAGTCATCCGCGGGAGCAGGTACGCACATCGCGGACGAGGCCTACATCGAGGCAGGCGCGGAGATCGCCGACGTCGAGAGCGTGTGGCGTCAGGCTGACTTGATTGTCAAGGTCAAAGAGCCACAGGCTGTCGAGTACGGGCGGATCAAGCCGGGGCAGCTTGTCTTTACTTATTTCCATTTTGCCGCCGATGAGCCGCTTATGCACGCGATGGTCAAGAGCGGAGCCTACTGCATAGCCTACGAGACGGTTGAGGCCCCGAATGGCTCGCTGCCGCTGCTCACCCCCATGAGCGAGGTTGCGGGGCGGCTTTCGATTCAGGAGGGCGCGAAGTATCTGGAGCGTCCGATGGGCGGGCGCGGCGTGCTTCTAAGCGGCGTTCCTGGAGTGAAGCCGGCGATTGTCGCGGTGATCGGAGGCGGCGTGGTCGGGATCAACGCGGTGAAAGTTGCCGCGGGAATGGGTGCGACGGTGTATGTGCTAGATGTCAATCTCGACCGCCTGCGCTATCTCGATGACATCTTCCCCGACAACGTTATCACCCTGCACAGCAATGCGGGGACCCTGCGAGAGGTGCTTCAAGAGTGCGATCTCTTGATCGGCGCGGTGTACATAACGGGAGCGAGAGCCCCGGTGCTGGTCACGCGCAGCCAGCTTTCGCTAATGAAGCCGGGGTCGGTGATCGTCGATGTCTGCGTGGACCAGGGCGGCTGCATCGAGACGACCAAGCCAACCACCCACCGCGATCCGGTCTACGTCGTGGACGGGGTCGTGCATTATGCGGTAGCGAATATGCCCGGCGCGGTAGCCCATACGAGCACCTATGCCCTTACCAATGCGACCCTGCCCTATGTGGTGCGTATCGCGGATCAGGGGCTCGACGCGCTGCGCTCGGATCTATCTCTTCGAAGAGGACTGAATGTGGCCGCCGGACAGGTGACCCTCTCCGCGATCGCCGAGCAATTCGGCTACGACTTTGTATCTGCTGAAAATCACCTGGCGGCCCAGCCGTCATTAGCTTAGGAGAACTTATGAACCGATTCGTATTTTTTGTTGGCCTATTCGTAGCCGGGCTTAGCGCTCGGGCCAGCGCACAGATCACTGCATCTGGTGGCGGCTACCTCTTCCGCATGAAATTCAAGCCCGGTACGACGATAAGCTATTCGATGGTAGCTGGGGGCAACGCCCAAGGCCAGGCCTTTTCGATGAACACGCCGATGACCACGAAGGTCAAGAGCTTTTCCGGAGGGATCGGCACGCTGGACTACAAAATCGGACCAATCAAAATGATGGTGAACGGCAAATCTATGGGACCGGGCCAGACTCAGAACCTGACCCTCAAGATGGATAGCAGGGGCAACGTGGTCGGCGGCACGGGCGGCAACAGCCCCGGCGGCACGATCGGCCTGCCTGCCAAGCCGATCAAAGTTGGCGGCACTTGGAGCGCGACCACCAAGACCAATACGGGTATGGGCATGCCGATGGACGTGGCTGCCACCTATCGGTTCATCGGCTTCGAGAAGCTGGGCGGCATCAACGCTGCCAAGATTGGAATCTCGATGAAGGGCAAGGGCTCGGCGAGCGTTACCGGCGGCGGCACGATGTGGCTTTCGGTGGCGGACGGCTCGATGATCAAGACCATGACGAGCATGAAGGTCTCGATGGGCCAGCAGACGATGCCGATGACGATGAGCATCACCCGGAAGTGAACGCCATGGCCGGGGGCGCGCTATGCAGGGCTCACAGCTTGTTCGCCTCTTGATTCGCCATGCTAGATGTACAGATCGCGCCCTATCCGGCTCTACGCAGGCTGCTGGAGAGGCACCCGCGCGTCGCATCTGTTTCGGAGTCCGGGGGAGCGCCCTTGCGGTGGGTGCAGGATGGGTATTGGCACCGCCGCATCTGGGTGGGCCGGTCGGATATCGAACTGAAGGGGCTCGTCGAGCTGATGGACAACAATCCGCTGGTTTGCGCGGACGAGATGTCGGTTCCTTCGGCGGCAGGGACGCTGGCCCTGATTGCACTTGGCCCCCTGGCCAGGGCCGGCCTGATCCTCGAGCCGCCGACGCATCAACTGAGCTTTGAAGCGGCCGAAGAAGAAGTTGACGATTGGCTCACCACCACGGGCTGGAAGGGCGGAGTAACACTTTCAACCAGCCCGCTGGACACCGGAGAAGTGGTGTCGTCGGTTACGATTGCCGCAATCGCCAGCCCACCCGCATGGTCGGACATAGATGATCTGTACGGTGAAGCGTTTGGGCGATCTTTCAATGTACGGCGAAACGAAGGCTCCGAATGGGACACTCATATCGTGGCAGGAACAGCCCACGCAGCTTACCGACTGCGGCTGACTCCGGGCGATGAGCAAAGCCTGCTGACAATACAGGTCATGGCCGATCGCGAAGGAAAGTGCGGGGCGGCACAAATCGTCCACGCCTTCAACGTGATGGCCGGGTTTGAGGAGTCATTGGGGCTTTAAGCAGTAAAACGGTACGATCGGTCGGATCAGACCGATCAGTCCGGGTCCGACGAAGTCAAGTCATCCGGTGTTGCGATGATCCCATCCACGCCCGGCCCCGCGATCTTTTCCCAAACCCCCGTCTCAGCCTTCCGGAACGTGCTGAAACCCTTCTTCGCCGCCTCGTCCGCGCCGCCCTTCGAAAGCTTGAAAGACGCCTTGCTGATCACGCGCCTCACCGACAACCCGCAGTCCGGGCAGTATTGAAGCGGCTCGTCGTGAACTCCCTGGATGACCCCGACCCGCCCTTCGCACATGAGGCAGTCGTGATCCGTGGGCTCGTATTCGTAGATCGGCACAACTTTACGGACGGTGCTTCGGTGCTAAGGTGTTGCGGTGTTGGGCTAACCTCTGCAAGTGAACCAGGCGGAGAACCTCAATCGCGATATTGTCGGCTGCTTCAGGTGTCCGAGACTTGTCGCGTGGCGAGAAAGGGTTGCGAAGGAGAAGCGCAGGGCATTCCAAGATCAACCATATTGGGGCCGGCCGGTCCCCAACTTCGGAGACCCCGAGGCGGATCGTCTGATCGTCGGACTCGCGCCCGCTGCCCACGGCGGCAATCGCACAGGGCGCATCTTCACCGGCGACCGCAGCGGCGACTGGCTCTTCGCGGCCCTCTTTCGCGCCGGAGTCGCAAACCAACCGACCTCGATGCATTGCGGCGATGGGCTTGCATTGAAGGGCGCCATGATCACGGCGATCGCCCATTGCGCCCCTCCGGCGAATAAGCTCCTCCCGAGTGAGATTGCCAATTGCCGAGAGTATTTGGTGAGAACATTCGATCTGCGCCCTTGGAAGTCGCTCCTCTGCCTCGGGCAGCTCGCATGGGACCAGGTGCATCGGCTCCTAGGCGCACCAACGCCAAGATTCGGGCACGGGATCACTAGCCGCATCCATGTCCCAGAC
>JBASWW010000002.1:0-44254 GCA_049276675.1 Fimbriimonadaceae bacterium
CACTCTACACGGCCGCTGGCTCCTGGATCTGCCCGAGCACGTCGCGCAGCGACTGGGCTGACTTTTGCAGGCCCTCATGCTCGGCGGCGCTGACCTTCGGCTCGATAATCTCCGCGACGCCCTTTCGACCCACCTTCGTCGGGAGCGACAGCGAGACCCCTGAGATTCCGAGTGCGCCGCTCTGCATTGCGCTCACCGGCAGGATCGCCTCCGAGTTGAGAGCAATCGCATGGACGACCTCCGCGATGGAAATGCCCACTGCCCGCCCTGCCCCGCCCTTCAGCCGAATGACCTCGGCGCCGGACTTCTTTGTGGCTTCGAACACTGCTTGGCCGGTCTCCTGCGTGAAGCCGGGAATGCCCTCGATCGAAGTGCCATTGACGGTCGCGGATGACCAGATCGGCACCATCGAATCGCCATGCTCGCCAAGGATCAAGGCATGTACGTCTCGGGCGCCGATGTTGAAGTGGTCGGCCAGCAGCGAGCGGAAGCGGCAGGTGTCGAGTACGGTGCCGAGCCCGATCACCTGGGACGGGGGCAGGACTCCGCACTCGGCGGCAAGCTGCGTGAGGATGTCCACGGGATTGGAAACTACGAGGATCGTGGCGTCTTTGTTGAGGCGCACCTTTTTCAGCTCATCGAGGATCCCTTTGAACAGCCCGACGTTGCGGCTGATGAGCTCGAGGCGGCTCTCGTCGGGCTTGCGGCGCAGTCCGGCGGTAATGACCACGCAATCGCTCCCCTCGACGACCTCGTAGCCACCGCCCGTGATCTTCTGGCTTGCGGCAAGAGCGGAGCCGTGTCGCAGGTCGAGCGCTTCGCCCTGCGCCATTTCCTGGTTCATGTCCATGAGGGCGATCTCGCGGACGATGCCGCCAAGTTGGAGGCAATATGCGGCGTCCGATCCGACCCTTCCGCCGCCTCCGATGATGCTGACTTTCATGCCTTGATTATGGCAGGCAGCCGCTGGAGTCGGAGTTGAGGATGGGAGTTTGCCAAATCCAAACTGCAATCTATGATCTCAAGTTTTCCCTAAGCTCGTCTTCCGCCTTCCGGATGGTCCTGAGCTCGTTCAATGTTGATTCCAAGTTCGCGGTCGAAATGAAATCGTCAGCGACGGTCGCGTCCTTGAACACATGTCCCGTCGCGTCCTCTACCTCCGAGGCTAAGAGTTTCAGCCGCTCCGCGATCTCGCGGGCTTGCTCGTACCCGGCCGGGATCGTATCGGAATCGGGAATGCTCCCGCCCTTGAAGTTGTCCACTACATCCTCAATGAAGTCGAAAAATCCAGTATTCGCTGGCGGCTTGCTCATGCACCCGGCAAAAATGACCAATATCTCATCCATCGCCTGATTGCTCACCAACCGGGCTTGATCGCGAAAGCCTTGCCAATGGGCAGGCAGGTCCTCGCCGGCCCAGAATGCAGTGTCAAGCGCCTTTTGGATTCGCATGAAATTCCTGCAGCCTTCCTCGAGGAGTCGCCCCGCCACAGGGTCCAGTTCCTTGTGGAGCTTGCGGCGCCCCACAGACTGCAGCATATCCTTGGCAACCTTTTCAGAGTCCTTCTGGTGGTTCCTCGCCGCGTTCTGTCGCTCCCGACGCTTCTTATGCGATAGAAAGAAAGCCCCGATGGCGAGCGAAATGATGATATTCAGGAAGAACCAGACGGCCACGATCACTCCGCTCGAAGGATTGACCACTCCCGTTCCGACGAGAATCCCGAATAAGGCGCCAAGGAGTCCCGCAATTCCTCCTATCACTCCGCCGGCAACGCCGTAGTTGTAGCCTTGGCGCATCTCCGCAAGCCGCACATCGAGATAGTCCCCTAAATGCGGGTAATGCTTGGATCTGTTCATGCTTCTGGTCCAGGTGCGATCGGCAGACTTCGGAGTCATGAGCAAGCTTACGGGAAAATCGGCAGTAGGGTTGTCATTCTCCGGATCCGAACAGCGACTCAACTGCCGCCTTTGCAGGCTGCAAGCCAAGATGCTTGTATGCTAGATGTGTCACCGCCCGCCCACGGGGAGTGCGTTGGATCAAGCCCTGCTGCATGAGATATGGCTCGTAGACATCCTCGATCGTGCCTGCGTCCTCGCCCGTACTTGCCGCCAGTGTTTCTAACCCAACCGGTCCCCCGTTGTACTTCTCGATCATGGATCGCAGGATGATCCGGTCCACCCGGTCGAGGCCGAGATCGTCCACTTCCAGTGCGTCCAATGCCTTGTCCGCGATCGCCCTGGTGATCGAATCGAGCCCATCGACCTGGGCAAAGTCGCGAACCCTTCTGAGGAGGCGGTTGGCTATTCGCGGCGTGCCTCTGGCTCTGCGCGCGATCTCCTCGGCCCCATCGCGCTCGATCGCGTAGCCGAGAATGCTCGCCGAGCGCTTGATGATCTCGAACAGGTCGGCAAACTCGTAAAACTGGAAGTGCTGGACGATGCCGAAGCGGTCCCTCAGCGGCCCGGTCAGCAGGCCCTGCCTTGTGGTTGCGCCGATCACCGTGAATACGGGCAGATCGAGACGGATCGAGCGCGCCGCGGGACCCTTGCCAATCATGATGTCGACCTTCTGATCCTCCATCGCCGGATACAAAATCTCCTCTACCGGCCTGCTCAGACGATGTATCTCATCTATAAAAAGCACTGCATGGGACTCGAGATTGGTGAGTATCCCCACGAGGTCGCCCGGCCTTTCGATCGCCGGCCCGCTGGTGATGTGGATCGGCGCCGCCATCTCCTGGGCGACGATGTGGGCGATGGTGGTCTTGCCGAGCCCTGGGGCGCCATACAGGAGCAGGTGGTCGAGCGGCTCCTTGCGCTGCTGGGCGGCCAGAAGAAAGACGGCCAGATTGTCCTTCATCTTCTGCTGGCCAATGAACTCTGCCAGGCGCCTGGGCCTGAGCGACAGCTCCGCGGAGATGTCCTCAGGCTGGATTTCTGGCTCGACCACCGGATTCCTCGTCATTCCTTTACGTTACCGCCTGTCTACTGAAGGACGCGAATCCTCCGGCTTTCGATGTCGGGCCTACCGCGCCAAAGAGCGAAGCGCAACCCGGAGCTGGTCTTCGACGCTCTCCGCCTCGTCTCTTGCCCTTGTTGCCGCGATCTCTGCCTCGGGCCGGCGATACCCAAGAGCCAGCAAAGCGTCCACCAGCTGATCGCTAGGGCGAGCCACGACCGCCCGGCCATGAGCCTGGGAATCCGCTTTTCGGAGCAGAGCCTCCTCCTGAATCTTGGTCTTCAACTCTAGGACTATCCGCTCCGCGAGCTTCGGCCCGACCCCGGTCGCCCTCGCCAAAATCTTCGGATCCTGAACGAGGATCGCGTTCGCCACCTCGTCCTCGCCAAGCTGGCCGATGAGGGAGAGCCCGATCCGCGGCCCGCAGCCCTTGACCTCCATCAAGAGATCGAAAAGCCGCCTTTGATAGGAATCCAGGAACCCGTAGAGCGTGCTGCTGTCCTCGCGAATCACCTGCCGGATGCGCAGATCAACCTGCTCGCCCAGGTTCGGCAGCCTAGCCGCCACGGATTCGGGAAGCAGCACCTCGTAGCCGACGCCGCCCGCCTCGACGACCGCCATCCCGCCCGCCACCTCCAGCAGCTCCCCCCTCAGCCTTCCGATCATGCCCTTACGTTACCGCCCAATGTGGGGATATCGTGCGGAGTCATAATCTCGCAATGACCCGCCAGCAGGCATTGAGGGGGACGCTGTAGCCAGCTAACGGAATGTTCGTATTCCATGCTGCTCCCGAGTCAAACATTTATCTTGAGTGGGCAAAGGCGCTAGGCCCGTCCATCGCGATCTTCGTTGGTCTTATCGCCATCTGGAGAACCCATGTACTTGCGATGCAACGCGAACGTGCTGCACGAATCCATGAACATGCCCATTCAAGAATCCAGACGCGAATCGATTGTCTAGTGCGCGATCACGCAAGTCCATATGGTGGAGACTTTGACGACCACCTTCATCGGTACAGAGAACGAATTGCACGGAGGCCGAGATGCTGCCGAGCGGCACCGATGGGCAGATTTTCGCCTTTCCGTGGACGCGCGTATGGATGACGCTTGCACTTCGTTTGTAGCGGCTGTCGAGGAGTATCCCTCGCTTGATGATGTAGTAGCGCGGGAGAAGCGTCTTGTGACAACTCTCCGCTCACTCAAAACTCTTGAGGAAGCCCGATTGGCAGCCTTAGATGGCGGCCCAGCAGCCAGCACATTGTCCCTAGATCTCTGAATGCACCGCTCGGGGTCAGAGATCATCGACTGACCTGGAGCCCATGAACCTGATTCGATCTTCTGGTGCTACTTCCACTTATTCGGAAATATGATGCTATTCATCATTAAATGGAAAAGCTTGCTGAATCTTGTTGCACGCGCATCCATTTCTGAGGCATCCGAGATGAGCCCGCCGGTCGAAAACTGGATCATCACCAAAGCACGCCGTTCCAAAAAGAACAGCTGAAGCACGTGCCCGTGCAAGGTCGTACCGGCCCGCTCATGCCTCATCGAGAACTCCATGATCGCAGCTGGGTCGCCCTCGATTTTGGTTCTCGTCGCTCTAATGAATTTCGCACCGGGCGGAAGGAGTGTGCGCTGACTCGACTCAGTCATCAGATCGTTGATCTCGGCCCCCGTCGGGGCAGGCCCAGCCGGAATCGCTTTGGCAATAATTATCACCATCTCCAGCCCCTTACCGTTCTTACTTATCAGTTTTTGGACAATGTTCGGCCTCTCACCTTCCGATGCCTTCCAGCTCGCTGGATACTTAATGGAGACTATTGCCCCTTTCGCCTTGGAATGCCCCTTTGTTGAGTAGCTCTTCGTTTTTCCAGCCAGGAACTCGGATTCTGGGCCGGACCCGGTTTGTGCTATGACGCCGGCAGACGTGCCGAGAAAGAGCGTGAGCAAAGGCAGGACTCTCATAGTCCCATCATACAGCGTTGAATACCTTAGCCGGACTTTCGGCCAAGGCTTGACAAGCCCCGCGCCTGGCCCGACTCGTCCCACGCCTTGCCCGAAGAGGTCTTCGCTCGACCCGAAGAGCTCCGCGCTTGAAGCGCAAAGGTCTTCCGGCACTGCGCGAGGATCTTCCGGCCAGGCTCAGGGGTCTTCTGGCAAGGCGCAAGGCGAGGTAAGGAAAGCGCGGGGCGACAACAGCCAAACTCGGCTAGATTCCGGCCAACCGGGGATTTACCACACTGCTGGGCGATCACGTACGAGACAGAGAAGAGTCGGCTCTGAGACGTTTCCTCACCCAGGAATGTCATCCGTGACATCTCAAGCGTAGATGTAACGGAAAGTGGTATTATCCGTTACATCTTT
This sequence comes from Fimbriimonadaceae bacterium, assembly GCA_049276675.1. GTDB lineage: Bacteria > Armatimonadota > Fimbriimonadia > Fimbriimonadales > Fimbriimonadaceae > DATLGQ01. Next base: position 5,322 of record JBASWW010000002.1, read on the forward strand.
TCGGGAGATGTCACGGATAACCCATGATTGGCACCTACATTCGTCAACCAACTGGGTTCAAGGCTTTCGTTCCTGCGCCCTTCCCCCCGCCCAACCTAAGCTTCTCGGACAAGGTCTATGCGGCTCTCGACGCCGCCAATCTGAGCTTGGGTCGGTTGGATGGCATAACCGAACTCCTGCCCGATCTGGACTTCTTCATCCTGATGTACATCAGAAAGGAGGCCGCACTGTCCAGCCAGGTTGAAGGAACGAGGGCCACGATGGTTGATGCCCTGAAGGCGGAGGCCGAGCTAACACACGGCTTGCCGGACGATGTTGACGACATCCTCCGCTACATCAAGGCGATGAATAGTGGGCTTGCTCGCTTGAAAGACTTCCCACTCTCACTCCGACTTGTACGCGAGGTCCACAGACTCCTCCTCGAGGGCGGGCGAACTGAAGTTCACGCATATCCGGGCGAGTTCCGCACAACCCAGAACTGGATTGGTGGCGGCTCTCCAGCCACAGCAAGGTATGTTCCGCCTCCACCCCATGACGCGCTGCGCTCAATGAGCGAGATCGAGGCATTCTTGCACAAAGAGGATTCCCTGCCAATCCTCCTTCGCGCTGGGCTTGCTCATGCGCAGTTTGAGACGGTGCACCCCTTCGTGGATGGCAACGGACGAACGGGAAGGTTGCTCGTGACCTTCCTTCTATGCGAGTTAGGGGCCTTGCGAAGACCGGTCTTGTACCTCTCCGAGTTCTTCAAGCGCAATCGAGACTCTTACTTCGACGAGTTGCAGGACTATCACGACAATTCTAATGTTGAAGGCTGGTTACTATTCTTCCTCGACGGAGTCAGACAGGTTGCCGATGAGGCGATAGAGACTGTTCGTGCAATTACAAGGTTGCGCGACAAACACATCCCCGTCGTAGCCACGTTCGGGCGTAATAGTGAGACCGCAATGAAGCTTCTGCGCAACATGTACAGCCTGCCCGTCGTGTCGGTTCGCAATGTCGCATTGATCACGGGCTTGTCGCGCACAAACGCGAACACCCTGATTGGTAAGTTCGTGGACGCTGGAATCCTGAACCAAACCGACGAGTCCGTTGAATACGGTCGAACCTTCGCATACACGAGCTATCTTGAAATCTTCAAGCCAGGTACTTAGCCCGACCCTTCGACTTTAGGTGTTGCGCGTGGTCCATGTCCGCATCCTATACTCCAGCAAAACGAAGATCCGATTTGCTGACCCCGCGCTCCTCATCCTTCCTTCGCGTGCACACAGCACCGCGGTAGTTGGCTTCAGACAGGAGTACTGCGAAGACTGGGGAGTTAACGAATGTCGTCTAGGACGGGGATGAGAAGGCGCTGGGAACGTTCTCCGTGAAGCCCGCGAGGGCCAGGAATCCTGCTTTCCTGTAAGAAAGCCGCGAGGTAAAGGCGCAATCAAAGGATAATGCTCATGTGGCGGGAATCGGGGACAAGGATTTAGCGGTCGAGCCCGCCGCCACGCCCGAGTTCCAGGAGGGCTTTACCGCCAAGACCGTCGTCGGCGCGATCTTTATCGCTCTCTTCATGCTGCCGGGCGGGATCTATCTCGGCCTCGTCGCGGGTCAGGGCGTGGGGGAAGCGGCCGAGTGGGTCACGATCGTGCTCTTTGCGGAGATCGCCCGCCGCTCGTTTCAGCCGCTCAGGAAGCAGGAGATCTACATCCTCTTCTATATCGCTGCCTCGCTGACTGCGGTAGTGAGCCTTGAGAAGGGGCTTGGAGGGGGCCCGTTCTCGACCCTGATCTGGAACGCCTACTTTGCCGCATCTCCATCCGGGCAGCCGCTTGCCGAGCAGATTCCAAACTGGGCCGTGCCGAGCATAGGCAGCCCAGCGGTCGCCGAGAGGCAGCTTTGGCACGTCGGTTGGTGGACCCCCATCGCGCTGCTCGCCCTGACCGACCTCTGCGGGCGGCTCGCCTGGATGGGCATGGGCTATGCGCTCTTCCGCGTCACGAGCGACGTGGAGAAGCTCCCCTTCCCCTATGCGCCGGTTGCCGCAGGAGGCGCGACCGCCCTCGCCGAAGCCGGCACCGAATCGTGGCGTTGGAGCATCTTCTCCACCGGCGCGGTAGTGGGGATGCTCTTTGGGCTGGTGTATATCGCGATCCCTATCACGACCAGCATCATGTTCGGCCAGACGCTGGAGATATTTCCCATCCCCTTTGCCGACTACACGACGGGGGTCGAGAATGTGCTGCCGGCTGCCCTTGTCGGGCTGAGCTTCAGCCTCGGCAACGTGCTCATGGGCTTCGTGCTGCCCTTCGAGATCGTGGCTGGGGCGACCCTTGCGAGCATCCTCGGCATGATCGTAATGAATCCGATCCTCTACCATCTGGGCCTCCTCCCCCACTACCGCTTCGGCTCCAACGCCTTCATCACCAAGCTCACGGTCGATATGGATTTCTGGCTCTCCGTCGGCATCGGAGTGAACCTGGCGGTCGCGATCCTGGGCATCGCTCTCGTCGTCAAGGCCGTCCGCCAGGCGCAAAGGCTCAGAGCGGAAAGACAGTTCACGATAGCTCCTCCGGCTGGCCGTGGCGACGTACCCATCTACGCCGCGATCCTCGTCTGGCTCGCATCCACCGCAACCCTGATAATCGTCTGCCGCATTCTCGTCCCAAGCTTCCCCGTTTGGATTCTCGCATTCTTCGGTCTCGTCTGGAGCCCCATCAACAGCTACATCTCCGCCCGCATGATCGGCCTCACCGGGCGCGGCATCTCATTCCCCTATCTCAAGGAGGCGGGGGTCGTCACGTCCGGCTACCAAAAGGCGGATATCTGGTATGCCCCGATTCCCTTGGCGGACCACGGCTGGGCGGCGCAGCGCTTCCGAGAGGTGGAGCTGACAGGCACGAAGTTCACGAGCCTCGTCAAGGCCGAAGCGCTGATGTTCCCGGTCATCCTCGTCGCGAGCTTTGCCTTCTGGTCGTTCTTCTGGAACTCCAATCCCGTGCCCTCTCCGCAATTCCCCTATGCCCAGAAGTTCTGGCCCATTCAAGCTCAGCTCCAGGCCGTAATGATGCAGATCAACGTGCCCGGAACCAGCGACGGCAGCTGGTTCAAGGAGGCCCTCAAGCCCGACTACATCGCCTACGGCACGCTTGGCGGGCTCGCGGTGTACGGCTTCTTTTCGGTGTTGAAGCTCCCCCTGCTCTTCTTCTATGGCTTCGCGGGCGGGCTCGGGCTGTTCCCGGCGAACACGATTCCGCAATTCCTCGGCGCCTGGTTTGGGCGCAAGCACATGGCAAGGCGATACGGGAAGGAGAACTGGTACCGCTATGCCCCGGTCCTGCTTGCCGGCTTCTCGTGCGGGACGGGTCTGGTGGCGATGGTCTCGATCTCGCTTGCGCTCATTGCCAAAGCCGTATCCCGGCTGCCGTACTGAAGGGGCGTTGGGTATTAGGTATTGGGTGTTGGGTGTTGGGTGTTGGGCTGATCCTTCCCCCCAATACCCAATACCCAAAACCTAATACCGTTGAAATCCCCCCGGTAAACTCAGGCCCAATGATCGAGAAGCTGGATGAGATCGAAAAGCGATTCGAGCAGCTCGATGCCGAATACATGGATGCCGCCAATTCCGGCGACGGGCAGGCGATGCAAAGGACCGGCAAGGCCCGCGCCGAGCTCGAGCCGATCGTCGAAACCATCCGCGAATACCGCAAGGCCCGCGCCGAGCTAAAAGATGCCGAAGAATTGCTCGGCGATCCTGAAATGAAGGAGATGGCCCAGGCCGAAATCGAGCCCCTGCGAGAGAAAATCGCCGGCTATGAGCTGACCCTGAAGGGAATGCTCATCACGAAGGACCCGAACGACGACAAGTCCGTGATCGTGGAGATCCGCCCTGCCGCAGGGGGAGACGAGGCCGGGCTCTTCGCAGCCGAGCTCTTCCGCATGTATGCCCGTTATGCCGAAAGACGCAAATGGAAATACGACGTGATCGAGCTGCAGGAGGCCGGCATCGGAGGCGCGAGCAAGGTCGTGTTCAGCATCGACGCCCACGGCGCATACAGCCAGCTCAAGCATGAAAGCGGCGTCCACCGGGTCCAGCGCGTCCCCGCCACCGAGAGCAGCGGCCGCATCCATACCTCGACCGTCACCGTCGCCGTCCTGCCCGAGGTCGAGGAGGTTGACGTGGACATCAAGCAGGACGACCTCGAAGTCTCGACCTTCAATTCATCCTCGGCGGGCGGCCAGCACATGCAGAAGAACGAAACCGCCATAAGGATCATCCATAAGCCGAGCGGGATCGTCGTCACGTGCCAGGACGAGCGCAGCCAGCAGCAGAACAAGCTCAAGGCGATGGCGGTATTAAGGGCCAAGATCTATGAGGCCGAGCAGGATCGCATCAACCAGGTGCGCGCCGCCGACCGCAAGGGCCAGGTCGGCTCCGGCGACCGCAGCGAGAAAATCCGCACCTACAATTTCCCCCAAAGCCGTATCACCGACCACCGCGTCGGCAAGGACATGCACAACACGATCACCTTCATGGACGGCGACATCCAGCCCATGATAGACGCCCTCATCCAAGAAGAGCAGGCGCGAAAACTGGCGGAGGAATAGTCCACTCGGGTTTGGCCTGACGGGGGCGACGGGTGTGATCCCCTTGAAAATATCGTCCCTGCGTGATTAGACCAGGCAAGCCCGTAGCCGCCGGGTGGCTTGTCCCGGCGGTTTGCGCGTCCCCCGATCGCCGCGAAGAACCACCCTGTGCCTACGGGCCTTCACTTTTTCCACTTCGCCGGGAAGAACCACCCGGCGGCTACGGGTTATATCTTTCCGCCATGAGGCGCACGATCGCGTCGAGCATCGCGGACGGCTCGTACTACCGGATAGCGGAGTTTTTTAGCTTTCCAGCACGAACTCATCTATACTGGAATCATGAAAACCGCCGGGGTTCTTGTCTTAATCGCGGGCGTGTCAGGTTTGCCGTTCAGCGCGATGGCGCAGCTCATCGAGCGCTTCGACTATGAGGACGGACCTCTTTCCCAGGTTTCGGGCGGGTTGTGGACGATTTGGCCGTTTTATGACGACGCGTCCGTGGAGAGCGGCAAGGCCGTCCAACGCTATGGCCAAACCAACGAAACGGATGTGTTCCGCGTGTTCGACAGCGTTGCGACCGCACCCGGAACCAGCGCGAGCTTCTCCTACGACGTGACGGTGCCGGACATCTATTCTGACGACCATTACAGGAGCTATTTGTGGCTTTCTCCCTATGCCAACGGTTCAGAGGTAATCGATCAGAGCCTGGTGATCGACTTCAATAGCGAGAGTGCGAATCGGGTCAGGTTGCGGGTATGGGAAGGGCAAGGGAACGGGCAAATTTTTTCTCGATTCGTTGGCTACTTCGCGGCGGGCGAGACCTACACGATGTCGGGTGTCATCGCGAGGGGAGCGAAAGCCGCATACAGCCTGTTTCTGGATGGCTCACTCGTTCGCGAGGGCGAATTTGCACTGACGGATCCCAATGGACTCAATGTGGTTGAGCTCTACGGACAGCCAGGGCGTACCGGCGTCGTCTCTTACGACAACATCGAAATCCTGCCTGTGCCGGAGCCGGCGACGATCCTTGGGCTCGCGGGTGGAGCGGCTTTGCTGGCTTGGCGGCGGAAGACACGCAGAGGTCCTTCCCCGTAGCCGCCGGGTGGTTCGTCCCGGCGTCATTTTGGACAAGGGATGTCCCGTGGCCGCCGGGTGGTTCGTCCCGGCGCTATTGGACGAGGTCCCTCCCCGTAGCCGCCGGGTGGTTTGTCCCGGCGATGTAAGGGTATCGTCTTCGGGCATCGATGAAAACGGTTCGGGAAAGGCCCCACCGCCTCGACCCCGCAAAATATCGCGGGGAGGTAACGGCAGCGTTCACCGTATGTGTGCGAGCCCATTCGCAAGCATTTCTTAGCCACACCGTGGTTCGGCCGATGGTCGAATGCCTATCCGCGATGTCCGCAGCCCATCGATGCTACGTGCCCATCTACTGTTTCATGCCCGATCATCTGCACGTCATGCTTGCAGGGATTGATGAGCGTGCCGACCTATTGGAGGCAATGTACCAATTCAAACACCGCTCCGCAATGTGGATGGTGCGAACGAAGCAGCCATTTCGGTGGCAAAAGGACTTCTACGACCACATCATCCGGGCGAGCGAGGATTGGCGGGCACACGCGACCTATATCTCCCTTGATCCCGTTCGAGCGGGAATCGCCGAGGATCCTTTCGATTATCCCTTCACGGGTTCGATCGGCACGGATTTACAGGAGGTGATCCTTGGTTGGTGGTAATCCCGTCCCGGCGGTTTGCGGCGTCCCCCCACATTGCCGGGAAGAACCACCGGTCCCTTTTCCGATAGCACCGGGAAGAACCACCCGGCGCCTACGGGCCCTCCCTTTTCCTATAGCACCGGGAAGAACCACCCGGCGGCCAACGGGTTATCTCTTTTCTATCACGCCGGGAAGAACCACCCGGCGGCTACGGGTTATTTCTTTTCCGATTAACGCCGGGAAGAACCACCCGGCGGCTACGGGTTATTTCTTTTCCGATACGCCGGGAAGAACCACCCGGCGGCTACTTGATGTTCCCGAGGCCCTTTTCCGCCATGAGGCGCTCGATCGCGTCGGGATCGCGGGGGGCGCCGGCGGAGAGGTTGATCGGGCTGCCCGTGGTCACGAGGATGCTGTCCTCGATGCGAATGCCGATGTTCCACCACTTCTTGTCGGTCGGGCTGCCTTCTTTGATATAGATGCCCGGCTCGACCGAGAGCGTGACGCCCGCTTCTAAGGTCCGGGGCATAGGGTCGTGCACATCGAGGCCGATTCCGTGCCCGAATCCGTGCATATAGTAGCGGCGCAGCTCGCTCGGCTCCTTGATGATCCCGAGCGCGATCATGCCTTTTGCGAGCGAATCTGAGACCGCCTGCCCGACCGCGCCGGTCGTCACGCCTGGGCGGCAGGCAGCGATTCCGGCATTCTGCGCGGCGAGGACAACGTTATAGATCGCCCGCTGCTCCTTGCTCCATTTGCCGCTGATCGGATAGCTGCGGGTGACGTCGGCGGAATAGCCGTGGTATTCGCCGGCGGTGTCCATGCACATCACATCGCCCGCCTTCATGACGCGGCGGTTGGTGTTGTAGTGGAGTATCGTGCTGTTCGGGCCGCTTCCGCAGATCGGCGGATAGCCCTCATATTCGCAGCCTTCCTTGGCAAAGATGTACTTTACGAGCGCGCCGATCTCCCATTCGCGCATATTCGGCTCGGCGCTCCGCATGGCTTCGGAGTGGGCTCGCGCCGTAATTTCGGAAACCTTTTTGAGCATTGCGATCTCGGCGGGAGACTTTACTCCCCGCATGGTGCTGAGCGCGCCTCTCAGAGAACCGCCACTGGCAAAGCCGGCCGCCTCGCGCCACGTCTCGGTCTCCTTGATCATTCTCGCAATCCCGCCCGAGGGGTCCGGGGGCATCTGCATGGAGACCGCCTTCTTCGGCGCGCTCTGGCCGAGGAGGGCGAGCACGGCCGCGAACTCCGCATTCGACCTTCCAGCCTGGATCCCAAGCAGCTTCACCACATTTGCCGGCCCCATTCGGTAGCCCAGCCAAGTGATGGACATCTCGCTACCCTCATTCACAAACAGAACCTCGCGGACGGTTTGGCCATCGAGATTCACGCCGTCTGGGATGAGGACGAGGGCGGCATTGGGCTCCTCGAACCCCGTCAGATAGAGGAAATCGGAGTCCGCGCGGAACTGGAAGTCCACGTCGTTGTTGCGGTTGCGCTCGGGGTTCGTGAAGAACACGGCGAGCGTTCCGGGGGCCATTTGCCGCATGAGCTTTTCGCGCCGCTGGCGATGCTCGGCAGGGGAGATCTTGTCGGTTTCGTAGACCGGATAGGCGCTTTGCTGGCTGAAAGGGGCGAGGACGAGGGCGGCAATGAGGGCGTGCATCGTAGGTCTTTTACCTTGCTTGGCGCTGCGAATGTCACCTGGGTTATTCGAAAAGGAGGCGGTCCATGCCGATCACGAAGCCATCGAGGTCCCATACCTTGCTCACGCAGAGCTTGACGCCCTCCATGAAAGAGCCGCGATCGAGGGAGTCGTGGCGGATGGTCAACACCTCGCCCTGCCCACCGAACATCACCTGCTGATGGGCGAGGAGTCCGGGCAGGCGCACGGAATGGATCGGCACTTCGTGGTGGGCGCCCCCTCTTACGCCTTCTACTTTTATGGCTGCGCGGGGCTTGGGGGTTGGGGGCTGCTTTCTTGCGGATGCGATCATTTCTGCAGTCCGCATGGAGGTTCCGCTGGGGGCGTCTTCTTTGCGGTCATGATGCATTTCGACGATCTCCGCATCGGGCAGCCATCTTGCCGCCATTTCGGAGAATTTCATCATGAGGACCGCGCCGATCGCGAAATTGGGCACGTACATTCCGGGCGTCCCGTGCTCCTTCGAAAGGGCGGCGAGGGATCTTAGCGTGTCTTTGTCGAGGCCGGTTGCTCCGATCACGGGGGCAATGCCGCGCTTGAGGGCCATTTCTGCGTGGACCGGGGCGGCGCTGGCGGATGTGAACTCCACCAGCACATCCGCCCCCACGCGATCGAGGCCCTCCCCAAGCTTGCCCTCCAGCATCAGCCCGTGGCTGTCAACGCCGAGGATATCGCCCAGCGGACCACCCCCGCTCCGATCGACCGCAAGGACCAATTCAAAATCGGGCGAGGCGAGGATCGTGCGGCACGTCTCTTTTCCCATACGGCCCGCCGCCCCCGCGACCGCCACCCTCAGTCTTCCTTCGCCGCGAGGCACTTATCCGCTCCTCTCGAAAACGAACGGCATTCCCCCCACTTTGAAGCGGATTTTGTACGGCATGCCTGATGCATCCAGCCAGAAGGTGCCGAGGGATTCGTCCAGCTCGTACGCGGTGACCATTTTTCCCTCGACCCTGAGCTTCTTGGGCCCGACGTAGCGGATCGTCGTGAGCTCCCATTTGCCGGTTTCGAGAGTATATGACCAGAATTGGTCGGCAGCGCCGGGGCTCGGCTTGCTCTTGAGGAACCAGAGATTGGCGAGGCTGGCGATGCGCTTGCCCCTGGGGATGGGGACCTTCTTCGACTCGGTCTTGCCGCCAGCGATGGCTGTAACCATAACATGGCTGGGGCCGTAGGCGAGTCGGTACGTCTCATCCACCCCCGGCCCGCGCATCGAGGTGGAAAATGCCATCGGACGGCCGGACTTATCGAAGGTGAACGCGACCTTGCCGCTCATCGCCATGCCGCGCAGCTCGAAATCCATCTTGAGCATTCCGGAGACGCCACCGTTTGCCATGTTCGACCATTTGTATGTTGCTTTCCCCGAGGGCTTGCCGTCAATGGTGATATTCAGGTCAACCTGCGCTGCTGCAAGCGAGCAGAGAATCGTTGCAGCGGAAATGAAGAATGATTTCATAGAGGAGCGATATGACGTTACCGCACTCTAGGGGCGCAAGCGCTCGGCTTCCTCCGTGCGCTCCCAGGGGAATGCTGGATTGCCAAAATGCCCGTTCTTCGCGGTGGGCAGATAGCGCATTTCGAGAAGGCCTAGGTGGGCGATGATCCCCTTGGGAGACATATCGAAGGCGTCCATCACCCGCTTCTGAATCCGCTCCGGGTCTTCTTTTCCCGTTCCGAAGGTTTCGACGTTCAGCGACACCGGCTGGGCGACACCGATCGCATAGGCCAGAGCCACCTCGCACCGGTCCGCCAGGCCCGCCGCCACCACGCACTTCGCCACGTGCCGCGCCATGTACGCCGCACTGCGATCCACCTTTGTCGGATCTTTCCCGCTGAACGCGCCGCCGCCGTGGGGGCACATGCCGCCATAGGTGTCCACGATGATCTTGCGTCCGGTCACGCCCGTGTCCGCTTGGGGGCCGCCAATCTCAAACTTGCCTGTCGGATTGATGTGGTAGGTGATGTTGTCCTGCCGGTACTTGTCGTAGTCCGCCAGCACGGGGATTATTATCTGCTCGCGCACTACATCTTTGATGGATTCTTCGAGGTTCGGCCCGTGCTGCGCCGAGACCACGACCGTATCAATCGCTTTGGGGCATCCGTCGTCGTCGTAGAGCACCGATACCTGGCTTTTTACGTCGGGCCGCAGCCCTAGCGATGGGTGTTGTCTTCGCACTTCGGACGCTTTGCGCGTCAGGGCATGGGCGATGGAAATGGGCAGCGGCATAAAGTCGGCCGTTTCGCGGGTGGCCATGCCGAACATCATGCCCTGGTCGCCCGCGCCGCCGGTATCAACTCCCTGGGCTATATTGGGCGACTGTTCCTGGATCGCGACCATCACGCCGCAGGTATGGCCGTCGAATCCAAGCTCGGTATCGGTGTAGCCGACGTCGGTGATGGTCTGCCGCACGATGTCGGCGACCTCCACGTAGCCTTCCATGGTGACTTCGCCCGCGATAACGGCCAGTCCCCTGGTGAGCAGCGTTTCAATGGCGACGCGCGCGGTCTTGTCCTGGCGGAGACAGTCGTCGAGAAGGGCGTCGGAAATCTGGTCGGCGAGCTTGTCTGGGTGTCCTTCGCTGACACTCTCGGAGGTAAAAATCTTCATTGCGGCAGGGGAAAAGATACCCTGAATCGCCCCTGTCAAACCTGCCGGATTCGCGACGAAAACGCTGCTCGAATTCTCCATATTGCACTAATTGATGTCCGGTGTCATATACTGGGATCAGCAATGCCGCAGAGCGGCAACCGCTGGAGGATTCCGATGTCAATGAAAGGACTTGCTGCACTCGCCATCGCAGCCCTATGTGGCGCTGCGGGGGCACAGATTTCGATTGGGCCGGTGGATCTGCCCGACGTTCCAGGGGGATATCCCTCCGACCGGATTGTCGTTCAGTTCAAGGAAGGCGTAGAGCCCGTCAACGTCCCCTATTTCGGGCCGCAAACCGGCATCGCCGAAGTAGATGCGCTCTCCGCCAAATGGGAGGTCTTGTCGATCGATCCCTATAGCCCCTCGGGCTATGCCAACAAGGCTCTCGCCGACAAGCTCGGGTTGAGCCGCACGTATATCATCCGCGTGCCCAAGTACACCGATGTCAAGGTGATGGAGCGGGAATATGACCGCGCCCCCGGCGTCGAGTACGCCGAGTTCGTGGGAATCGGCGCTCCCGCGCTCGTCCCGAACGATGCGAACATCGCCAACTGCTGGGGCCTCAATAACACCGGGCAAACCGGCGGAACACCGGACGCGGATATAGATGCCTATGAGGGCTGGGACACTTTCACCGGTTACGGCAACATCACGCTCGCCGTCGTGGATACCGGCGTTGATCCCAATCACCCGGAGATGGCGGGCAAGATGGTGAGCGGCTGGAACACCTATCTCAACAACGGCAATACCTTCGACGTTTATGGCCACGGCACCCACGTCGCAGGAACTGCGGGCGCGAATGGCAACAACTCGGTAGGGCTTGCCGGCGTCTCCTGGCGCGTGAAGATCATGCCGATGAAGGTGCTGAGCGACAGCGGCAATGGCTCTGAGGATCAGTGCGGCGCCGGCATGGTCTGGGCGGCCGACAACGGCGCAAACATCGCAACGATGAGCCTGCAGTACTACACGGGGGCCCAGTCCTTCCAGAACAGCGTCAACTATGCATATGGACAGGGCGTGCTGCTGATCGCGGCCACCGGCAACAGTCAAGGCAGGAGAGTTGCCTATCCAGCCAAGTTCGCCAACTGCTATGCGGTCGGCGCCACGAACCACACGGATGCGCGCGCAAGCTTCTCGAACTATGGCCCTGAGATAGACGTGGTCGCACCAGGCGAAAATGTCTATTCCTGCATCCCGGGTAACTCATATGCTTATTACTCGGGGACCTCGATGGCCACGCCCCACACCTCTGGATTGGCCTCGCTGATCTGGTCGTTTGACCGCGGCCTCACGAATGACGAAGTTTTCGATGTCATTCGCGATACGGCGGAGGACAAGGGCGCTGGAGGCTGGGACGAGCAATATGGTTGGGGGAGAATCAATGCCCGGCGTGCTCTTGACCGAGCGCTCCTCGACATCGCGTTCCCGACGTCCATTGCATTGGATCGGGGCGGCTATATCAGTGGCGTGTTGTCCGATGCGAATAACTCGGATGACATGCTGTATGTGATCGGCGGCAGCGGCGCCCCGCAAATCAGCGGCCCTCCGATCCGCGCGATCGTGACGGGCGTGTCGCCGCGGCTGCTTCCTTCGAAGCTGCAGTTCCTGATTGAGGCAAAGGCGAACAAGACGGGAATAAGCCAGAAGATCGAGCTCAAGAACATGCTGAACGGCCAGTGGGAGCTTGTCGACACAAGGGGTATCGGCACGAGCGATGCGCTCGCGGTGATCAGCATCACCGTCAATCCGGCTCGATTCATTGGGAATGCAGGCCAGGTTCAAGCCCGGATCTCCTATCTGGACTCCGCGCCTGGGGTGACCGCTCCGCGGGTATCCCTCGATCAGGCCCGCTGGTCGGTTCGGGAATAGGCAAATGGCGAACTTCTCATCCGATTCGTAACTTTGGATGAGAAGTTCGCGGAATGTGTGTTACGATGTATAAGGAAGGAACACAATGAAGATGATCCGGTTGGTCAGAGGACTGGTACAAGGCATTGCGTTCATTGCACTCGGGTGCCTTCCCGCCCTGGGAACGAGTCAGGTCGGATTCAACGTAGACCTGGACACGTTCTCCGGCTCCGAGGAAACCGGAGGCCTTGCCCCAAGCGATGCGTTCGCTGGTGCGGCGGGCCAAATAGGCCGGTGGAACCGCATCTACGCGGGTGGCCCTTCTCCAGCGGAGCCGCTGCTCGGGCTCTTAGGTCAGGAGACGTCGGCGACAATTCTCGCGACCGGGGGAATTGGCTCGTATGGAGGCTGGGGGTCCGTCTACAATCACAACACAGGGGATGTGGCAAGGCTGCTCAACGATGTTGCCGTTGTGGGAGGCGAGATTCAATATCACTTCTCGGGGATTCCTCAAGGTCGGTATCTGATCTACACTTATGCGTCAAGCGCGTTGAGTAGAGTCGTAGAGGCTAAAGTAACCATCCCAGGGGCGATTAATCCTACACAGATTGTAACGGGGCCAATGGGTTATAACCTCATGGAGGAAGGCGTCACCCACAGCATACATGAGGTAGCAGTTTCTGGCGGCAGATTTGACATTATCGTTTCCGGTCCCAATCTGCCTAACAATACGCATGTGAATGGCTTCCAAATCGTCGCCATAGTGCCAGAACCCGGGACTTGGTTCTCTGTCATTGGGCTCACCAGTTTGTATCTGCTCAATCGCCGCCGTCGGTAGGGGAGAGGGTCGTTGTGGCGGCGCACAATAAAATAGGGTAGGAGGGATTCCATGAATGCGTTATTGAAAGTGACGGCAATAGCTGCCGTCTCCGCGGCCTTGTTGGCAGCGGTCTAACAGAGTGGTGGCTGGCCACAACGGCTCGACTACCAAAGCATGGCGCAGAGCGCTTCTAGGTGTCCTGTATTCGACAGGATTCTCGGCTGGGGGCCAAACCCACCCGTGAAGACTTCCTAACGAACCGAGAGGACAAGCAAATCCAGAGCTACGGGAATCCCGCCAGCTATTTGAAAGATGCAGGCGGGGCCGTCATCGGTGACGAGACGAACCTTGCAGGAACGGACAACAGCTACATGACGGTGCCGTCGAGCACCTATCCATTCCTAACCCACACGGTCCAGCTGGTATTTACCGGGACGGCAAGTGCGTCCGCGACGGAGATCAGTGTAACGCTTGAATCGCAGGTCAACGTGGACAACATTCGGGAAAGGATCGAGGTTTACGATCGCCTCACAGGAGGCTGGCTTACGGTCTCGGATCAAGTTGCCTCGAACGGGACCGATGCGACTACAATCCTTCCGATCAAGAATGATCCAGCGCAATTCATTGATCCGTCCACCGGAACCTTTAAGGTGCGGGTGCGATACCAGGGAGGAATGGGCACTCCATTCACAGCCAAGCTCGATTGGCTGGTGTGGAGTTACACAGGTAGTTGAGGACTTGGGAGCCGGGGGCGAAACCGGCTCCCTTTCCATTTCCGGGTATCATTCCCTTTCGTTTTCCACAACCAGGCCACGGGCGAAGTGCTCCTTTGGGGCAAACCGACCCGGGAACGGCGGGAGCAAGAATGGCAAAGACCTGTCTGATCGTCAAACAGCGGCGCAAGCCCAAGTTCAAAGTGCGCGGATACAACCGCTGCAGCATCTGCGGCCGCGATAGCGGCTACTTCCGATTTTTTGGACTCTGCAGAATCTGCCTTCGCGAGAAGGCCCACAAGGGCGAGCTCCCGGGAGTCACCAAGTCCAGCTGGTAAGCGGACGGAGGAATAACCATGCATAGCGACCCTATCGCGGACCTCCTGACGCGCGTACGCAATGGCGCCCAGTCGCACCTTGCGACCGTCGAGATTCCGCACAGCAAGATCAAAGTCGAGATCGTCAAGATCCTCGAAGCCGAGGGGTACATCAAGGGCCACGAAGTGACCAATGAAACCCAGTTCCCGACCATTCGGGTGCACATGAGATATGACGCCAAGCGCAAACCGGTGATCAGCCATATCAAGCGCATCAGCAAGCCGGGACTCCGGGTTTATAAGCCCGCCGCCGATATCAAGCCGATCCGCAGCGGTTTGGCTACTCAGATTCTTTCAACCAGCTCCGGAGTCATGACCGACCGCGAGGCGCGTAAGAGGCGCATCGGCGGCGAGATCATTTGTGAGGTGTGGTAAATGAGCAGAGTTGGAACCCTACCCATTAGCGTCCCAAGCGGAGTCTCGGTGGACGTCCAGCCGGGCAACGCGGTCAGCGTCAAGGGCCCTAAAGGCGAGCTGTCCGTGCAGATTTCGGGCGCGCTGAAAATCGCCCAGGAAGACAGCACCCTAAGAATCGAGCGGCCCGACAACGATCGGCACAACCGCAGCCAGCATGGCCTTGCTAGAACCTTGATCAACAACATGATCGTGGGCGTGACCCAAGGGCACAGCAAGGCGCTCGAGATTATCGGGGTCGGCTATCGCGTGCAGCCTGACGGCCGAGGACTGGTCCTGAATATGGGCTATTCGCACCCGGTAAAGGTCGATGCCGTAGACGGCATCACATTTGAAATCATTGCCGAGGAAAAGTCGAGAACGCAGGTCATCCGGGTCAGCGGCATTGACAAGGCGAAAGTCGGCCAGGTCGCGGCGGATATCCGCAAGGTTCGAAAGCCCGATCCCTACAAGGGCAAAGGCATTCGATACCAGGGCGAAGTGATCAAGCTCAAGGCCGGAAAGAGGGCGGCTGCGAAGAAATAGGAGGAA
Organism: Fimbriimonadaceae bacterium; assembly: GCA_049276675.1. Taxonomy (GTDB): domain Bacteria; phylum Armatimonadota; class Fimbriimonadia; order Fimbriimonadales; family Fimbriimonadaceae; genus DATLGQ01. The sequence continues at coordinate 20,673 of JBASWW010000002.1, forward strand.
GTGTTGAGGGTTCAAGTGTTTAGTGTTTAGAAATCCCTTCTCAATGCTCAACGCTCAGCACTCAAAACTCAGAATTTTAAAATGAGTACCAGATCAGAACTAAGAGTTTCGCGGCATGACCGCCTGCGCAAGACGGTCGCTGGGACTCCGGAACGGCCAAGGTTGGCTGTCTTTCGGAGCCTGAGGCACATCTACGCGCAGATTATCGACGACACTACGGGGACCACACTGGTCGCGGCCAGCACCGCCGAGAAGGACCTCGCCGGAGCCTCCAACAAGGATTCGGCGAAGAAGATTGGGGCCGAGATTGGCAAGCGGGCCACCGCGAAAGGCATCAAGCGGGTCGTGTTCGACCGCGGAGGGTTTCAATATCACGGCAGGGTCGCAACCCTCGCCGACGCCGCTCGAGAAGCAGGGTTGGAGTTTTAAGCCATGAGAATGATGAGCAGACTGAGCGGCAAGAGAGAAAGCCGCAACACCGAAGGGCCGCAGATGGACGTACGCGTCGTGCGGACCAACAAGGTGTTCAAAACCCATAAGGGTGGCAAGACCGCCTCATGGTCGATCCTGGTTGTTGTCGGTGACAACAAGGGCCAGGTCGGCGTGGGCATCGGAAAGGCGCGCGGCATTCCCGACGCCATCCGTAAAGCGGAGGAAGCGGCTCGCAAGAACATGATCGGTGTGCCGATGATCGGCCGCACCATTCCCCATGCTATCAAGGCGGTTTCCGGCACATCCGAGGTGATGCTCAAGCCGGCTTCCGCGGGCACCGGCGTCAAGGCGGGGGGCGCGGTCCGGGCCTGCCTCGAGTGTGCGGGAATCCACGACGTGCTTGCCAAGAGCCTTGGAAGCCGCAACGCCATCAACATGGCCTACGCAACCATCGCTGCGTTCCAAGCGCTCACCGTCCCCGAAGCGAGGGCCGAACAGCGGAACCTCGATGTAAACGAGCTTGTGCCATGGCTGGCAAAGGCCCGCAAGGAGGAAGCAGATGCTGCGTATTAAGCTGATCAAGAGTCCCATCGGCCACACAAGAAAGAACCGGCTGACAGTCGCCGCCCTTGGGCTCCGTAAGGTGAGCCAAACCGTCGACCACGACGACCATCCGAGCATCCGGGGCATGATCCATAAGGTCAAGCACCTGCTCAATGTTGAAGAGGTCGAGGGTGGCAAGACAACCGCCAAGCCCGAAAAGGCACCCAAGCAGGCCGCAGAGCCCAAGCCCGCCAAGGCGGCAAAGCCGGCAGCCAAGCCCAAAGCGGCAGCAGCCAAGGCGAAAAAGCCTGCCAAAGCAAAAGCATCCGCTGGAGATGAGAAGTGATGAACCTTCATGAGCTAAAGCCCACGGACGGGAGCACCAAGAAACGGCGAAGAGTTGGCCGGGGCATCGGCAGCGGTATGGGAAAGACCGCGACACGAGGCACCAAGGGCCAGAAGGCAAGACGCCAGATCCATCCAAACTTTGAAGGCGGCCAGACCCCGATTCAGCGCAGGCTGCCCGTTAAAAAAGGCTTCCGGAACATCAACCACAAGGAGTATGCGATCGTCAATCTCGACGACCTGCAGAATCTCTTCGAGGCGGGTGCGGAGGTCAATCCCGAGATCCTTATCAAGAGTGGAATCATCGCCCCGAACAAGGATGGCGTGAAGGTGCTCGGCTTTGGCGAACTCAAGAAGAAGCTTAGCGTGAGCGCGCACAAATTCAGCAAGAGCGCACAAGAGGCGATCGCGAAAGCGGGCGGGGAGGCAATTCTCCTTTGAGCGCGCTGGGCGGCGGATTTGGCGGAAGCGGCGACAAGCAGCTCCGCATGCCTCTCATGGAAACGCTGCGCCAGGCGTGGCAGGACCCTGAGCTGCGTTCCCGGCTGCTCTTCGTACTCTTCATGTTCGGAGTGTTCGTAATCGGCATCCATCTGCCGGTTCCCATCCCCGGCGTCGACCCCGAGCGGGTGCGTCAAGCGATCGAGAAATCGCCGTTCATCGGTCTCATGGACATCTTCGGCGGAGGTGCTTTGCGCAAGGTGTCGATCTTCGCCCTGGGCCTAAACCCCTACATCACAGCCTCGATCATCATGCAGATTCTCACAACCGCCATTCCGGCATGGAAGAAAGACCTGCAGGAAGGCGGCGAGTATGCGCGAAGAATCCAAAACCGGCGCACCCGCGCACTTACGATTTTCCTCTGCATTTTCCAGGGCCTCGGCCTGCTTACGCTGCTGGGCCAGATCATGGGCACAACCGGAGGATTCGAGGCCACACTGGCGACCAAGTTTTACGTGGTCACGTTCTGGACCGCCGGAGCCATGTTCATTCTTTGGATCGGCGAGCAGATCAGCGAAAAGGGTATCGGCAACGGCGTTTCGCTCATGATCTTCGCTGGCATCGTCCTTTCGATGCCCGGTCAGATCGCCAATGTAATCGACCAAGCGAGGGCCGGGCTCATGCCGTGGTGGTCGGTTGCCACACTCGGATTCATCTTCCTGGTCACTACCTGGCTGATCGTGCTATTCACAACCGCCCAGCGGAGAGTGCCGATCCAGCATATGCGCAGGCAGGCCGGGTTGCGAACCCTCGGCGGCGGAACAAGCTATCTTCCGCTCTCGGTGAATATGGCGGGCGTCATCCCCATCATCTTCGCCGTCTCCCTTATCTTCATCCCCAGCCAGATCGGCGCGGCAATGCCCAATACACCAGTGGGCGACTTTATGAATGCTTTAGGCACCTGGCTCAATCCAATGTCGCCCTTCCCCAAGGGTCTCGTTGCCTCGATTCTGTACACCGCCCTCATTTTCTTCTTCACCTACTTCTACACCGCCGTGCAGTACAATGTGGAAGATATCAGCAACAACCTCAAGCGCGGCGGATCGTTCATCCCAGGCGTGCGCCCCGGCAAGCAGACCAAGGACTTCCTCGATAACGTCATCTCGCGGATCACAGTCGTCGGCGCTGCATTTCTTGCTTTCGTGGCGCTGATCCAGTACGTCGCCTGGAGCGTGACCAACGTGCAGGGCGTGAACATCATCGGCGGCACCTCGCTGCTCATCATGGTCAGCGTCGCGCTCGAAACCATGCGCCAGATCGAGGCCAACCTGCTCATGAAGCGCTACGGGCAATGAGACTCATTCTCATAGGTCCGCCAGGCGTCGGCAAAGGAACCCAGGCTGTTCTTCTTCAAGAAAAGCTCGGGGTCAAGCCATTGTCCTCCGGCGAAATCTTCCGCAAAGAGATCGAGGCCGAGACGGACCTGGGCCGCCTCGCCAAGAGCTATATCGACCGAGGGGAGCTGGTTCCCAGCGGCATCACGATTGAAATGATGGGCAAGCGCATCCGGGCCGACGAGGTGCGCAAGAGCGGGTTCGTGCTCGACGGCTTCCCCCGTACGATCCGTCAGGCCGAGGCCCTCGACAAGATGCTTGACGAAATGGATATGCGCCTCGACAAGGTCATCTCCCTGGAAGTCGACGACGAAGTGGTTATCGAAAGGCTGAGCGGAAGAATGAGCTGCACCAAGTGCGGCGAAATCTACCACTTGGAAGCAAAGCCGCCCAAGCGAGAGGACCTGTGCGACAAGTGCAACGGCCCGCTCTTCCTCCGAAGCGACGACAAGCCCGAGACCATCCGCGAGAGGCTCAAGGTCTTTCACGAGAATACGGCCCCCGTGATTGAATATTATGCGGGCCGCGAATGCCTTCTCCGAATCAATGCCGAGGGCGACCCCAGCGAGGTCTTCCAAGCTATCTTGGACGGGTGCAAGTGAGGTCGCCTAGGAGAATATGGCGGTAGTCGTCCTCAAGAGCCCCGGCGAGATCGCCAAGATGCGCGAGTCGGGCCGAATCCTCGCCCGAACCCTGCGACTGGTTTCGGACGCTATTGCCCCCGGAGTCACGCCCAAGCAGCTCGATGAAATGGCCCATCGGCTCATACTGGAAGAAGGCGGCCAGCCCAACTTCCTCAACTATCGCGGCTTTCCGGCGGCGGCGTGCATCTCGGTCAACGACACCGTCGTCCACGGCATCCCGACCGACATCCCCCTCAAAGAGGGCGATATCATCAGCCTCGATTTTGGAGTCGTCAAGGAAGGCTGGCATGCCGATAGCGCGTGGACCTATCCGGTTGGGCAGATCTCCAGAGAAGCCCAGAAACTGCTGAACGTCACCCGCGAGAGCCTCTATCAAGGAATCGCCAAAGCCAGGGTTGGCAACCGGATCGGCGATATCGGTCATGCCGTTCAGAAATACGTCGAGATGCATGGTTTTTCGGTCGTGCGCGATCTCGTCGGACATGGCATCGGGCGGGCGCTCCACGAAGAGCCGAGCAGTGTGCCCATGTTTGGCAGAGCCCGGACAGGCGATCCCCTGCGGGAGGGAATGACCATCTGCATCGAGCCCATGATCAATCAGGGAACCTGGAAGGTTGATTTTCTGGACGACAAATGGACGGTCAAGACAGCCGATGGCAAGCTAAGCGCCCATTTCGAACATACCGTCGCGATCACGAAGGACGGCCCCGAGATCCTCACCAAGGAGTAGCCGGTGGGGTGGTTCGCCCCGGCGTTAATGGAGGCAGGTTCAATCACGAAGGACCGCCGCGAATCCTCAACAAGGAGTAGCCGCCGGGTGGTTCGCCCCGGCGCTAATGGAGGCAGGTTCAATCACGAAGGACCGTCGCGAATCCTCAACAAGGAGTAAGCGCCTCGACATTCAACCCCACAATGTAGGGCATGGGATGAATCGTGCCCATGCCGAGCCCTCCATGCCACAATAGGAGCGTATGCGAAGAGGAAGATTTCGGCCGACACCAAAGAAGCAGGAGCCTGAGAAGGAAAAGGGCATCGAGGTCGAGGGCACCGTGCTCGAGAACCTGCCCAATGCCCGCTTCCGCGTCAAGCTCGAAGAGGGCGAGATCGAGCTGCTGGCCCACGTGAGCGGCAAGATGCGCATGAACTACATCCGCATCCTTCCCGGAGACCGTGTCCGCGTCGAGCTCTCGCCGTACGACCTCACCCGCGGCCGTATCGTCTATCGATACAAATAGGGCCCAGTCCGGCTTTTTGCTGCGCTGCATCGGCACCGCGACTGCATACAAGTAGTCGTCGTTGTCCTTTGACTTTAACTGAGGAGAACGTCCTCGAGCTCTCTTAAGCTGCGCAGGTCCTCGGTCTGAAGGCCCGCATACTTGCGCCGCCAGATATAGAAGGTGTTCAGGTTGACCCCATGGTCCTTGCAGAGCTGGGCGTGGGTCTTCGCTCCGGAGGCGGCCTCCTCGAGGATCCGCACGATCTGCTCCTCGGTGAACTTCGATTTCTTCATAATTCCTCCCAGACGGGGAGGACTCATTTTATGATGTCTTCATTTTCGGGGGGCAGACCACAAGGTCCTGCTTTAGCTCCTCAGCCCGCGAGAGACCAAGCAAGAATCCACTCCACCCTACGACCAGGAGCAGGGAAATGAGTATCACAGGCGGCCACCTGTGACTCTTCAGCGCAGGGATCACTCGGATCGCAACGAGGATGGTCAGTGCACTCATTGCGAGACAAATAAGGGTTTCGACCACCATCAATGAATCCGGCCTCTGCCAGTTTATCCACGAAAACAGGAGCCGATCTGAAACCGCGAACGCTGATCCGATAACAGCCACTAGTAGACTCAGAAGTATGTTAGCCAGTCCTTAATCACCTTCCCGGTTCAACTCATCAATTCGGTCGATAATGTCTGTTGGATGAAAGAGGCCCAACCCGATTCGCCCCATCTGTCCACCATCGCAGCACAAAGCCTGACCATAAGCCATCCGTTCTTGCTCCGATCCGTTTAGCGGAAAATAGATGGGATTAACCCTCGCTATGCTGAATATTCTCGGCGGCTGAGTCGTCCTCTTTCATTTTCAGGCGCACAAGCGAGCCGATTAGCACTCACCCGCGAGGCGGCGGCGCGGAGCGTAGGCGGAGGTACTTGGTTGGGGCCCTCCACATCAGCGCCTCTGTCCGATGGCTGATGGTGTTAAACCCGTTACCCACAACATAGGTGAAGACTGCATTTTGGCAGATGCCCTGCGCGGTTGAGGAGCTGAATCCCGAGGGTAACAGCGCATGCATATCTACCCACGAAGCGGCGGTACCGCTCCAAAGGCTGGCGCGTTCCCAGCCGACCATGTTGGTCCAGCCCACTTGTTGGCCACTGCCCACGCCGTAGGCTTGGGAATTAGTCGCCCCATCGGGGTGCAGGTTCACCCAAGAGTCGTCCGTCCCCGTCCAAAGGCTGGCCCGCTGATACCCGCCAACGGTGATATATCCCGCCTGCTGGCCACGGTGCACACCGTAGGCCCGTGAGTCGGGTGATGATTCGGACCTCAGATCCACCCACGAGTCGGCGGTCCCGCTCCAAAGGCCTGCCCGCCTAATGCCGCCCGCCTCCGCTTCGCCAACCTGCTGGCCCTCGCTCACCCCATAGGCATAAGAAGAATTAGCGCCAGCCGGATGCAGGTTGATGACGTTCCATTGCCCGCCGGCGCCGCCCGCAAACAGTCCCACGATCGCGAGAACAAGAATGGCTGTACGCATCCGATACATTATAAGCCAGATTCAATCCTTCCACTGGCTCCGATGGTTAGCAGCGAAGCTTCATCGGGTCGGAGACGGTGCAAGCAAGACTCAATGCGTCAAAATGAGCCCGGCAGGTAGCTATGGCAAACAAAGGAAGCGGCGTCCCAAGAATCGAGTACTTGAAGGTTCAGAACTACCGAGCATTGGAAAACCTTGAGCTCAAAGAAATCAGACCTCTGACGGTGTTTCTAGGTCCAAACGGGAGCGGAAAGTCAACGATATTCGACGTGTTTGCGTTCCTCTCTGAGTGCTTTTCGACTGGATTGCGCAAGGCGTGGGACAAGCGTGGACGATTCAAGGAACTGCGAACGCGAGGGAAAGATGGGCCCATCGTTTTTCAGTTTAGGTATAGAGAGACGCCTAGTGATCGTGTCATCACCTATCACCTTGCAATTGACGAAGATAAAGAGGGTCCATTCATCTCTGAGGAATGGCTACAGTGGCGGCGGGGCGGCCAGCACGGCTTTCCGTTCAAATTCCTTAATTTTCACAAGGGTGTGGGCCAAGTCGTTTCGGGAGACCTTCCTGAGATAGACGAAGAGCGGGTCGACGAGCAACTCACCTCTCGCGAGGTGTTGGCCGTAAGCACCCTTGGCCAGCTTGCTAAACATCCACGCGTAAGCGCTCTGAGGCAGTTCATTTCTGACTGGTATCTGTCTTACCTGACTGCGGACAGCACCCGGGGAGTGCCTGAAGCCGGACCTCAAGAACGCCTTTCACATGATGGGGACAACTTGCCAAACGTCATGCAATACCTAAAGGAAAGCCACCCCAGCGTCCTAGACGGCATCCTTATGGCTCTTCGGCGTAGAGTTCCGCGCCTTGAGAAGATAGACAGCCAAATCATGGCAGACGGGCGGTTGCTCCTTCAAATCAAGGACGGTCCATTTCGGGAGCCGATTCTGGCGAGATACGCCAGCGATGGCACACTCAAGATGCTCGCCTATTTGACGATCTTGTATGACCCCTCCCCAGCTCAGCTAATTGGAATTGAAGAGCCGGAGAACCAACTGCATCCGAGACTGCTGCTCGGCCTTTGCGAGGAATGCCGCAAAGCTACGGCCAAGACGCAGTTGCTCGTTACTACCCATTCGCCTGAATTTGTGGACGGACTTCGCGCTAGGGAGCTTTGGGTTCTCTATCGAGACGAAAAGGGATACACAAAGGCACTCCGCGCAGCAGATATGACTGGAGTTCCGCAAATGCTTGACGCGGGCGCGCTGCTCGGAGATCTTTGGATGGAAAACTTCTTTCCTGTGGGGGATCCGCTCACCAACGCCGGCGGAGTGACAACTCAATCTGGTCAAGGGCAGCTTTGGGGGTAAACTTTGCACATTGAGTTCCTCCTCGAAGAAGCCTCAATGGAAGCACTTCTTAGTGTGCTTCTTCCAAAGTTACTAGACCAGCAAACCACATTTCGACTGCACGAAATGGGAGGAAAGACCGCGTTGCTAAAGAAGCTTCCGGCGCGATTGTGGGGCTATGCCAAGTGGATTCCGAATGACTACATCATCGTGATAGTACTTGATCGCGACAATGACGATTGTGTTGCCCTCAAGAACCAGATCGCGGGTGCAGTGCGAGCATCTGGACTAGTCCAGAAAAAAGCTGGCGCGAACGCAAGTGTGGGCAACTGCGCTATCAGGATTGCTGTGGAAGAACTAGAAGCATGGGTATTCGGCGACTGCAACGCTCTGCGGGCCGCTTACCCCGGGGTGTCGCCAACGTTAGAGTACAGGGCACCGTACCGCAACCCGGACGCTATTGCGGGAGGCACTTGGGAGGCGCTTGAGCGCGTTCTCAAGCAAGCTGGCTACTACGCTGGAGGGATGCCAAAGGTTGAAGTTGCGAACCGCGGTCGCGTCAAAAATGAACATACAAAAGAATAGCTCAAAGAGCTTTCAGGTGTTTAGGGATCTCTTGCTGGCACTCTAATCTGGAAGAGCGGCTGAACTCTCGTAGAACGCACGCCCCCTCGTTTTGGGTGACTCAAACCTAGCTTGCGCAATCGTGACCAGTCGGGCGTGAGTATTGTGAATCGCGAGGTCAAAACGAAGCCCATGTGCAAAGGGAGAGTGTCCCAAAGGCTGCTCCAGAAACGTCTTGAGGGCGGCCCTAATAGCTATCCAGCGCACTCGAAATCTTGGCTACCGAGGTCTTCGCATTGCCGAAGACCATGACCGTGTTGTCGTAGAGGAACAGCTCATTCTCCACACCCGCGAAGCCGGGGTTCATCGAGCGCTTCATCACAATCACGGTGCGCGCCTTGTCCACGTCCAGGATCGGCATTCCGTAGATGGGCGAGGATTTGTCATAGCGCGCGGCCGGGTTGACCACGTCGTTTGCCCCAATCACCAAAACCACGTCAGTCTCTGGGAATAGGGGGTTGATCTGCTCAAGCTCGTAAAGCTGCTCGTAGGGCACGTCGGCCTCCGCAAGCAAGACGTTCATGTGGCCGGGCATGCGTCCCGCGACGGGATGGACGGCGTATTTGACATCTATCCCCATCGCCTGGAGCTTGCCCGCGAGCTCCTTGACCTGGTGCTGCGCCTGGGCGACCGCCATGCCGTAGCCGGGAACCACGACCACCGTGTTCGAATTCGAGAGCAGGATCGCGGCGTCCTCCGGCGTGTAGTTCTTCGGCTGCTTGCCAGCAAACGCGCTTGGCCCGCCGGCGATAGCAGCCCCACCGACCGCGCCAAAGAGCACATTGCCGAGCGAGCGGTTCATCGCCTTACACATGAGGAGCGTGAGGATGAGGCCGCTCGCTCCCACCAATCCGCCACCGATCAAGAGCGCATTGTTCAGAAGCACGAAGCCCGCTAGCCCCGCTGCCAATCCCGTGAAGGAGTTGAGCAGCGAGATCACGACAGGCATGTCGGCCCCGCCGATCGGGAGCACGCCGGTGATGCCGATGAGAAACGAGGCCGCGACGAGCAGCAGGAACACGAGCACCGTCGTATTGCCAAAAGCGAGCAGCGCGAGGGCGAGAGAAAGAATGAAGATGACGAGCAGGAGATTGAAGATCTGGATGCCCTTGAAGGCAATCGGCCTGCCCGGCAACAGCTCCTGCAGCTTGGCGAATGCGATCATGCTCCCCGAGAAGCTGATCGTGCCGATAATCGCGCTGAGCACGGTGGTCACGCTCTGGATCGGCTCCGGCGGAAGGCCCCGGCCGGAGGTCGCGAGGAACTCAAAGAGCGCAACGAGGGCCACCGCGCCGCCGCCGAGCCCGTTCAGAAGGGCGACCATCTGGGGCATCGAGGTCATCTGGAGGCGCTTGCTAGGAATATATCCCACGGCCGCGCCGATACCTATCGCGGCCGCGATCCAGCCAAAGTTTCCTATGTCCGGGACGAAGAGCGTGACGAGGAGCGCGACGCCCATCCCGCCCATCGCGAGCCAGTTGCCCCGCCGCGCAGTGACTGGGGAGTTCATGAGCTTGAGCGCGAGGATAAAGCACACGGCGGCGACAAGGTAGCCGGTCTGGATCCACTCGATGCGACTCAATCCTTGCCTCGCTTGCGAACCTTGAACATTTCGAGCATGCGGTCGGTCACCACGAAGCCGCCGACGACGTTCAGCGTGCCGAAGAGGACGGCGAGGAACCCGATAATGATCATCGCGGGGTTATCGGCCTTGCCCAAGACGAGGATGCCTCCGACGAGGATCACGCCGTGGATCGCGTTTGTTGCCGACATCAGGGGCGTGTGAAGGGTCTGAGGGACCTTCGAAATGACCTCCAGGCCCACAAAGACGGCAAGAATGAAGACGGTGATGACGAGGATGAGGCTCACTTGACGCCCTCCCTGGTCAGCTTGAGCCGCGTCGGCTCGTGAACGACCTGGCCGTCGTGGGTGACCAGCGTTTCGCGAATGATCTCGTCTTCCATGTTTAGATTCAGCGCCCCTTCAGGAGCGACGTTGATGAGGAACTCGATGATGTTCTTGCTGTACATTCGGCTTGAATCGTGGGCCATTTGAGAGAGGAGGTCGGTCGGTCCGCAGACGGTCACGCCGTTCGATTTTATGATCTGGCCGGGCACGGTCGCCTCGCAGTTTCCGCCGTTGGGGGCCGCCAGATCGACGATGACGGAGCCTCGCGGCATAAGTTCGACCATCTCCTTGGTGATAAGGATAGGGGCGCGCTTGCCGGGGATGAGCGCGGTGGTGATGACAATATCGTTTTTCGGCAGCCGCGACGCGATCATTTCGAGCTCCTTGACATGGGAGGTTCCGGAAACTTCCTTGGCATAGCCGGAAGCGTCCTCGGCATCATCCATATGCAGGTCCATTGCGACGAATCTCGCTCCAAGACTCTCGACCTGCTCCTTGACCGCCTGCCGAACATCGAAGGCTTCGACGATCGCGCCCAAGCGTTTGCAGGTTGCGATTGCCTGGAGCCCGGCGACGCCTGCGCCAATGACCAATGCGCGTGCGGGCGGCAAGGTTCCGGCTGCGGTCATGAGCATGGGAAAGAATTTGGGAAGGGTGTTGGCGGCAAGCAGGGCGCCCTTGTAGCCCGCTATCGTGCTCATCGAGCTCAGGGCGTCCATCGTCTGGGCACGGGTGATGCGCGGGATCAGCTCCATCGCGAAGGAGGTCACTCGGCGGACGCACAGCCGCTCGACCACCGCCGGATTGGATGATGGGAAAAGGAATGAGATGATCGCGCCGCCTTCGCGGATGTGGCCGACATCCCCTGCGGATGCCTCGCTCGGCGCGAGCACCTTGAGCAGCATATCGCTCGAGTCATACACGGAGGAAGCGTCGAGCAGGCTCGCGCCGGCCTGGGCATAGTCCCCATCCGGGTAGCCCGCAGCTTCGCCGGCGCCGCGCTGGACCGCCATTTCGAATCCGCGTTCCCGGATGACCTTGGCGCCCTCAGGCGTGACAGCGACCCGTTTCTCACCCTCCGCGCTTTCCGTCAACACCCCGATACGCAAGCCTCACCTCACCTCAGTTGTTGATTTAACCTGGAAAGGGGCGTCGGCTGTTTGGCTGGTTCGCTTTAGAGCAGCCGGCGAGGCCGGTAAACTGTTGGGAGGCGTTGAGCGTTGAGAAGTGGCTTCCCTTCTTAATGCTTGGCTCTTAACGCTTATCGCTTAACGCGCTATGGACCTTCGCGAGACCCTCAATCTGCCCGACTCGGAATTCACCATCCCGATGAAGGCGAACCTGCCCACTATGGAGCCTGAAATCCAGGCGCGATGGGATGCTATCGGCATTTACGAGGTGATCCAGAAGGCGCGCGCGGGCGCCGAATCCTTTGTGTATCACGACGGGCCGCCCTACACGAACAGCCCCGTCCATATCGGCACCGCGCTCAATAAGGTCCTAAAGGATTTCTCCGTCAAATCGCGCAACATGATGGGCTTCCGGACGCCCTTCGTGCCGGGCTATGACAACCACGGTCTTCCAATCGAGCAGGCGGTCATGAGGGTCTTTCACGAACAAAAGATCGTGCCGACGGTGATCGAGCTGCGCAGGGCCTGCCGGGCACACGCGCGCAAGTATCTCGATGTCCAGACCCAGCAATTTAAGCGGCTGGGCGTGTCGGCAATGTGGGACAAGCCCTATGCGACGATGGACTACCGGTTCGAGGCGGAGATCGTGCGGGTATTCAAGCGAATGGTCGAGGGCGGCTATGTCTATCGGGGACTGCGCTCGACGCTTTGGTCGCCGACGCAGCGGACGGCGCTAGCCGACACGGAGATCGTTTACAAAGACCACACGAGCAAGGCGATCTACGTGCGGTTTCCCCTCAAAAACGACCCCAACCAGCTCTTCACGGAATATCCGAACCTGCACACGATCATCTGGACGACCACGCCCTGGACGATCCCTGCGAATCTTGCCGTAGCTTTCCATCCGGAGCTTTCCTATGCGATTGTGAGTGTCGGAGCAGACCACTATCTGATTTTGGAATCCCTTGTCCCAAAGATCGCTGAGAAGCTGGGCTGGCAGGGCCACAAGATCGTCGCCAGGATGGACGGCATCAATTTCGACCACGCCGTTTTCCAGCACCCGATCTTCGATAGGGATTCGCTCGGCATCGTCGCCGACTACGTGACCACCGAAGACGGAACGGGCGTCGTCCACACCGCCCCTGGGCACGGCCGCGACGACTTTCATAGCGGCATCAAATATGGCTTGCCAATCCTTTCGCCGGTCGATGAAAGGGGCGTACTGACCGAGGACGCGGGCGAGTTCGCGGGGGTCTCGTACAAGGACTGCGACACAGTGGTCGTCGAGAGGCTCAGGGAGACCGGAAACCTTTTGCTCGCCGAGGACTTCCAGCATAGCTATCCTCATTCCGAGCGCGACGGCAAGCCGGTCATCTTCCGCGCCACGGAGCAATGGTTTGTCGGGATCGACCACGACGGGCTGCGCGACCGGATGCTCGAAGAAATCGAGAAGGTGCAGTGGTTCCCCGCCACGGGAAGGAACCGGATCGAGGCGATGGTGCGGGGCCGGCCCGATTGGTGCATCTCGCGCCAGCGGCCCTGGGGCGTCGGCATCCCGGTTTTCTATGGGCGCGACAGCCGGGAGCCGGTGCTCGATCCGGCTGCAATCGAAGCGGTCGCCCAGCTCGTGGAGAAGGAGGGCTCGGACGCCTGGTTCGACAAGGACCCCTCCGAGATTCTCCCGCCAGGCTACAAGCACCCGCAAACCGGGGAGACCGCCTTCACCAAGGAAACAGATGTGCTCGACGTCTGGTTCGACAGCGGCTCGACCTCTCTCTGCGTGCTCGAAGGGAATGTGGAGCCGAGGTGGAAGGAGCGCTGGCCCGCCGACCTGTATCTGGAGGGCTCGGATCAGCATCGTGGCTGGTTCAATTCGTCGCTCGTCATCGGCGCCGCGATCAATGGCGCGGCCCCGTATCGGCAGGTCGTGACCCACGGTTTCGTAACAGATGAGAGCGGGGACAAACAATCCAAGCGATCGGGCAAGGCGATCGACCCTCAGGCTGTCTGCGACAAGTACGGCGCCGACGTGCTCCGCTACTGGGTGGCGAGCGTGGATTGGGAGAACGACGTCCCCTGCTCAGAAGCCCTGCTGCAGCAGTTCGGCGAAAACTACCGCACCGTCCGCAACACCCTGCGCTTTCTGCTGGGCAATCTCTACGACTATGCCCCAGGGCAGCCTTCGGAGCTCTTTGATATCGACCGCTGGGTGATCGAGCAGACCGACCTGCTCGTGTTTGATTGCGTGGAAGCGTATGGGCGGTTCGACTTCGGGTTTGTGGTCAATGCGGTCCACAACTTCTGCGCAAAGGAACTCTCGAAGTTCTATCTCGATGCGATCAAGGACCGGATGTATTGCGACGGCAAGGATTGGGAGTCGCGGCGCTCCGCCCAGTATGCGTGCCACTACGTATTGATCCGACTCAACAAGCTCATGGCGCCCGTCCTCGCCCACACCGCCGAGGAAACATACGAGCGGATTCCGAACGAGAGACGGCTCGCGACGGTCCATGCCGAGACGTTCGATGCGCCCCCCATCGAGCGCGTGGAGAGCATTCGCGGGAGCGAGCTGGAGACGAAATTCGCCGCGCTGCTGGATGCGAGAGCCACCGTCTTTGCCGCCTTCGAGCAATGGAAGGGGCCGAATGAGGTCAAGGACAGCCAGGATGTGTCGGCTGAGGTTGTTACCGACGAGCTGACCGCCTCAATTCTGGGGTCTTTCGGGCAGGACCTGCCGAACCTGTTCAAGATGAGCAGCGTAAAGTTGCAGGTGGGCGAACCGTCGATTCAATTTGAGAGAAGCTCCTTTTTGAAGTGCGAGCGGAGCAGGCTGCGCCGCGCGGATGTCGAGGAAGTGCAATGGAACGGGAGCCGAGTGCCGCTGACCGCGCGGGACCGGAGGGCGCTCGGCATTTGAATAGAGTCGGCCTCTTTTGGTTTGTGCTGCTCGGCAGCCTTACGCTCGATCAGGGCCTCAAGGCCTGGACACGGGGCCGCCTTGTGGAGAACCAGTCTCTCGATCTGCCCTGGCCCGGCGTGTTCGAGCTCAAGCACGTAACCAACGACGGGATCGCATTCGGCATGTTTCCGGGAATGGCGATCATGCTCACGCCAATCGCCGTCGGCATCGCTTTTTTTGCGATCTATTACATCCATAAGCACCGACGCGAGTCGGTCTGGATGCACCTGGCGATGGCCTTTCTCGCGGCGGGCGCTGTCGGCAATCTTTACGACCGGGTGTTCAAGGGCGGCGTGACAGACATGTTCTGGTTCCGCGCGATCAACTTTCCGGTGTTCAACCTTGCAGATGTCTGGATCACTTTCGCCACGATCCTGCTCATTCTGAGGTGGAGCGCAGAGGCAGTTCGGCCGAAGCCGATGACGACAGATGGACTATATCAGACTCCAGCACACCTGGCGCCAAATACCCAACCCTCAACACCCAATCCTCCTCTCGATGCAACCCCCTCGGCTCAAATCGAGTCGGAAGAATATGAAAAATCTAAAGACGATGCCGCGACTGCCGACCGGTAAGCTGGCAATTCTCGCGGTTGCGGCAGCTGTCGCACCTCATGTTTGGACCGCTCTGAAGAAGGGGTTTCGCGACCTTGGCCGCAAGGTGATCAAGGAAGCGGAGGAGCCAGGGAGTCCGCCGCCTCGCGAGGCCGACATCCCGGCAGAAAAGACCTCTTCGCCAATGGGCCAGGAAGAGATAGATGCTCAGCGCGAGGCAGTAAAGGCGGATAAGCAGGAGCCACCGGCTTAAGGTGCTTCCTTGCCCGGGCACATTGGATCCCGGGCCTACGACAATACAGGTTGAACGACGTCCCCAAACACATCCGTAAGCCGGAAATCCCGGCCCTGATAGCGATAGGTCAGCCGCTTATGGTCGATCCCAAGGAGTTGCAGGATCGTAGCGTGAAGGTCGTGGACGCTGACCGGGTTTTCGACGACGTTGTAGCAGTAGTCGTCGGTCTTGCCATAGGATTGGCCGCCTTTGATGCCCGCCCCCGCGAGCCAGATGGTAAAGCAGCGGGGATGGTGGTCGCGGCCATAGTTCGTCGCGGTCAGCTCGCCTTGCGAATAGACGGTTCGCCCAAACTCGCCGCCCCAAACCACCAGCGTGTCGTCGAACATTCCGCGCGCCTTGAGGTCCTTGATCAACGCCGCGGAAGGCTGGTCGGTATCGTAGCATTGGCCGCGGATCGACTTCGGCAGTTCGCCATGATGGTCCCAGCCCATATGGAAAAGCTGGACAAACCGCACGCCCCTTTCCGCGAGCCGCCGGGCGAGGAGGCAGTTATAGGCGTAGCTGCCGGGCTTCTTGACCTCCGGCCCATACATCTCGATGATGTTCGAGGGCTCCTTCGAGATGTCGAGCAGATCGGGCACGGAGGTCTGCATCCGAAAGGCGAGCTCGTATTGGGCAATCCTGGTAGCGATCTCGGGATCCCCAACCGCCGCCTGCTTGATCTTATTGAGCCCGGCCAGGTCATCGAGCATTTCGCGCCGAGTCGTCCGGTCAATGCCTTCAGGATCGGAGAGATAAAGAACGGGGTCGCCGACATTGCGGAACTTGACGCCTTGATGCTGGGTGGGCAGGAACCCGGAGCCCCAGAGCCGGTCGTAGAGGGGCTGGTCGTCGCTTCGCCCAGTGCCCTTGCTGGTGAGGACCACGTAGGCGGGGAGGTCCTGGTTGTCGGATCCGAGCCCATATGCAAGCCAGGAGCCGATGCTAGGCCTGCCCGCGATCTGGAAGCCCGTCTGGAGGAATGTGATCGCGGGATCGTGGTTGATCGCCTCGGTGTGCATCGAGTGGATGAAGCAGATGTCGTCTACGATGCCGGCGGTGTGGGGCCAAAGCTCGCTCAGCCAGAGTCCGGCCTGACCGTGCTGGGCAAATTTGAAGGTGCTCGGCGCGACGGGGAAGGTCTTTTGCCCGCTCGTCATGCCGGTGAGGCGCTGGCCCATTCTGATGGAGGAGGGCAGATCCTCGCCTCGTCGCTCGTTAAGGTTCGGCTTGGGATCGAAGAGGTCCATCTGGGCGGGCGCGCCGGACTGGAAAAGGTAGATGACGCGCTTGGCCTTGGGCGTGAAGTGGGGGAGTCCTTTGAGCCCGCCGACCTTGCCATCCGATGCTAGCGAGTCTGTGCCGAGCAGAGTGAAGAGGGCCGACATGCCGACACCCGCCGCGCCTTTGAGAAACATGCGGCGGTTGATCTGGTCTTGGAGGGTTAGAAATGGGTCCATAGCTATTCCTTGGTCACAGTCTCATCTAGATTTAGAAGAGTGCTGGCGGCTACCGTATAGGCAGCCAGCTCGGCAGGCTCATACCGTGAGTCCGCAGGAGTGTCGCCCTGCTTGAGGAGCGCCAGCGCAGCCTTCGGATTGGTCCGGTATTGCTTGAGGCGCTTCGCGATCCCCACCGACAGGATGCGCGCTTCCTCGCGAGAGGGATCGCGCGATAGAACCAGGCGGAAGGCATAGGCTACGCGGCCGGCCGTAGTTTTCCCGCCCTCACGCAGCACCCGTATCCCAAGGGCCTTTGCCGCCTCGAGATAGGTCACGTCGTTCAGGAGCGCGAGCGCCTGCAAGGGCGTATTTGTCCTCGAGCGTCTCACCCGGCAAGCCTCGCGCGAAGGCACGTCGAACAGCGTCATATTCGGCGGTGCGGCGGTGCGCTTCCAGATCGTGTAGAGGCTCCGGCGATGGAGGCCGGGGCCCTCGTCGTGCTTGTAATTGCGCAGGTTTCCGTACACGTTGGTCTCGTCCCATATGCCGTCCGGCTGGTAGGGCCGCACCGAGGGGCCGCCAATCTTCTGCACAAGCAAGCCGCCAACCGCGAGCGCCTGGTCGCGCAGAACCTCGCCCGGCAGCCGGAATCTTGGACCACGCGCAAGCAGGCGGTTTTCCGGATCTATCTTGAGCAGAGCCGGAGTGACGTGCGAGCTTTGGCGGTAGGTCGCGCTCATCACCATCGTCTTCCACATTGCCTTCTGGCTCCATTTGAGGCGCACGAACTCCGTCGCTAGCCAGTCCAGAAGCTCACGATGCGATGGAAACTCGGCGCGGGTGCCAAAATCCTCGCTCGTCGCTACAATGCCGATTCCAAACAGCCGCTCCCACATTCGATTGACGGTGACCCTCGCTGTGAGCGGGTTGTTTGGCGATACGATCCATCTTGCGAATCCGAGACGATTGTTCGGCGCTCCTTTCGGCAATGGAGGAAGCGCGGAAGGCACGCCAGGAGAAACCCTGGCCCCAGGCTTGTCGTACACGCCGCGTTGGAGAACGTAGGTTGGCCGCATGTTCGCTACCTCGTCCATGACCATGACGGTGGATATCTCGGCATCCGCCTTCGCCCGCTCGCTCGCCTTCGCGGTTCGAGCCGCATCCAGCTTCTTATATTCAGGGTCGTTTTCAAGCGACCAAAGGTGGGCAAGCTGATTCCTCTGCTCGGCGGTGCGCTTTTCTGCCGGTATGCGGAGCAGGGCCGAAGCTACGCCGGCGGACGCCATGGACTTGGCTTCCTCTGGCGTCAGCACCCGCGAGTAGAGCGAAACGTCGTCCACCGCGCCGTCATAAAACGCTTCCGTGGTTCGCCGGCCGACTTTGGTGGTGATGGCCGTTCGGGAGGTCGCGGTGAGGGAGTCGTTCTCGGTCACATGCTCCACCGATTTGCCGTCGATGTAAATCTTCACTCCCGAGGGCTTGGCGCTGCCGTCGTAGGTCACCGCGAGATGGGTCCATTTCGACATCGGGATCGCGGGTTTTGCCGCCACCTTCAAACCATTGGCGGGCCACTGGTTGATGAGGTGGAAGGCGGGCCGGCCCTCTTGGAGGAAAAGGTCCCAGCCCCGATAGCCGTTCCCGACGTCCATGCGCGAAAGCGGCGATCCGTTCGGATTCTTGGGATTGACCCAGAGCGCATAGGAGAAGGGCTGATCGCGTTCGAAATCGCCGATTCCGCCCAAGTCGAGGTAGGCCTTCGCATTCGTGATTGCGGCGCCCGACGCCCGGCCCGTCTCGTATTTAACGTCTCCTTCAGCTCGCGCTTTGTCGGAGGGGAAGATGACCTGCGCGAGGAGCCCGGCAGTGGGTATTGAAGGTTGGGAAGACAGGACCCAGTTTTCGGATGCCTTCCTGTTGTTTGCGAGTCGTGGCTTGATTTGGGAATCCAAGTCCGCAATCGCCGCGCTCAGGCTCTTGAGACGGGTGGTCTGAGCCCTTGTCGGCGCTCTCATCAGCGGCGGATGGTTGACCGGGCGCTCTTCGCCAGATCCGGTTTCCGGCACCTGGTTGAAGTAAGCGTACATCCTATAAAACTCTTTTTGGCTGAGCGGATCGTATTTGTGGTCGTGGCACCTGGCGCAGCCCGCAGTGAGACCCAGCCATACAGCCGAGGTGGTCTCGACACGGTCCACCACGGTCTCGACCCGCCACTCTTCCGGGATCACCCCTCCTTCGGTATTGATGCGGTGGTTGCGGTTGAAGCCGGTAGCAAGCTTCTGATCCATCGTCGCGTTCGGCAGCAGATCGCCGGCAAGCTGCTCGACCGTGAACTGGTCATAAGGCATCCCCTTGTTGAAAGCCTCGATCACCCAGTCGCGCCATCGCCATTGGAAGCGCTCGTAGTCGGCTTGGTAGCCGTTGCTGTCGGCGTATCGGGCGTAGTCCATCCAGTCCATCGCCATCCGCTCGCCGTACCTGGGCGAAGCGAGCAGGCGGTCAACCACCTTTTCATAGGCATTGGGAGACTTATCTTTAAGAAAGCTATCCAGTTCCTGGATCGTCGGGGGCAGACCGGTAAGGTCGAGCGACACTCTTCGGAGAAGGGTGCGCTTATCGGTTTCGGGAGAGGGCTTGAGGCCAGTAGATTCGAGCTTGGCGAGGATAAATCGGTCAATCGGATTTTTCGGCCAATCCTTTTGCCGAACCGGAGGCAGCGCAGGACGGACCGGCGCGGTGAAGGCCCAATGGTTGTCGTACGGCGCGCCTTCCTTGATCCATTTTCGAAGGGTTGCCTTTTCGGCCTCGGTCAGGGTCTTGTTACTATCCGCCGGCGGCATCCGCTCGGATTCATCCTTGGATTCGATGCGCCGGATCAGCTCGCTCTGGTCCGGCCGCAAGGGCACGATCGCGACCTTTCCGCTCTCCAGCTTGCCGGTCGCGCTCGCGCGGCTATCGAGCTTCAGCCCCGCCATGAGCGCATTCGGGTCGTTTCCGTGGCAGGTGAGGCATTTGCCCAGGATGGGGCGAATGTCGCGATTGTAGTCCACCGTCTTGACCTGCGGCTTGGCGTTCGAGGACGCGAGTATCGCAGCCGCCGCAAGGGCGATCGCGCTCACGTGGGGAATCAGCCTCGTCAAACTACGACTGCGCATAACGGACACATACATAGGATACAACGGCGGACGAGGCCTGAGCATTCAAGATTTGCCCATATTCGCCACCTAGATTTAGTGTGCCTGGGTTCTAACCGCCGGCCGAGCCGGTCTCCTCAGCTGGCAACACGGTGCCCTTCAGGTGCATTCGCGATCTGAGGAACTCAATCCCCCTTTTCCTGCGCTGTTCAGCCCGCGCCTGCTCCTTCTGGGCTTCGATGATTGCCTTCTTTGTGAGAGCAATTGCCTCACTTGCGGTTTTTCCGAATAGTTGCGGACCCTCCGCAAACAGCCACGGTTTCAAAGGCGGAATTTCGGCATCCTCTGGCACCTTGATTTGCCCCGACTCTATGTAATAAATCGACATCGGCTTCGAGGTCAGAACGAACTCATCGGGTTGGCCAAGGTTTTGGAGTCGCTCAAGCTTATTGCTTTGTGGCCCAGGGAAAGAATCGTACAAATTCGTTAAAAACAGCATGTACTCACTGCCAGGCCGCAGCAGGGGCTCATCATCCCATCTAAAAGCAACTCCAGTCGCACCCAATTGCGTCCAACGGCGATGCCCTTGCTCTTGCCTTACAAGCATACGTTTTGCTGGTTGCCGATTTTTGGGGAAATTCAAAGTTAGGGCTACATCGAATGAAAAGACGGTGTGCTGGCTCATCTCCTCGCTTCCGATCGGGGTGTTGTTCTCACGTTCAACTGCGATGACCTTCCCCACGACGATCCAGTCAGCCCTAGCTAGTATTTCGAGGGACCTCGGAGCTGATCCCCTATAGGCATGAGCGACCGTTAGTGGCGATCTGACCTCTCTTGTAAGCTGTGAAGGACCATACTTTGTCGGGGAACCCGTCTGACCAGCATCCCCAGTAGAAACGATATACACGAGAGGCAGTAGGCATACTCCCAACGGAAACGTAAACGAAAGGATTCTGCGCGTCATTGTTTTCCTATGGCCCACAAAGCGGATACGCGACTTTAAAGCCCAACTTTCCTTCAACCTCTTGATCCGTTGGCCCTTCGATCTTCCTCACGAAATAATTCTCGAGTCCACCGTGCATGGCTGCCTCAACGTTCGAATAATGGTCAAAATACAAAGCGTGGCCAATCTCATGGACAACCGTTGTCACGTTATCGTGCCTCCATCCAATCGGGGCGTAGTACGACCGATATTCGATTGTAGGATGATTGGGCTTTGCGTTCATGTGGTATCCATTGAACACGATCATTTTGTATGATTCCCCTGAAAGCTCCTGATGCACTGTGTAGGCGAGCACGTCTTGCACGGGACTGTACAGCTCACTGAACCGAATCTGAGGAGCAAGATTGAGTATCCACTTGACACGACCAGTGTTGAACCATTTGGTGCGACCCGTGTTCACGTACGGACCTGCCCATTGGAGTTGGTATTGAAATTTGATACCGGGGGTACAAGCGCCGGTTATCAGGGACCAAGAATGTGCGGGCGCTGGAGTAGTATTGCCTGCCAATTCCGTAAGGGTAATCGACGAACCCCCGCTCACTCCCCGTTCGACCCACATCGCGGTCACGTTCACGTCTTCGGGCGGCGTGGTGCCTGTTCCTTTGACAACTACGCGCGCTTGCCCCACCGAATTTGTGGTCACCGTTACTGGCCAGTCGCCAGCTTCGGGAACGATATATGAGCTAGCTGTAGTATCGAATCTTACAGTCTGGTTTGGCTTTGGCCCGGTGTTCTTGTCCCAACTGGTGGCAGTGATGCTCATCAGCACCACGGGGAGCCCGCCTGACGCATTTCCCGAGGACAGGTAAGACTTCAATCCAAGCTTGGTGCCGTTGTACTCCGTGAACATGAGTAGCTCGTCGAGCGGACTGTCCGTCTGCGCTGTTGAGTTGCCCGCCATCCCGAAAGACAGCGGAGCAAGTATTGCCCAGTACCGTATCACGCGGAACCTCGATCACACCGGATCGTGTCCATGCCTCAGTGTTGCGCAGATGAACGGACAGACGCAAGAGGAGGGCAATACTTGCGTGAAACTCCGCGAGAATAGCAATTTGGTCGGGTCACATCGCTGGTTGAACCGAGGCCCCAAGATACTGATGCCAGGTGTTTCGTTTCCAGGGCCGATCTCATCGGAACCACTTTACATATTAAAGCGTTGAAGGCGTCATGAGTCAAACTATTCGAGGCATACACCACGTCACGGCGATCGCGTCCGACGCCCAGGCCAACCTGGACTTCTACACCGGAGTCCTCGGTCTGCGGCTCGTCAAGATATCGGTCAACCAGGACGATCCCGGCACTTACCACTTCTTTTATGGCGACGGGACGGGACGCCCCGGCACCGGAATGACGTTTTTTCCATATGCCAACGCCTTCGAGGGGCAGCCGGGGCCAGGGCAATCCACGGCGGTCGCCTTCCGGGCCCCCGCTTCATCCGAACCCTATTGGGTAGACCGCCTTGCGTCAAAAGGCGTCGAATATGGCGTCGCATTCGAACGTCTCGGCGAAAGGATGATCGCGTTCGCCGATCCTGACGGAATGCCGGTCGAGATCGCTTTCGTCGGCGGCCCGAGCGGAAACGCTTGGGAAGGCGGCGGTGTTCCGAAGGAGTTCGCGATTGTCGGCTTCCATGGCGTCACTCTCACCGAGCGGCATCCAGAGGCCACGATAGCATTTCTGACGGAGGAATTCGGCTACCTTGAGCAGGGCTCCGAGGGGAATCGCAAACGCCTTCTGGCTCAACCGCTCATAGGCCATTCCCCGCCTAGCCTGGATCCCGAGCTCGGTACAATCGTGGACATTGTCGAGGACCGGGAGAGCCCCCATGGCAGGATCGCCGCCGGAAGCATCCACCATGTGGCCTTCCGCACCCCCGACGCTGAAAGCCAGCTCGCATGGCATAAACGCGTTCAGGAAATCGGCCTCCATGTGAGCCCCGTAACGGAGCGGTTCTACTTCAAATCTATCTATTTCCGCGAGCCGGGCGGCGTGCTCTTCGAGATCGCGACCGACGGACCAGGCTGGACGGTGGACGAGTCGCTGGAGTCTCTCGGCACTCGTCTCTTCTTGCCGCCATGGCTGGAATCCAGGCGAGCCGAAATCGAAAGTGGCCTGCCCAAGCTCGCCTTGCCGTCCCTCTCCCCCCAACCCCCTCTCCCCCGGGGCGGGAGAGGGGGGGCATGTTGCGGTCGTCGAAAGGACCCGTGGCGATGGGTTCGGCCATGAGGTCAAATGCCGCATCATGATCGGGACATACGCGCTTTCGGCGGGCTACTATGACGCTTACTACCTGAAGGCGCAGCAGGTTCGGGCGCTGATGACCCATGAATTCGAACAGGCGTTCGCCGAGTGCGACTGCATTCTGACTCCCACAAGCCCGGTCACGGCATTCAGGCTCGGCGAATTGACCGGCGATCCGCTCGCGCTCAAAATGCTCGACTACTGCACGATCCCCGCTAACCTTGGCGGCTTTCCAGGGATATCGCTGAACTGCGGACTATCAAATGGCCTGCCCGTCGGTTTGCAGCTTATGGCATCTCGGATGGCGGATGAGCGTTTGCTGCAGATTGCCTCTGCGGTCGAGCAAGCTCTTGACGATATCTAGGGCTGCTTTCTCGATCATCACAACATCTACGTGTATAGGGATGATCG
>JBASWW010000003.1:0-33526 GCA_049276675.1 Fimbriimonadaceae bacterium
CCCTTCGAGCGAGCCGCCGTCGCCGCCAATTCCGCCTCCGCCTCCGCCGCATCCCACCAGGGTCGCGCCGAGAGCCGCGGTCCAAAAAATATGTTTTAACCTCATCTCACATGTTTGACGACGCTCGCGACTCCTGGCTTCCATGGGATGGTGGAACACGTAGGAAGACGGGGGCGGGGAGACGGGGGAGGGCCCGCTACACCGCCCCTTGACCACCGCCCGGCAAAAAAGCCATAATTAGCAATCGAGAGCGCCGAGTGCCAAACACGTCGGCTGGCTCAATTCAAGTTAAGGAGAAAGATCAATTTGGCAAGTTTGAAGCCTCTGGGTGATAAGGTCGTCGTCCAGCCCACAGAAGAAAAGGACATCACCGCGTCCGGCATTTATCTGCCCGACAGCGCAAAGAAGAAGCCCCAAGAGGGCAAGGTCATCGCCGTCGGCACGGGCCGCGTGCTCGACAACGGAGATCGTAACAAGCTCACCGTGAAGGTGAACGACCGCGTGCTGTTCAGCAAGTACGGCGGCAACGAAGTCACGATAGACGGCGAGGAATACACGATCCTTGACGAGGATCAGATTTACGCGATCCTCAACTGAGGATCGTTGGCAGTTGGCCGTTGGCGGTAATGGCTGAGGAGTTTGGATAGGAGAAGCTTGAAGTTTGGCAGTTGGGCATGGCGCTCACAGACAGACTCTACGAGTTGACCAGGACGTTTCCGAAGAGCGAAATGTACGGCTTGACAAGTCAGATTAGGAGAGCGGCGGTTTCGGTGCCTTCGAATATTGCGGAGGGCTATGGCCGCGGTTCAAAGGCAGGTTTTGCATCTTCCGCAAAAATGTCGCGAGGGGAACTATACGAACTGAGAACTCAGATCGAAGTGGCTTTCCGACAGAAAATATTGGAGCCCGTAACCAATGCCGAACTGCGTGCCGACATGATCCAGCTCAGCCGCGAGCTGGCTGCTTTCATCCGCAGCTTGGAGCGACCTTCCGAACCGCCAACCGCCAACCGCTAACCGCAAACAGTAACAGGAGACAAACGAAATGGCAGCAAAAAACCTACTATATGATGAAAACGCACGCCGCGCCCTCGAGCGCGGCGTCAACAAAGTCGCCGACGCGGTGAAGGTCACCCTCGGCCCCAAGGGACGCAATGTCGTCCTCGACAAGAAGTGGGGAAGCCCCACGATCACCAAGGACGGCGTCACCGTCGCCAAGGAGATCGAGCTTGAGGATCCCTATGAGAACATGGGCGCGCAGCTCTGCAAAGAGGTCGCATCCAAAACCAACGACGTCGCCGGAGACGGAACCACGACAGCAACCGTCCTTGCCCAAGCCATAGTCAATGAAGGGTTAAGATACGTCGCCGCCGGCGGAAACCCCATCGCCGTCAAGCGAGGCATCGATAAGGCGGTCGAAACCGTCATCGCCGAGATCAAGAAGCAGTCCAAGCCCATCAAGGACAAGGAACAGGTCGCGTTCGTCGCAACCATCGCGGGCAACGACGCTGAAATCGGCGCCCATGTCTCCGATGCCATGGACAAGGTCGGCAAGGATGGCGTCATCACCGTCGAAGAGTCGAAGGGCCGGGACACCAGCCTCGAAGTCGTCGAAGGCATGCAGTTCGACCGAGGCTACATCAGCCCTTACTTCGTCACCGATCCCGAGCGCATGGAGGCCATCCTCGAGAACCCGATCATCCTCATCCACGAGAAGAAGATCAGCAACGCGCAGGAGTTCGTCGGCTTCCTCGAGAAGGCCGTCGCCGCCCGCCGCCCGCTGCTCATCATCGCCGAGGACATCGAGGGCGACGCCCTTGCAACCCTCGTGCTCAACAAGATCCGAGGCGTCATCCAGGCGTGCGCAGTCAAGGCCCCCGGCTTTGGCGATCGACGCAAGGCCATGCTCGAGGATATCGCTGTGCTGACCAAGGGCCAGTTCATCAGCGAGGACCTCGGCACCAAGCTCGACAACGTCACCATCGACATGCTCGGCACCGCCAAGAAGGTCGTGATCACCAAGGAAGAGACCACGATCATCGAGGGCGCCGGCAGCAAGGCCGAGGTCATGGGCCGAATCGCCCAGATCAAGGCTCAGATCGAGAAGACTGACAGCAACTACGACCGCGAGAAGCTCCAGGAGCGCCTGGCCAAGCTATCTGGCGGAGTCGCCGTCATCAAGGTCGGAGCGTCCACCGAGACCGAGCTCAAGGAAAAGAAGCACCGCTATGAGGACGCCCTTTCGGCCACCCGCGCGGCTGTGGAAGAGGGCATCGTCCCCGGCGGCGGCGTCGCGCTGCTGACCGCTTCGAATGCTCTTAAGGCAAGGGAAACCGCGTCCGACGACGAAGCCACCGGCATCGCCATCGTCAAGAAGGCGCTCGAAGCCCCGCTTCGCACGATCGCCGAGAACGCCGGCCTCGAAGGCAGCGTGATCGTCGAGAAGGTCCGCGAGGCGAAGGCTGGATTCGGCCTGAACGCGGTCACCGGGAATATCGAGGACCTCGCGAAGGCTGGCATCGTCGATCCGGCCAAGGTCGTGCGCAGCACGATCCAGAATGCGGCGTCCATCGCCGGCCTCGTGCTGACGACGGAAGCGCTGGTTGTCGAAAAGCCCGAGCCCAAAAAGGCTGGCGGCGGCGGCCACGGCCACCCTGGCATGGGCGGCATGGACGGAATGGACTACTAAGTCCGGACTCCCTCTCCCCGATGAATGGTGGGGAGAGGGGGCAAGGGGTGAGGAAGTGATCCCTCCCCCGGAAAGGAGAGCAAAGCCCTCGCTTCGGCGGGGGCTTTACGTTGCAAGGTCGCTTGCCCGTGACACGGCACCCGACCAAGGGAGTCTAACCAGCATGGCTCCCGCAATCGCACTCCTCGCCGCGCTTATCCCCAGCCCCCAGACGGGCAGGATATTCGATTCGATCGAAGGGATCGTGGCCGTGGCCGATCGCGTTGCCTTCGGGCGAATCGTGGAGTGCGAACCCCAAAGCGACACCGACCGGAAAGGGCCGGTCCGCGTTCGGTTCCAGGTCACGGAAGCCATCCGCGGAAAGATCGGCAAAACCCTCGATCTCAGCCTCGAAGCGCAGGGCTTTCAGCCCGACCTGCAGACTATGCGCCGCCTCGGGGTGGAAATCATGCTAACCGTGGGGCGGACGCGGCATTGGTACGCCGGATATCCGGTAGCCCAGCTAAACGGGGAGCAGTCCGGCCTGTTCGCCTACTTCCGCTACGTCGAGAAGCCTCCGCAGAAGAACGGCGAGCCCTACGTGTCGGCTTATCTGTTCGATGGCGGCAAGATCTTCGATATGCGGCTCCAGCCCGTTTCGGGCCGCCGGGCGATCCTCGAAAGCGCGAAGCGATTCCTAAAGCTGCGCCCGTCCGAGCTGCCGACGATGGACATTCACCTGCCCAACGACTACTTGAGGAGAGTGGGCGACCCAAACGCTTATGCGACGGTGCGCGTCCCGATCTGCCCGGAGACGCGCGAGACCCTACTGCGCCTTTTGCGCTATCCCGAATTCGTGCTCAAAGATGTGCGGCCCGACATGCAGGTTTGGGAACGCCGAAGGGTGCTCATGATGGCGATCCGCAACCTTGAGTTCTTTAGGGATAAGGAGACGGAGGAGGTCGTGAAGCGCTTCGCAAACGAGGGTGATCCGAAGACGGAATCGTCCGGGCAAGGCGACGACCTGCGCGCCGAAGCCCGCCGTCTCTTGGAGAAATGGGGAGGCCATCCGTTATCCTCCCCCAAATAGGGAGAGCAAAGCCCTCGCTACGGCGGGGGTTTTTCATTGTGGACGCGGGGAACGAAGCCAGAATGGGGCATCATGGGTCATGGCTCTATATCTGACACGCTTCAGCTATACGCCGGAGACCTGGTCCCGGATGATGAAGAACCCCGAGGATCGCAGCGAGGCTGCTCGCAAATACATCGAGTCGGTCGGCGGCAAGCTGCACGGCTTCTGGTTCGCGTTCGGCCAGTACGACGCCTATAACCTCTGGGAAGCGCCCGACAACGTCTCGATGGCCGCGGTCGCCATCGCAATCACCGGTGGAGGCGCGCTGTCGAAGTTGGAGACGACGCCGCTACTCACGATCGAGGAAACCCTGGACGCCCTTGGACGCGCGCGGGAAATCGCTTACCGTCCGCCCGGATCGTAGCCGAGCCTGGGCCGTAGAAGGCAGGCGGCGGCGGCCACCCGGCATGGGAGGCATGGACGGGATGGACTATTGGTCCACTAGGATCTAGTTCAAGAAAGGAGAGAGAGCCCTCGCTTCGGCGGGGCTTTTTTGTGTCAGAATCATACCCCCGCACTCATGGCCTACATCGTCGACCAGAAGATTGAGTCCATTGCTGAACTCCTGCCTATCCTTCTCAACCACTGTCCACCCGATAAAATTCGCTGGTTCAGAGGTCAGCGCGATAGCGGTTGGAATCTGACGCCGCGACTGAGCCGCGGCGCTGTCGAGGAGGAAGAGATCATCACGGCAAGGTTCAATCAAAATGCCTACCAGTACGTTTCGGAGGCGCAGCGCACGGAATGGGAGACACTCTATTTAATGCAGCACTATGGCGCACCCACGAGATTACTGGATTGGTCCGAAAACCCCTTGGCTGCCTTGTACTTCGCGGTGGAGTCCAGCGTTCCTCCCGATGAGAACGAGACTGATGGGTTGCTTTGGCTCCTTGATCCGGTCAAGCTCAATACTAACGCCAATATAAAGTCCGACAATCCGCGATATCTCCCCTTGCCAAATGACGAAGTGATGAACAACTACAAGCCCAGTGTCCTTCGCTCTGAAGCGAAGACAAATTTCTTTCCAATCGCGTTCGTCGCACCAAGGAATTCCAATCGCATGGTTGCCCAGCTTGGTGCATTTACCGTGTGTCATCGCGAGTTTATGGACCTCGACGCCATCGGAGACAAGGCTCATGTAGGACGCATCTCGGTGTCCAAAGACAAGAAGGAATCAATCAGGGCCGAGCTTTCTGCCCTTCGCATTAACAGGCTAACGCTTTTCCCTGAACTAGTTAGTGTGGCTGCCTATGCGGGAGGCGACTAACTTGGCTTCTATTAGCATTGCCACGCTTCCTCAGAGCGGAGTTCTGTACCTCTATACCATGAGGGATGAGATGCAGATGGATCCACCCTACCAGCGCCAAAGCGATATCTGGTCTCTCTCAAAGAGGCAGTTGCTCATCGACTCGATTCTGAACAGCTTCGACATTCCCAAGTTTTACTTGCATAAACTGCCGAAGGCCGTGGAGGTGGACGGTCACGAACTAAGAACCGCCATAGTAGATGGGAAACAACGTCTAGAGGCCGTATGGGACTTTATTGACGGTGAATTCGCCTTGGCGGACGGGTTTCAATATCTTGAGGACGAAGCAGTTGAGCTAAGCGGCCTTACCTATCAAGAGCTTGGTAAGAAGTATCCAAAAATCAAATCGCGGTTTGATGCCACATCGCTTAGCATCATTCAGGTGGAGACGTCGGACATCGAACTGATCGAGGAGATGTTTTCGCGATTGAATGAAGCTGTTCCACTTACTGCAGCAGAAAAGCGAAATGCGTTTGGGGGGCCGGTGCCTCCGGTGATCCGAGAAGTTGCTAGACACAATTTTTTTGTTTCGAGGCTCCCTTTTTCCAATTCTCGCTATCGCCACTATGATCTTAGTTGCAAGTTCCTCCTTTTGGCGGGCGAGCCCGCAATTACTGACACCAAGAAGATCCACTTGGATAATTTTGTAAAGGGATTGAAGGCGAAAGCCTTGGAGAACGAGCCGAAGGCCTATGAGAAGGTGAAAGAACTTGAGGTCGCGGTTCAGGCTCTGCTGGACAAGATGGCAAAGGTGTTCGTTGGGGACGATGCGCTGCTAATGTCAGTTGGCATGGTGGTGGTGTACTTCTGCTTGTTCTTGTACAAACCGGAGGCCGCAGACAAGTGCGATCGAACTCTTGCGATT
Organism: Fimbriimonadaceae bacterium; assembly: GCA_049276675.1. GTDB lineage: Bacteria > Armatimonadota > Fimbriimonadia > Fimbriimonadales > Fimbriimonadaceae > DATLGQ01. The sequence continues at coordinate 5,971 of JBASWW010000003.1, forward strand.
CGATTCGAAAACGTGAGAAAGCTCAATCGAGACCTTGCTAAAGCTGAGGATGAGGAGAACCCACCCTCTTACACACTCTTGGAGTTTGATCGACTAATGCAGGCCCCTAATGATGCCTCATCTATTCGGTTCAAGGTGGACCTCTTGGAGAAGTACCTGCTTGGTGGAGCGCCACAAGACGTTAAGGCCGCAATCGATCTGCTCTGATGCCCCCGACCTTGCAGGGCCCCGATAGTACGCGCGCTGGCTGGCTTGACGCTCCTTTCCAGGGTCGGGCCGCCCAAGTGCGCAGTCCAGCGGCGGCAGAACCCACGCTTAGCCGACTGGCTGCATCTCCACTTGTGCGAGAATAATGTCTTTCCGTCTGACGTGATCCTCCTTTCGTTGGATCTTGTTCGATGGAAGCGTGGAGGATAAGAGTGCTTCCTCGATCTCGAATGCTAAGCGATCAAGGTTGGAAAAGGTAAAGAGCGTGTAAAAAAGCTCGATTGGCAAGTTTTTGCCGTCTCGCTGCGCTTGCTTCAGGTGGTTCTCAGCCTGGCCGAACACCCGGTTGGCAGCCAGCTTAATTGTAGATTCTATCGCATCGTTCCACAAGCCAGCGCCCCGACACCATGCTGCCGCATTCTTCTGAAGCCGCTTTGACTCCGCATCGGCGAGAGCGTGTGGGACAGGGCGGTCTGTATGAACTAGTCGATTCCGAATTTCGCGGACAAAGTCCGCTTCCAGTAGGGTGTTGAGCTGCACAGGATATCGATCTCGAGGCATTCGAGTCCCGGTAGCTTGGAGAGCGGGGATTGCGAGCGATTGGGTGTATGGTCCCCAGCCTCCGGCGCGAGTTGACCCGCGATCCGCTCCAATTCGTGCTTCGAGGTACCGCTCAAATGCAGAGACAAAGAAGACGACCACCGCTCGGTAGATATAGACAGTATTCTTGGTCGTCTGCGCCAAGACCTGCTCAACTGTCCCTCCGTACTTGATGTTTCCTTGGTTGGATGGATACCAGGCTTGTGTCATGAGATGTCCCAGCGCTTCAATGGCTGGCACGGTCGGCTCAGGAAAAGCTGTAGGTGCAATGTCCAGTAGGGATGCATACGCGATCTCGGAAGTCCACAAAAAATGGTTCAGTTCTGCCTGAACTTTACGTAGCTCAAACATTTCGTCTGACACTGCAACCCAAACGCGGGGGTCAGTCGTCTTTTCTCGGCGTCCCATAATGGTTGGCAAAGTCGCCTACCCCCTGATTATACCGAATACCGCAATAAAGTGTGCATCTTAGTGCCTCGCCCTTGCCAAAGTGGAGGCTCCGTGCGGCAGAATGATCCTGCCATGAAAGCCAACCCACGCCACAGCCAGCTCTCATGGCGTCTCGGGGGCTCACTTCGTCGCCGCGAGGATGAGCCATCCGGGATTCCATGTCGTCCCGACGACCCGCAACGTACAGGGGCCGGACCGGCTCGTCATCGCCCCGCTGCGTTGGATCGAACACACGCCAAAATCATGCATCGCTGCGAACTGGCGAAGCCCTGTGAGCAAGCGCGGGCAACCCATCGCTTATCGCCTCTTCGACCGATCGCTAGTTGACATTTTTGCCCACGGACCACTATTAGTCGTGGAGCTTCGACGCCGCAATACCGAATCCCGGAATCTCACCACCCAACATTCGATGTTCGAAGCCTCCGCCTAGTGCTTACCTAACCAGTACGTTTCCGCACGGAATCGCAGAAAAACGCCATGATTTTGGTGATTTTGGTGATCCGGGCAAGATGCGTTGAGTTCATTGATTATGCCTCCCTGTTGGGAAGCTGCGGACACTCGCTGCTCCGATCTAGCGCTGCTTCCGAGTTCTGCCAGTCCGCTTGCGCAGGAACGCCGCGACGCCCATTCCCAGAGCAGCAAGAGTCGCGGGCTCAGGCACCGGGACGATCAGATCCTGGTTCATCTCGTCGGGATGGGCATCCGCTTTCGCCCAGATTGCCTCGCTCGCGCCATTGGAGGAGCCGATAAAGAAACCTGCGTACGTCTCCACGTTTCCGCCCTCGAACGACCACAAATCCCCGGCGAAAAGGCCGTCTCCACCATCGTATAGCACGTCCCATATGGCGAGCTGGAGCCCTGCCGAGGCTTCCCTGACCTTCTGCAGCGTGTCATAAGTCGAGCCAAGCTCGATTGTCGGCGCGAAGGTGCTGTAGAGGTATGCGACGCGCGCGCCGTTGGACAAGAGATTAGTGGAAAGAGGAGTGAACGAATACTCCTGACCGATCGTGCCGCCGTTGAGCAGGTCGACACAATAGGCCTCGACCATTGGCCCGCCGTCGATGTGGGCGGCAAATGCCCCGGCCGTCTCGGTGGAGCCGGCGCCCTTGTAGTTCACGTTGATCTCCAGGCTCTTCCCCGGCACGAAGCCTTCGATGAACATAACCGCAGCCTGGGCGCTCTGCCCAAGAACGACGGCACCCACGATCCAAATGAGTTTGCGCATATGAAGTAATTTTCCCATTCCTACTTTATCCCTCTCATGCCTCCCCGTGATCTTACAGGGGGCGAACTCCGGCACATTTACGAGGTGCCCAACTATTGGTAACCGCTCTCTAGGCCTCACGCGTCTATCCTCGTAGCCCAGTCCGGGCCAGGGGGAACTCACATGAACAAGATTTTTTCAATTCTCGTCGTCACAACCATCGCCTCGCACGCTCTCACGCAGATTTCGGGGGGCGCAGCGTCCTACGGGCAGCAGGGAAGGTCAGGGGTCGAGCAGGCCCGCGCGAACGAGCTCGCCAAGCGCACGAATCGTCCCGAGGATGGCAAATACATCGAGGCGAGCGTGCTCATGAATGTGCTCGCTGATGAGTATGTCGCCGTGTTCGGAATCAACGAGGAGGGCAAGACCCTAGACGAGGCCCGACAGAAGATGGAGGGGGCGATCCGCACTTTCACCGCAAGCCTTCGCCAGATGAAGCTGAACCCTGCCGATTACTATGTCGATTTCGTCGCCCAGAATCGCATCTATGGCTATGTGCCGGCGGGCGACAACGCCGTGAGGGAGGTCGTCGTCGGCTTTGAGATCAAGAAGAACGTCATCATCCGCTACAAGGACAAGACTCTGATCGACCAGATCACCGAGGCCGCGTCCAAGTCCGGCATCTTCGACCTCGTGAAGGTGGACTACGTCGTGAAGGACATAGAAGCCGTCCAGACCAGGCTCGTCACGGAGGCCGCGCGGATACTCAAGCGCAAGATGGAAGAGCAGGAGCGGCTGCTCGGGGTCAAGGTCGGGCAGTTCACGGGCAATAGCGCGCCGAATTTCAGCATCTACTATCCGGCCGACATGTACGATTCGTATGTCGCGCAGGAGTCGGAGTCGATGGAAGGCTGGCGGCAGAATTTCACGATCCAGCGCGCCCGCAAGCCCCGGACGTTCTATTTCAACGGGCTAACCGCAAAGGATTTCGATAGCGTGATCAACCCGGTCGTGAACGAGCCGGTGGTGCAGTTCACGGTCTACGTCCGTATTCGGTATTAGACCTGATTGCAGTGGCAGCTCCGGCCGGCAGCTAAACTAGTCGCGTTTACGAACAAGCACACGGGACAGGAAATGGGGACGATCATGGGGGAGCGGCTACAGGACAAGCTCGAGGAAGAATGCCTCGATGACGCGGGTTACTGGCTGAACCGCCATCTAGTCAAGGTCCTAAGCGGCAAACTGTAGCGATGGTCGTTGAGTTCAGCGATGAGATCTGGTACTGGAGGGGGCCGGCGCCGTTTTTTTCGTGACCGTCCCGCTTAAGGAGTCGCGTGAGATCAAGGCCATCGAGTCGCAGGTGACCTATGGCTGGGGCATGATCCCGGTGAATGCCCGGATCGGAAAGACCGAATGGTATACGGCTTTGTGGGCGAAAGACGGCCAGTATGTGCTGCCGCTCAAGACGGTCATCCGGAAAGCTGAGGGCCTTGAAGAAGGCGATACGGTAAGCGCACGGATCGAAATTATTTACTCGTGACTGGACCATCCAATGGGCCGCGACCTTGAACGGGGTCGCGGCCCTAGCGGATTATCCGGCCTTGCGGACGAGGGTGAGCTCCATGCTCTCGATCGGGAAGCCGCCGGTCATCTCGGCTGGGAGCTTCTCGGCCTTGACCTCGACCTTCTCGCCCTTGCCCGAGGCGCGGTCGATCACGGAAGTAGCGATCATCTTTATCGGCCCGCCCATCGCGTTCCAAACGCTGAGGTCCGCCTTGACCGTCGCCGTCTTCTCAGACAAAGCAATCAGCATTACCGTTCCTTTGACCTTGCTCTTTGCATCTTTAGGATCGGTGAAGTCGATCGTGACGGGCACGTTGAGCTTGAGGTCGTAGTCCCCGAAGCCTCGGACATGGTTGATGAAGTCGAGGTTCATTCCCTGTCCGCCTGAAGCCTTGGGGGCATCGACGGGCGCTCCGAACTTGTTCATGCGCATCGTGGTCGACTTGCCGGCAGGAATATCGCGGGCCTGGCCCATGATGTTGATCTTGCCGGCGCCAGTCGCGTTTTCGATGTCGGCGTCACCGTTCGGATAGATTTTCTTGACGGTCTGGGTGGTGGTCATTGTCAGATCGACCGCGCCCATTTGGCTGGCCATCTTCATGGTGAGGTCGTAGACATCCTTTTCGCCTTCCTTGAAGGTCCGGATGATCTTTATCGAGTCTTGGCCGGCCGTCGCGTAGGCGGCGAGCATAACGGGGATGAGGAGAAATCTTGCTTTCATGGTGGTCTGTCCTTGGCTCGACATATTTTAGCAGAGGGCGTCGACGCGACTGATCAATACCTCAATACCTGACAGCGTCAACACCGTCCTCATCCGTATTCGCTCTGCGCCCTCTTTGTCATCTTGGAAATGACGATATTTCTTGCTTCGGAAAGTAGGGACTTTGCTTCTTCGAGCGTGAGCGCGTCAGCTTTCTCCACATAGACCCACTGAGCCCTTGCAAGATATGGAGCAGGAATGATGCCCTCCCGATCGAGGAGATTGGCAAAATTCTCCGGTGAGGCTTTGAATCCAAAACCTGCGAAGTCCTCCCCTCTTAGAGCTGCTACGCAGAACATCTTGCCGCCGATGCTGAAGACGAGGTCGTCGTCCCACTTTACGTCCTCGGTCACGTGGGGCAGCGCGCGGCAAAACTCGCAGATTTCATCGGTCGTCATGGTGGAGATTCTAACTTGTTGGCAGCCTAAACCTTTGCCCAGAACATCTCGCCAGCCGGCTCGCTGATCACGGCCTCCTTCAAGACGGAGACGGCCTTGCGCAACCCTTCGAGCGGCGTCATCAGTCCGTCCTCATGCTCGATCGAGAGCACATGGTCATATCCGGCCATTCGGAGCGCCGAGCAGAACTCTTTCCACCAATCGAGGCCATGGCCATATCCGACCGAGCGGAAGACCCAGGAACGCTCGTTGATCGCGCCGTAGCTCTTGGTGTCAAGGTTGCCGTTCCGGGCGGAGTTCTCAGGATCGATGCGGGTGTCCTTCGCATGGACGTGGAAAAGCGCACCCTCTCGGCCGAGCTCGCGGACGGCGGAGATGGGGTCGATGCCTTGCCACCAGAGGTGCGAGGGGTCGAAGTTCGCGCCGATTCTGTCTCCCACCGCATGGCGCAGCTTGAGGAGTGTGTCGTTCGAATAGCAGACGAAGCCGGGATGCATTTCGATGGCGAAGTTGACTTTGTGCTTGTTGAGGAGCTTGTGCTGCTCCTTCCAATAGGGGACTACGCCCTCCTTCCATTGCCATTCGAGGATGTCGCGGAACTCGTCCGGCCATGCGCAGGTGACCCAGTTCGGATTCTTCGCGCCCGGCCCGTCGCCGGGGCATCCACTGAAGCCGTTGACGCACCCGACGCCGAGTGCGGAGGCGAGCTGGACGGAGTTGACAAAGGCGCGATGATGGTCCTGGGCGATCTTCTTGTCAGGGTGGAGGGGGTTGCCGTGGCAGGAGATGGCGGAGATGGTGAGGTCCTTTCGCTCGACCGCCTTGAGGAGTGCGTCGCGCTTGGTTTTGTCGGCGATCAGTTCCTCAACCGCCTCATGGCTTCCGCCGAGATGGGCTGCGCCGGGATACGCGCCCGCGCCGAATTCGACGGCCTCGATTCCTTCTGCCTGGATGATCTCGAGCGCCTCGCTGAGGCTCTTATCGCCGAACAGAGCAGTGAAGATGCCGATTTTCATGAGATTTGCTCAAGGATCGCGTCGATTGCGGCGAAGTTGGGCATTTCGCCGAGTGTTTGCGTCTGCTCGGAGTAGCGAATGACACCTTCTTTGTCGATGACGAACGCAGCACGGGCAGCGGACGGGCCCATGCCGGCGAGATCCGGATTCACCACACCGTACGCATTGGTGATCTCGCGCTTGTAGTCGCTCAGCAGAGGAAAGGTTAGCTGCTCCCTTTCCGCCCATGCTTCCTGAGCGAAGGCGCTGTCGACACTGATGCCATAAACCTGGGCGTTCAAGCCGGCAAAGTGGTTCATACGGTCGCGAACGTCGCACATCTCCGCGGTGCAAGGAGTGGTGAATGCGCCTGGGAAGAAAAGGATCACGGCATTCGCCTTTCCGAAATTGTCACTCAGGGTGACGTCCTGGAAAGTGCCGTTCTTGCGAGACTTGAGCGTAAAGTCGGGCGCTTTCGCGCCAACGGGTAGAGGCATGAGGCGGTTTTACCCTCCCAGCCGTAGGTTCTAGCGTTGGCGATCATTCGGGTTGAGAAATTTGTGCGCGCAGCTCCGGAGATTTGCTTTGATGCCGCGCGGGATATCGGGCTTCATGAGCGAACCGCCGGAGGCCGCGAGCGGGCAGTTGGTGGAGTGACTTCAGGAAAGATCGGATTGGGCGAGACGGTGACCTTCGAGGCCCGACACTTGGGCGTGCGTCAACGGTTGACAGCAAAGATTGTCGAGTTCGCTTCGCCGAGCCGATTTGTCGACGAAATGCAGCAAGGGGCCTTCAAGCGGCTTCGGCACGTGCACGAGTTCCAGCCCGTCGAAGGCGGCACAATGCTCGTAGATACCCTCGACTTCCAATCTCCTCTGGGCCCGATCGGCTGGGCCATGGACACGCTCTTCCTGAAGCACTATTTGCGCCGGTTTATTCTGAGCCGCAATCTTGCCCTCAAGAAGCTGATCGAAGAGGGAAGTGGTAGCGGAGGGCAGACTTGAACTGCCGACACCACGGGTATGAACCGTGTGCTCTAACCAACTGAGCTACTCCGCCGCTTAGACTCTGATTATACGCCCTCGCGAGCTTAGAGGATGCCTTGCAGCACGTCGATCAGCCTGTCCACCTCTTGCGCGGTGTTGTAATGGGCAAAGCTGACCCGCACCACGCCGCTGCTTGGGTGGATTCCAAGGCCTTCGCACAAGCGGGCGGCATAGGCGTGTCCGTGGCGGATTCCGATGTCGGCCGCATCCGTTGCCGCCGTGATCTCGGGTGGGGATGTACGGTCGCTGAGAAAGCTGACAATCGCGACGCGGGATGCGCCGGTCTGCTGCGGGCCAATAACGCGAACGCCGGGCTTGCCCTGAAGGTAGCCGATCAGCTTTTGCTGGAGGGGAAGCTCTAGAGCCGACATCGTCTCCCATGCCGCTTCGACAGTGCTTCGCGGCGTTTCGGCGGTGTGCGACTTTCCCGCGACATAGGCGAGATAACGGCCAAGGGCAAGAGTCCCGGCGCATCCTTCGTGGCTCAGGCACCCCAGCTCCCACTTGCTGGGGCTGCCTTCCGGAATGAAATAGTGGCCAGGGCCAGCCAGCTCGGCGAAAGCCTCCGCTTTGCCGAAAAGCGCAGCCATGTGCGGCCCAAATACCTTATAGGTCGAATAGAAGTACCAGTCGGCGTCGATCGCCTGAACGTCGAGTACGCGATGGGGAGCGTAAGCGACGCCATCTATTACTACCCTTGCTCCTGCCTCGTGGGCAATATCCGCGATCGCACGGGCATCGGCGATGTCCCCGAGCAGGTTTGAACTGTGGGGAAAGGCGACGATCTTGGTTCTGTCGCTCATTAACGCTCGCAGTTCGTCAAGTTCGCAGCGAAAGGTGTCGCTGTTGACGGGCCAAAGCTTGACCGTGAATCCTCGCTCTTCAAGCTTGAACCAGGGCCCGACGTTTGCCTCATGCCCGGTCTGGGCGACGATAATCTCGTCTCCAGGCTCTAGCACGTTGGCGTAGGCATCGGCGAGATGCTTGCAAAGCTGGCTCGACGAGGGACCGAACACCACCTGGCCCTTGTCACCCGCGTTCATATAGATCGTCAGGAAACGCCGGGCCGAAGCCACTGTCTCGGTGGCTCGCTTAGAAGCCCCGTAGTCTGCATCGAGCTGGACATAGCTGCTCAACATATAGTCGCGCATCGCGTCCACTACGACCAGCGGAACCTGTGTGCCGCCCGCGTTCTCCAGATAGATCGTGCCCGAGCTGAGTGAAGGGAACTGGGCCCGAATCTGCTCGACAGAGGGTTGAGCGGCGATTGACATCGCCATCATTGTGGCCTCTATCTGCCAGTTTACGCCTCCGGCTTTGGAGAACATGGTCGGCGCACGGAATTGAGCACTAAGCATTAAGAGGGCACCGCCTCGACCCTCACTCAGCGCACCTGCGCGCCTTTCCCAGCCTCCGCCGCGTCTCTATCCGCAAGCCATCCAGGAAGGAGGCAGAGCACTCATGGCGGAGATCGCAGGGAATCTTTGGGAGTTTAATTTTGCGCGCATCGTGGTCGTCGATGTCACGGACGACTACCGGCTCATGCAGCCACCATTGCCTTCAGACTATTATCCGGTCCTCAAAGAGGTGTGGCTGCCCACCCATATGCTCGCCCAGCGGCTCGCTGGCGAAGACCTCGTTTCGGGATATCTCTACGACTGGCACGAACGCCCCGAAGACGACAGCGGGAAGTGGTACGTAGGCGTCGTGCAGGAAAGCCTGATGGATGAGCCAACCTCTCACGCAAGCTTTGGTGCGTTCGGGCGTTGAAGCGTTGAAGTTGGACAAGACTCGACGCCTGACCGACCGACCGCGACAACTACCCCCCTGACTTGTACCTTCCGCATAATGGAGGCATGGTGCTACCCATCCTGCTCCTGATCCTTCCCAACCAGTATGCGCGGGAACCTGTGGTGAATCCGCAGTGGTCCAAGTCGAGCGACCGCCGCTATACCCTGTACGTCAATCCGAGCGAGCCGGACGGGGCTGGCCCAGGCGACTACACCTTCAGCGATGGAAAGAGGATCCTCTGGCGAGCCAGGCATCCATTCACACTCGCCAAAGCGGCCGTGTCGACAAACGGCATGGCCGCGGGCTACAGCCACAGCAAGGGACCAGATGGCTTCTTTGGCGAACGACGGGATGATGGCGATGTGCGGTTTGTGATCATCCGCCCGGACGGAACCTTAGTTTTGAACGAGTCTGTGCCTCGCAAGTTCTCTACGGAAATGCACTCATGGCCGATCCCCGAAGCGCTGGGTGTGCGGTTGGATGAAAAGAGAGACATGGTGCTGTTCGAGGTGCGTGGCGATGGGCCATCTGGCTGGCGAACCTACAGCTTGTCCACCGGCAAACGAATGGCCGATCCTGCGGAGCCGCCCGTCCCAAGCGGGAGGCGGCGCTTCCCACGAACGGCGGCTAAGTCGACGATCAGTTGGAAGCCGGTTTCGCTCGCGTATCTAGGCAAGACGGTCATTCCCGAGAGGGTGCCTGAGATGTCGCCCCTCTTGCGCGACATAGACGAGTTCGTCATGGCCGGCCCAGGGAGGATCGCCTTTCTAAGCCGAGACGACACGTCTCTTGTGGTTGTTGACTATCGGGGGCGTGTACTGTCTAGGGTTAGCCTAAGCTCCATTCCCAAGGGGAAGGAGTCCTTTTCTGGCCTGTGCTGGACCGGCGGAAATCGATTCGTGGTGACCCGCAACACCTACACACCAGAAGCAGCCATGGCGTGGCGCATCGACAGCGCCTCAGGCTCAATGAAGCGCTTAGCATCATTCCGAGCACCAGGCGTGGAAGCTATTGCCGGATTCATGGACGGCGGCTTTGTCGTGATCGCGAGAAAGTCGATACCCTATGGCCTCGAGACCACCCTGACCGCCTATGATCTCGAGGGCAGGCAGAGATGGAAGAAGACGGAAGAGCGGAGTACGGGACCCAATGATCCACCTTCCTACCTAGGGATGGTCAACGACGTGGCCGTCACCTCTAATGGCAACGTCGTCGTGGTAGATCCGGGACCAAGCACCGTTCAAGTTTTCAGCCGCAATGGCAAGTTTCTGAGACTCACCGATCTGACAAGCAAGGTGGGAGAATCCGCGTATACCAGCGACGTAGCAGCGGCTGCCAACGGCGGGGTGACCGTCCTCGACTTCATGGGCGATCCGCCCATCCTTCGCCTCGATGCCAAAGGCAAGCTGGTCGCTCGGTTCGCCCCGAAGTACGCCGATTCCAGGCCCATCGAACTGAGGGATGCTCCCCAAACGGATTCCAATGGCAGGCTCTGGATCAGCGATGGCTTTTCGATGCTTCGACTGGCGGAGAACGGCACCGTCGACCGAATCCTCGGAGATCGCGCAAACCCAACCAAGCTCGGTGGCATCGGCGAAATGGCTGTGCGAAATGGAAAGATCTATTGCAAAGACGAGAGGACCGAGGCCGTGCATGTGTACGGCCTCGATGGAAGGCGGCAAGTCATTGCGTCGCCCCGCCCTACCGACTTCGGATCAACGGGAATGTCGTTCGACTCGATGCAGATCACGAGGGACGGCCACATCTACGTCTGGGGAGCTGGCGAGGACATCGGATTCCTACACTTCGCCCCTTCGGGTAAGCGCGTGGGCATCGACAGATTCCAGGAGAACGTCGCAACCTGGGGCCAGCCATACCGATGGAACCGTCGCTCTCTCTACGACAGGAGCGGGAAGCTTCTGCTCCGGCTTCGCAGACGGCCGAATAACGCCTGGCTGGAGTCGTCTGGCCCGTATTCGGAAGGCGAAGATGGATCCCTTGCCCTTCTGGACACGGCTGGTGACTGGGCGAGGGGACCGGAAACGATCAACCATTATGATCGAAACGGCAAGCCGCTGGAGATGTTTGAGTTAGAGTCTGCGATCAAGGCTCGATATGTGACTCACGACGCAGAGCGCGTCTTGCTTAGTAACGGCAAGTCGATTTATTGCTTCAGTTGGAGCGGCGTTCCTCAATGGAAGTTCACTCCTCCTGGCAAGACGAAAGATTGGTTTGTGCAACCCTTCCTTGGCCGAAATCAGGTGCTATACGTTCGGACGGATGCTCGAACGGTCGTGCGTTACAAGATGCCGGCGAAGCGTTGAGCGTTAAGTGCTAGAACTCCACTCCCAACTCCCCAACTCAAAGCACTTTCACCGCACTCTATCTGCAATCGAACGCCGGATCATCGCGTCCGCGATGTCGTCGCCGGAAGGGTTATATTCCCCGGCATCGACCCGGGCTTTGAGCTCCGCGACCATGTCCTCCCGATCGGGCATGTCAATGACCTGGCGGGTGATGAGCCGCACTAGGGGCTTGTCGGCCTCCCGCTTTTCGCGGGATTCGTCGAGCTCGACGATGTCGTTTACAACGGCGCTGCCGTTGAGAATCTTCTGTACTTCAGTGTCTGATATTCGCATGAGAGTCTCCTTGACTCGCGCTTCTCAGACAGGTAACCCGGCTATCTCCTCGCCAGAGATCCTAGGCTTTGCGTGGTTGGAGTCGCCTCCACCGTGCCCTTTTCTGCCAATGACGCTATCCGTCCAATTCAGATAACGGCACATTTCTTCGATTTCTTTAGGGCAACAACGCAAAAATGCTGGGAATTGCTGGATGGCTTGATCACTGCAGTGCTGAAATGATTCGCCTTCCTAGGCTTGGGCGTCGACAATCAAGCAATCCAGCAACCCAGCAATTTAGCATTCAATCAATTCCCCAGCGGGTTCCGCGTTCAAGCTCTCATGCCCATTCTCGGTACAGGTCACGATGTTCTCGATCCTGACTCCGAATTTGCCGGGGAGATAGATTCCGGGCTCGACCGAGAAGCAGTGTCCCGGCGCGAGGGGCAGAGCATTTCCTTCAATGATGAACGGCTCCTCATGGCCACGCATCCCGATGCCATGGCCGGTCCGGTGCATAAAGAATTCGCCGTAGCCCGCGCCCTCGATCACTCTTCGCGCAGCCCGATCCACATCTTGGCAGGCAACTCCCGAATTTATCGCGGCACGGCCCGCATTGTGTGCTCGAAGCACGGTGTCATAGACCTTTTTCGCCTCATCGGAGGCGGAGCCGCAGCAGACGGTTCTCGTAATATCGCTCAGATAACCGTCGACCGTGCAGCCAAAGTCGAGCACGATCACGTCGCCATCGGCAATCTTTGTTTCATCGCTCATGTGATGGGGCTCTGCTCCATTCGCTCCGGTGGCCACAATGCAGAACAGGGGCCTGCCGCCTAGCCGTCGCATCTCCGACATCAATGCTTCCTCGACATCGAGCTCGGTTACACCGGGCCGGATAATTCGAAGGGCGGCCGGCAGCGCCTCGTCCGCAATCTTTCCTGCCCGCCGCATGAGTTCGATCTCGCCCGGCTCTTTGACCCGCATCAGCTTGGCGAGCACTTCCTGCCCCGGCTTGAACAGGGCCGCTGGCAAGGCTTCCTGCATCTGGAGAAGCATGTATGCGGGCATGTCGTCCTCAACTGCGAGGATTGCCGATCGAAGGTTCCAGTCCTCCGCGAGCTGTCGGAAATGGGCGAGTGGATCCTCTCCATCCTTCCACGAGCGCACGTCCTCTATCCCGCTTCGCCTTGCCTGGGTTGCCGAAAGCCCTGGGCAGATCATGCGGGTCGTGCCATCCGCCCTCACGGCAAGCGTCAGAAAGCGCTCGCCTCCACCCTCATGAAATCCGTTAAGGTAGCCCATCGAGATCGGAGTGCAAGTGAAGATGGCGTCTATCCCAGCTCCGCGCAATTCCTCAGCGAGCCGTCCAATTCGTTTCGAACCTGATGCGATCATGGGCAAAAGTATAGCTTTGAGCATTGGAAGGTTGCTGGATGACCCGCAGTCGCGACTCAAAGAATTGCCTTGCCGCCAGCCCGCTACTTCTGGTTCCTCCGAGTGGCGACAGGTAACCTTAACCCTCCCTTGGCCTTCCTAGAGGAATCTGCCGTCAGCGTCGACGAGGCCCACGAAAACAGCGCCCGCGTCGTCTGGATGCTAGCCTGGCCCGCCGTCTTGCTCAATTCGCTTCAGGTCGTGAACAGCCTTCTGGATCGGGGTTTTGTAGGGCAGCTCGAGGCTCCGGCGATCACCGCTCAGAGCGCCTCCATCAACATCATTTTCCTGATGATCTCGCTCTCGATGACCCTGAGCACGAGCGCTACCGCCCTTGTGAGCAGAGCCTTCGGAGCGGCCAAGCCTGCCGAGTATCGCACGTCCTGCAGCCAGTGCTTGCGGGTCGCGATCATCGGAGGACTGGTTGCAGCGGCGGCGACGGTGTTCATCGCCTTCTTGTTCGCAAAGCACCTTGTCCCGGCATCGGAGACGAGGGCGATGGCGCTCATGACAACGTATCTCCTCGCCTTCGCCGCCGGAATGCCCGCCTTCTTCATCATTCAAAGCCTTGCCGGCTCCTTGCGGGGTGTTGGCGACACGAAGAGCCCGATGGTTATTTCCGGCATCCAGATCGTGCTCCACATAGCGCTGAACTTTATACTCGTCTTTCCGCCGCGCGAGATTGCTGGAGGGATCCACCTCCCCGGCTTCGATCTTGGCCTCCTTGGCGCGGGAGTCGCACTCTCCTCCAGCGCTTGGACTTCCGCTTTGCTTTATCTCATCTATATGCGCCGAACTCCGCTCGGAGGGACGAACCCATTCCGGCTTCCACGATGGGATTGGACCCGGCGAATCCTCCGCATCGCAACTCCGGCCGCCGCGATGGCAATCCTCCGGGTGTCTTCGCTCATCGTGTTGACGCTCATCGTAAAGGAAGTGCCGAACGGCGCCTCCGCCATTGCCGCGCTCGGCATTGCGTTTTCGATCGAGGGCATTATGTTTATGCCTGCGTTTGGGCTCTCGATGGCGGCGGCTGCGCTCGTGGGCCAGAGCCTCGGCATGAAGCGCCCCCAGCGAGCGGAGCGCCTTGGATGGACGGCTAGCCACATGGCAGGACTCATCGTCCTCGCCCTCGTCGTGCCGATCTTCATCGGCGCTTACCCCATCGCGATGCTCATGACGAACGGCAAGGAGGCCATCGCCGCCGAAACCGCCAGTCTCCTACGCTTCCTTTGCGCCACGGAGGTGATGTTTGCCTATGCGATGGTGACCATTGGCGCCCTTCAGGGAGCGGGAGATACAGTCTGGCCGATGTGGATAACGGTGATTGCGCAGTGGCTGATCCGCGTCCCGATGGCCTACATCTTTGCAATACCTATGGGCATGGGAGCGACCGGGGTATGGCTATCCTTCGCAATCTCGCAGGCAGTCCAGGGGATCCTGGCAATGGCGGCTTTCAAGCAGGGGCGTTGGAAGCTGAAGGAGGTTTGACGTAACGCCCCGCTTGAACCCGGACCTCAAAATAGGCCATAATATCCCGGCTCATGAAAGCAGGCATTCACCCAAAGACGTATCCCGTGCTGTTCGTTGACGGCGAGCACGAGTGGACCGGCGTTTCGACGTCCAAGACCAACGAGACCCGCAACGTCGATGGCGTCGACCACTTCGTGGTGAACGTCGAGATCAGCGCCTATAGCCATCCGTTCTACACGGGAACCAAGAAGCTGGTGGACACAGCCGGCCGCGTAGAGAAGTTCATGCGCCGCTATGGACAGCAGCTCAAGGACCAGGCCAAGAAGTAGCACCGAAATTGCCATCTGCCGTGATGGCACACTCCTCCATGTGGGCGCGGAATGACTCCGCCGCGCGGAATTCCTAGGTCCCATGCACCGCCGGGACAATCAATCGGCATCCTCATCTGGAGAATCTGCAAGTAGACTCCCAGCGTGCCCGCGATCCCCTCGGCCAAGCTCGAACATTTCGAGCCGCCCGTGCCCTTGACCCAGCGCAGGATCTTCAAGTTCTTTCTGCCCCTGGCGCTGTCCTGGATCTTCATGGCCTTCGAGGCGCCCATCGCCCACGGCTTCATCGGCCGCCTTCCGAATGCCGAGATCAACCTTGCCGCCTGGTACCTCATCTTCACTGTCGCGCTGTGGGTGGAGAGCCCCGTCATCGACCTGCTCGCCACCTCGACAACCCTGAGCAAGAACCATCAGCACTACGTCACGATCACCCGCTTCACCCAATTGCTGATGCTCTGGGCTAGCGTGATCCATGCCATTTTCGCCCTGCCGCCGGTGTTTGATTTCATCATGATCACGCTGCTGAACGCCGATCCGCGCGTGGCAGCCGCAGGCCACACCGCCTTCGCGATCATGATTCCCTGGAGCGCGCTCATCGGGTGGAGGCGCTACCTTCAGGGCATTCTCATTCGCTATGACATGACCCGGTGGGTGGGCTACGGAACGGCGGTGCGCGTCTGCACGGTGTTCTTGACCGGAGGCGGGCTTTACATGTGGAGCGCGCTCGGAGGGGCTGAAGTCGCAGCCATCGCCATCGTCGCATCGGTCGGTGCCGAATGCCTGTTCGCCCATATCGCCAGCCGGCCTGCCGTATCCAAACACCTGGCGAAGGATGCCCCAACCCAGGAATCCCCATTGACGTTTGCCAAGCTCGCGCGATTTCACCTGCCGCTAACCGCGACCACGATGATCATGATGCTGGCCTTTCCGCTCATCGGGCGAGCACTAAACGAAGCACCGGATAGGGTGGAATCTCTTGCGGCCTGGAACATCACGATCGGTCTGCTCTTCATGATGCGATCGATCACATTTGCTCTGACGGAGGTCGTGATTACCCTGGCCGACAGCGAGCGGTCCATACGCCAGCTTCGGCGGTTCTGCCTCTACGTTGGGCTATTCATGACTGTCCTGCTTGGGATCGTCACGGCCACCCACCTCGACGAAAACTACTTCCGCGGCGTCATCCAGGCTCCGCTGGCGATCGCCGTCACGGCCCACGTCGGAGTCATGGCCGCCCTGTTCACCCCATTTATTGGCGCTGTCCAATCCTACGTTCGAGGCATGCTTACCGCGCAGCACCTGACAGCATCCAGGCTGACCGCGGTAGTGGTGGGAACGCTCGTACTCGCAGCAATGCTCCTTGTCGGCGTACGCCTGGGCTGGCCAGGCATGATCAATGCAGGGGCGGCGATCACTGTTTCGATGGCCGCAGAGCTGGCCATCCTTGGATGGTCGTGGACCGTCGGATCAAAACGAAGGGGGGAACCGGCCACCATTTAAGCCGACTCCCCCATCCGCACATCTATGCGGCGTCGCGATACTTCTCTTGCCAGGTTTCGATCTCATCTTCGGCCTGCTCGCGAGCCCAACCATAACGCTCCTGCAAGCGCCCAACGAGTTGTTCCTTCTCTCCGGCGATCACGTCCAGATCGTCGTCCGTCAGGTCTCCCCATGCCTCTCGCGCGCGGCCCTTCCACTGATTCCAATTGCCTCTAACGATGTCCCAATTCATGTCTCTCTCCTTGTGATTTCAGACTAGAATTGAAGACCGGCCGAGTCCCCATTGTTGTTCCTTCGAACAAGGCCTTGTCCCAAGAAGTCGGGACGCTATCTCCTCATTTTTCGGCTGAGCGCCGCGACAAGAAAGAACCCAGCCACTATGCCGATCCCAATGAACAGGCCCAGGATCGCAGTTTTCAGCATGAATGCATGATACTGCGCTGGTGGACTACACTTACCCACAGATGATATCCGCCCTGGCTCTGCTGCTCGCCGTCTCTCCCCCGGCAACCGATGACAAGATCGTCGCCAACGCGCTCGCCCGGATCAACAGCTACCGAACTCTGGTCGGACTCAATACCGTGCGGCTCGATCCAGTCCTGTCCAAAGCAGCCGCCGGCCACGCGAAGTACATGACACTCAACAATGTCTTCACCCACATCCAGCAAGAGGGCAAGAAGGGCTTCACCGGCGCCGATCCCTCTAACAGAGCGCGCAAGGCCGGATATGCGCCGGAGTATGTGCTGGAAGACATCGCCACCGGCTCGCTCGCGATCTCATTCAACCTCCTTCTCAACGGCCCCTATCACCGGCAGCCCTTCATCGAGCCGGAAACCACCGAGATGGGCATCGGAGCGAACGGCAAAAACGTGGTATTCCTCTTCCCGATCCCCGAAGGCGAGCCTGCTGTCTTCCCCTTGCCGGGCCAGAAAAACGTCCCCACAGAATGGAAGGGATACGATGTGCCCAGCCCATACCGAATGCACAAGGGCGCAAAGCCCCCGTTCGGCACGCCCGTGCAGATCTTCCTGCGCGACATGAGCGGCCTCACCGGCATAAAATTCTCCGTCCGAACCGCGCAAGGCAAAACCCTCGATTGCTACCTCAACACGCCCGAAAACGACGACTCCCTCCAGGACGCCATAATGCTCATCCCAAAGAAGCCCCTCGCCCCGGGAACGACCTACACCGCCTCATTCTCGGCCAATCAAAGCAGCGGAAAGCAGATCGCCAAAACCTGGACCTTCACTATAGCGAAGTAGCCCGGTAAACTGGTCTGGATGGACTTCTCCCCCTCTCCCGAGCACGACCTCCTGCGCGAAGCCGCCTACAAGTTCGGGCAAGCCGAGATCCTGCCCGGCCTCAAACAAAGGGATCGAGAAGCCAAGTCCGACCGGAAAAGCCTCGAAAAGATGGCGGAGGCGGGAATGATGGCCGTCTCAATCCCCGCCAAATACGGAGGCAGCGACACCGACTATATCTCCCTCGGCATCGTCTGCGAAGAGCTCGAAAGAGCCGACACCAGCGCCCGCGTCGTCATGTCCGTCCATAGCGGACTGCACTGCCTAACCCTCCTCCAATGGGGAACCGAGCAGCAAAAGCAAAGATGGCTACCCGACCTCGCCAAGGGCAACAAGTTCGGCGCATTCGGACTCACAGAGCCCAACGCCGGATCCGACGCCATCAACATACAGACCCGCGCCCGCCGCGATGGCGAGAGCTATATTCTGAATGGGCAAAAAACCTGGATCTCGCTCAGCGACTATGCGGATCAGTTTCTTGTCATCGCGAGGCTCGAGGACGGTGTTCCGGTGTTGCGGTCTTCCGGTGTTACGGGCGAGGACGATCTGCAAGACCGCAACACCGAAACACCGCAACACCGCAACACCCGGCACGTCGCCTTTATCGTCGACCGCACATCCCCAGGTTTCACGTCCCGCCCCCTCCATGGCAAGCTCGGAGTCCGAGCAGGCAACACCGGCGAGATCTTCTTCGAGGACATGCGCGTCCCGATCGAAAACAGGATCGGAGAGGAGGGCGATGGCTTCAAGGTCGCCATGTCCGCCCTCGACCATGGCCGCTACACCGTCGCATCCGGCGCCGTCGGCATCATCCAGGCCTGCCTCGACGCCTGCATCCCCTATTGCCACGACCGAAAGGTCGGCGGCGAGGAGATCGGCAAGAAGCAGCTCGTCCAGCAGATGATCGCTTCGATGGTGCAGGGAAGAGAGATCGGCCGGATGCTCTATTACAAGGTCGGATGGATGAAGAACACCGGCCAGCGGCACACCAAAGAATGCGGCCTCGCCAAATGGACGAACTGCGCCGCCGCCTTTGACGCCGCGAACAAAGCGGTCGAAATCCACGGCGCCTATGGCTACATAGACGATTTCCCTGTCGAGCGCTACTTCCGCAACTCCCGCGGCGCCATGATCTACGAAGGCACCCACGAGATCCACACGATCATGCAGGCCGAATACGAGCTGGGCTACCGCCAGGACAAACCCCTCAAGCACACCCTGCCGACCTGGCCGGTTAAGTAGGCGTGGGCGGACGCGACCGAAGGCGAACGATACACTGTAGAACAGTGGTCACCACAGCCTTAGCCTATATATGCGCGGGAATAGCCCTCTTGTCTGCGTTCTTCTTGATCCGCAATCTCGCGATGATGCCAGCTGGAATACGCGCCGCTGAGAATCCAGAAGAGGCGCGCCTGTCCTGGCGGCTCAGCATAGTCGTAACGTTCTGGGTCATGATCGCTTACGCTGCAGCCGCTTGGCTGTTCCCGCAAAATGCGCTGTACGCAACAGTATTGACGAGCTCACCACTTTTTCTCGGCTTCGCCTTAAGCATGTACGTCGGCCGCGTTCGATGAATCGATTGAAAGTCTCAGGGCTATTGCTCGGACAGGCCCCCAAGCACCCGCTGCCCGCCTTTGGCCAGCGAGTAGCCGCGTGGTGATTCTCCCGACGATCCATTTGGACTGCCTCAACACGCCCGTCGAGGAAACCGCCTTCGATGTCCGCTAGTCCTCGGGTTGAGGCTTCGTCTGCGAGCGATGGGTCTGTTTAGCCTCAACCCGACTCTGGCTACTTTGCCAATATCAGCCTGGGCGGGCGGGCTGAGGCATCGTATACTGGGTGCATCCAAAGGATAAGGGCGTGGGTAAAGTCGAAGATAAGCAAACGGAAACTTTGTTCGACGGGAGATAGATAGAAGCAGATGGGACGCAGACAGAGATGGATTAATCGGCGATTAAGAGACCTCCATCTACGTCCCATATCCTCCGAGCTTGCTCCCATACCTTTCCGTCAAGCTCCCATACCCTCCCGTCTGGCTCCCATATCTTCCGAGCTTGCTCCCATGTCTTTCCGTCGAGCTCCCATACCATCCCGTCTGGCTCCCGTGGCTTCCGATCTGGCTCCCATACCATTCAATCTTGCTCCCATGTCTTCATGCTGGATGCCAATGCGGATAGACTGGCCTTAGGCTGATGTCCCACATTGCTTTACTGGTTGCTGGTACGGCGCGGGATTGGAACGCGGTTCTCAAGCTGGCGGGGCTTTGCGGGATGGTTTGCAGATGAGCATGGGCATCGGTTCAGCCTGCCGCCCGTACCACCCACGCGGACAATGGGGAGACGACGGGATCGCCGAACTCGCTTTTGAGCGCCACTTCGAGCTTCGCGGTGACCTCGTCGAGATCGGCCCCCCTCTCAGACAGGGCGGCGGCAAGCGGGCCACCCCGAATGAAGCCATATGCCGCGTCGTTGGCGGGCGATGATCCTGAAAAGAGCCGGGCCTGCTTGATCGAGACGGAGCTGTATCCTGCCTGATCGAGCTCGCTGCGGATCAGGGCCTCATCCGCATATCCGAATGGCACGGTGAAGAACCTGGGCGGGTCGTCGGGGAACATTTCGACGAGAGTGCGGTGGGCGAGATTGGCGATGGGGTTCTCCTCGATGGGGGCCCAGGTGCTGAAGTGGAAGGCTCCGGGCTCCCCCTCTCCGCGATGCGTTGTGCGCGGGGAGGGGGTTGGGGGGTGGGGAGATCCGCTGAGCAACTTCCGCACCTCGGTAAAGCACCTCACGCGGTCTTCGAGAAACATGACGCCGAACTGGCAGACCACGGCGTCGAACCCCGTGCCCACCGAGCCGGGATCGTGGGCATCGGCAATCGCCCATTCGACCTTGCCGGGGACATTTTGTCGTGCGATGGCGAGCATGTCCTCGCTGATGTCGGTTGCGACGAGCGTGGCGCTGGGCAGCTTTTCTGCGAGCTTCGCGGTGACCACGCCGGTTCCGCAGGCCAATTCGAGGATCGTGGCGGGCTGGTCTACGGCGACTCTGCGCGCAAGGTCTTCGGCGAATGGCTCGAACAGTATTTTCCGAAGAAATCTGTCGTAGTTACGGGGCATGTCGCCGACGAATGCGGTTGCTGTGTCCTTCATGGTGTGCAACTCCTTTGGAGGATTTATACCGTCTGGAGCAAGTCAGGTTCTTGGCACTGGTCGACGGGTTTGGGCGATAGGGGGGCTCGTGACGATCCTGTGACGCCTGGGATGTCTCAATGATCGTTGTATGGCCGGAGCAATCCTGTAAGTGTCGATTAACATCCTCGCGGCAGCGGGTCTTACGAGCCCTCCCATGATATATTGGGATGGTGGATGGCCCGCCTGCTGTTGCGAGCGAGTTCGAACCTTGGCGCGTGCAGCTCCTGGGCCAGTTCCGCGTGACCAAGTCTGGGCGGGAAGCTTCGTTTCGCACGCGGAAGACGTCATCGCTTCTCGCCTATCTCACCTTCTACGCGGGCCGCAAGATTCCCAAGGAGCAGCTCGTCGAGGCTCTTTGGCCGGAAGCGGACTCGGAGAAGGGGCGGCATTCGCTGCGGATGGCGGTCAGCTCGATACGATCTGCTCTGAATGGCCCGGACTGGGATGCGGCCCAGTGCGTTCGGTCGGAGAGGGACACGCTCGAAGTGCCGGAAGGCGCCTTACAACGGATACGATCGACTTTGCGGTTCATATTCAGGCAGCTTCGAATGGAGAGAAGTCGCAGATCGAGTTGGCGGCGGCACTCGACCTCTATCATGGGCCCTTGCTTCCGGGCTTCGGGGACGAGTGGATCCTGCCCCAGTCATTGGAGCTCGAGGAGCTTTATGCGCAGGCCGCGTGCATGTATATCGAGTCTGCCGCAAGGTCCGGCGATCTCAACGGGGCGATCACTGCCGGGCGGAAGGCGATTGCCATATGCCCAGCCAGAGAGGACCTTCACATCGCGCTGATGAAGGCGCTGGGAAGGGCCGGCCAGACTTCAGCCGCCGTGAAGCAATTCGAAGAGCTGGAGCGCATGCTCGACGACCAGTGGGGCGAGGCGCCCGGACCGGAGGCGCTGGCCGTGCTTGAGGCCTTGCCCCGATCCGGCCAGGATGCTTCGGTCGCGGTTGTTCCCGAGAGCGCTCCTCGAAGTGGTCTCAGCCTGGACAAGTCCTCCTTTTTTGGACGCGAGCATGAGATCTCGGAGCTTTCTTCCTTGCTTGGAGCTATGGCAAAAGGCTCTCAGCTTGTAACCCTTGTTGGGCTCGGCGGAACCGGCAAGACTCGGCTAGCCCAGCGCTTTGCCCAGGAATTGCTCGGAGATTATCTGGGCCGGGTGTGGTTTGTTTCTCTGGTTGGGGCGGAAACTCCGGCACAGTTTAACGAAGCTTTGCTTACCAGTTTGGTCGAGAGCCCAACCAAGGGAACTGATGCAATCGAGGCAGCAGCTTCGGTGATCGGCCAGCAACCAGCATTGCTTGTGCTTGACAACCTGGAGCAAATGGCCGGCGCGGCGGGGGTGGAGATCAGCAAGCTGACGCGGGTGTGTGGCGGCCTTAGGGTGCTTGCAACAAGCCGTGTGCCTTTGGAGGCTGAGGGGGAGCGCATCATGCCGCTGTCTCCGCTTCCGCTGCCCGACGACTACCACAACCTGGCAGCTCTGCGGAACTCGCCGTGTGTCCAGCTGCTAGTCGAAGCGGCCCAGGCGGTCCGGCCCGGCTTCGGCCTTTCCCCTGCGAATGCCCAAAGCGTCTTGCTTCTCTGCCGCAGGCTCGAAGGAATACCGCTGGCTATAGAGCTGGCCGCGGCCAAGCTTGCCACGCTGTCGCCGGCCCAGGTCATCGCGTCCATAGGAAGACGAGTGGACCTTGCTACTGCACGGGCGGACTATCCACAGCGTCATCGAAGCCTTGAGACGATCATCGAATGGAGCGTGGACCTGCTCGACGAGGACGAGCGCAGCGCCTTTTCACGATTGAGCATCTGCCGGGGCGGATTCAATATCGAATTGGCGACCGAGCTTATCGGCGACCAGGTCGAAGCCAGGCTGCAAAAGCTGAATCGCTGCTCCCTCTTGGGCTGGTCCGAGGATCAGAAGGAGGTTCGCTTTGAAATGCTCGAGACGGTGCGCGAGATGGCTTGGCAACTTCTGGAGCAGGACCCCAAGAACCACCGGGAAGCAGCCAAGAGACATTTCGCCTACATTCATGGCTTATGCGCGCGGTTCGCGTCCCTCACGAGCGAGCGGGAACATGGCCAATGGGTAGATCGCCTGGCGTTGGAGACCGGCAATGTCCTGGCGGCGCTGGAAACTGGCGCAAGAGGATGGGTGCAGCCCCAGGATGCCTGGGAGCTTGCCCTCCAGCTTCACCACTATATTAGGAGGCGTGGTCGTTCCCACATCTGGATCGAGCCATTGGAGATCCTCCTCTCGGCCACAGTAGAGCGTCTAAGCCCGGCAATGGCTGCGCAGGCGCACTCGCTTCTTGCCGAATCGCACTACGGCCTGCGTGCCATTCGCAACACCTATGACCATTGCGTCAAAGCCATCGAGGCTTCGGACAGATCGGGCGACCCGCTAGCCCAAATCGAGGCTCGTGGAGAACTTGCGACACCCGCGATCACCCTGGGCAGATTCAAAGAGGCGCGCCAAGCTTTGGAGGAAGCGATCGGGCTGCTATCCGGCGTGGACGACGACAAAGCGGCGTCCCGCTGCCATCTGAACCTAGCGTGGGTGACCTTCGACGGCGGCGACGAGGAATCCTCGGAAGAGCTGTTTGTAAGGGCCCTGGACTTTGCGGAGCGATCGGGCGACGCCGCAACCATCGGCTCTGCCGTGACCGGACTCGCCTGTGCCGTGGGACACTCACGCTATGAGGAGAGCCAAGTCTTCTTCGACCGGGCGGTCGCTATCTGGGTGAATGCCGCCATGCCAGGGTTTCTCGCCCATTGCTTATATAACCGCAGCATGATTGATTACCGTCACGGCAAGCTCGACTCTGCAGTGGCAAACATCAGCCGCGCATTTCGAACCTACGTCACCAACGACATCGCGCTCGGGCAGACTATTTTGAGCGTATGCGGCAACCTAATGTCTGCTCGCGACTGCCCGGTCGAGGCCGCCAAGTGCTGGGGACGAGCGGAAGCTGCACGAAACCGCTACTCGATGTCCATGATTCCCACGATCAAGCGTGACTACGATCGCGAGCTCGCCAAGGTGCGGGCCACGCTGACCCCGGCTGAATTCAATGATGCAATCGAGCAAGCGCAGCAATTGAATGATCGCGCACTGGCTGAGCTGCTTTTTGGTCCAATCGGGGTCCCACCTACAGTGATGAATCCTGGCTGAGAGGCGTAGGGTGTGATAAAGTGCAACCATGAAGAATTTTGCCGCGATCATATTCCTCGTCTCTCCTGCGTTTATTGCTTTGGCGGGCCAGGGCCCAGCGACCAAGGCCGAGTATCCGCCGATCGTCACAGCCAAGAACCTGTATGCCAAGAATGACCTGCGCGGCAAGAAAGCGCCGGAACTTGTGGTCCAACAATGGCTCAGCGGGAAAGCACCCGATACGAAGGGCAAGGTGCTGGTTGTGGATTACTGGGCAACTTGGTGTGAACCGTGCCGCGAGTTCATCCCTGAAATGAACGCATGGGCGAAGAAGTTTGAGAAGGATGCGGTCTTCGTCGGCCTGAGCAACGAGTCGGCCAAGATCGTCAACGAGTTTCAGAAAACGACCCCGATGAATTACCACATCGCGATTGATCCAAAGCGGCGGATGGTCAACGCGCTCGGCGTCCAGGGCATTCCACACGTGATGATTGTCTCGCCCGACGGGATCGTGCGATGGCAGGGATGGCCGGGGAGCCCGGAAGACCGGCTGACCGACAAGATCATCGAGCAGATCATCGCGGCCAGCAAGTCTTCGGAATGAGTTAGGCTGGCGTGGCGTCCTTGAAGAGCCAGACAACGGCGCCCTGGGGATCTTTTATAAGGACCATGCGCCCTACGCTTGGGACGTCCATCGGTCCGTGCACGATCGTGGCGCCGAGCTCTTGGCACTTTGCGAGGCTCGCATCCACGTCGTCGACCGCGATATAGGTCGACCAGTGGGGCGGCGCTCCCTCGGCAGGTGATCCAGCGCTCGTGCTCATGACGCCCGCAACTGCGGTGCCGTTCTTGGTGAGCATCGTGTAGCTACCCATTTCGCCCATCGGCATTTCTTGCGTTCCGAAGCCCAGGGCTTCGGTGTAGAAGCGCACGAGTGCGGCGGCATCGGGACCGTAGACTTCGTGCCAAACGAATGTCGAACCCTCGGCGAGGGCATGCTGTTCCATGGTTGGTGTAGACATGATGAAAGATTACTCTGGCATGGCCATCGAGAGTGCCCCATATTGCGCGACTGTTAACACATTTTGCCAAAGGCGAACAGTTTGGACACTGCGCGGGGTATTAAGACGAGGTTAGAGGAACCATTCTTATGATCTCCATTCGATTTTCCGCCCTTCTCGTCACCTTAATGGCCCTGTGCGCACTTGCTCCAGCCGATGACAAGCCCACCGCCAACTGGCCCCAAGCCAACCGCTACACGAATGAGTTTCTGCGCCAGTTCGTCTTCAGCTCCAGCGTCAACCCCAGCTGGGTCCAAAGCCGCGACTTCTTCTGGTACTCGTGGAAGGATGGGGGCGGCATTAAGTTCTACTATGTCGACCCGTACAAGCAGACCAAGAAGCCACTTTTCGACAGCGCCAAGATGGCGGCGATGCTCTCCGAAGCGCTGAAAAAGCCCTACGACGTCTCAAACCTGCCGATCACGACGATCACGTTCGATGCCGTCCGCAACAAATATATCCAGTTCACGGTCGACGGCACCAGATTCGAATATGACCTCGCCACCGAGGTGTTGAAGGACAAGGGCAAGGTCCCGACCGGCCCAACTCCTCCCCAGTTCGGCGGATTCGGTGGCCAGCAGAATCGGGAGTTCCGAAACTGGGCGCCGGACAAGAAGGGCTTTGTCTACGCAATGGACCACAACCTCTACTATGTTGAGGTCACCAAGGTCAAAGAAAAAGACAAGGAAGGCAAGGAGATCGAGAAAGACAAGGAAGGGGATCCCATCCAGCTCAACAAGGACGGCGAGAAGGACTACAGCTTCGGTAGCCGTGACGCCAACCGCGAATTTCAGCAGTTCTTTCAGCAGGGCGGGGGCCAGGGCGGACCGCCGTCGAGCGAGAAAAGGGTGCGCGCCAATGTTACGTGGTCGGAGGACTCAAAGAAGTTCTTTGTGGTGCGGGGGGATTCGCGCAAGGTCAAGGATCTGTATTTAGTCAACTCTCTAGCCGAGCCGAGACCCACGCTGCTGACCTACAAATACGCTATGCCCGGCGAGGAGAATATCACGCTCACCGAGCTGTACTTATTCGACCGCGATAAGAAGGAGCTCAAGAAGCTGGACGTCGGCAAATACAAAGACCAGAGCCTTTTCGACATCCACTGGCCGCTCAAGGCAAAGTCCGACACACTCCGCTTCGTCCGGCGTGACCGGCTTCAGCGAAACCTCGAATTCTGCGAGATGGATCTCGCGACCGGAAAGATCACGCCGCTCATCACGGAGTCCGTCCAAAACGCCTTTCTCGAGCGGCAGAATATCCGCTACCTCAAGGCGGGAACAGGAAGCGACATGATTTGGTGGTCGGAGCGATCCGGTTGGGGACACTACTACCTTTATAGCTTCGATGGGAAGCTGAAAAATCCGATCACCTCTGGGCCATGGCGGGCAGAGCGCATCGTCGAGCTGGATGACAAGGCGGGCAGGATTTGGTTCCAGGCGGTCGGCTACGACCAGACCGAAAATCCTTACTACGCTCATCTATACAAATCCAAGCTCGATGGCACCGAAATGACCCTTCTCGACGAAGGTCAGGCTGACCATAACAGCACCGTGTCTCCCAAAGAGCGCTTTGTCGTTGACACGTATTCCCGAGCCGATCTTGCACCCGTGGCCGTCCTCCGAGACCCGAACGGCAAAATCATCATGGAGCTCGAGAAGATGGACCTCTCCAAGCTGCAGGAGTATGGCTGGAAGCTGCCCGAGACCTTCAAGGTCAAGGCCGCAGACGGCGTGACCGACATCTACGGCAACATGTGGAAGCCTTTCGACTTCGATCCCAAAAAGAAGTATCCGATCATCGCCAACGTGTATCCGGGACCACAGACTGAAAGCGTGGCCAGCACATTCAGCGCAGTAGCCAATAACCAGCGACTCGCCCAGCTTGGATTCATCGTGATCCAGATTGGAAATCGTGGCGGAAATCCGTCGCGCTCGAACGCCTACCACAGCTATGGTTACTACAACCTGCGCGACTACGGCCTGGCCGACAAGAAGGCCGGCATCGAGCAGCTTGCTGCCAAGTATTCGTGGATTGACATAGACAAGGTCGGCATCTTCGGCCATTCTGGTGGCGGGTTTATGACCGCCGCCGCCCTCCTGCTGCCTCCTTACAACAACTTCTTCAAGGTTGGAGTGTCGAGCGCAGGCAACCACGATAACAACATCTATAACTGGAACTGGAGCGAGCAGAACCACGGCCTGCGCGAGGTGCCCGTCATTGCCGGCGGCACAGGAGGCGGAGGCAGTGGCGGCGGCAGAGGCGGCAGGGGCGGCGAAGAACCCATCTTCGACGAGGGATTCAACTACGATGCCCTCATCGCTCAAATGAACGAGCCGCAAGCTGCCGGAAACAAGATCGAAATCAAGGTTCCGACCAACCAAGAGCTCGCGGCAAACCTCAAGGGCAAGCTCTTGCTCGTTCACGGCGACCTCGACAACAACGTGCATCCGGGAGGCACGATAAAGCTAGTGAATGCGCTCATCAA
>JBASWW010000004.1:0-10218 GCA_049276675.1 Fimbriimonadaceae bacterium
TACTTCGTCCTTGGCATACCGGCGGGTCCAAAGTGGCACCTGACGATGTGCGTGATCTCGAAGACCTGGGGCTCTTACCTCATCAAGACCGACAATGGGCCGATCAACCGGATCGAGCCGAGCAAGCCCTTCCTGACCCGCTGGAAATCGGATATCACCGTCGAAGTTCATCCGGAGTACGCCGCTTCGGAGATCATCCGCGCGAACGACACGATGTATCGCTACGAGCCCCTTTCGGATCGCGTTCCCAAGTCGGAAATCGAGCGCGCCCGCCGCTATTCGGAATGCCCGGACTATCACTCGATGATCAAGCCGCAAGGGATTACGGACGAGGAGCGCTCCACTCTGTTCCTGACCCACCCTGGCTCGTCATGCTGGCGCGCGATGATCGGGACGGAGCACGACCTCTGGGCAGAAATTCATGCAATCCGGTGGAACCCTGAGATTCCGGAGTTGAATCGGGTCCCCCTCTTCCGTGAGGTCATCGAGCGTAACAAGCTCTCGATCGTAACGCCCGAAATGGTGTCCCATCATGCCTGGCGGATGCGGCATCTCGCATACCTGCTCGCGCTTCAGGGGGACGAGCTGGCAGGCAAATACATTCGACTGGCGCGCGATGTCGAGAAGAACCTTTCCGATGCCCCCTACTTCCGGACTCTGCTCGACAAAACCGCAGAGGACCTCCAGGACCTGATGGAGCAGGACGAGGAAGAACCGCTTGCTTTGGGCTGGGCCGCCTAGTTCGTTGTTGTCCAGATGTGGCGGCATTGAGCCATAATCTAGCCTGCGCGCCGATGTAGCTCAGTGGTAGAGCAGCTGTTTCGTAAACAGCAGGTCGTCCGTTCAAATCGGATCATCGGCTCCAGCTTTTAGGTCGCAGCAGGGAAAGGCCGTCGTATCCCTCGGGGATGTCGAAGACCTGCTCGAAGCCCATGCTCTGCAAGAGAGAGGCAGCAATAGGCGAGCGTCCCCCGCTCCCGCAATGGACGGCGATCGGCTTCGACCTTGAAAGCTCGGCGGCGCGCTCGGGAAGATATCCAAGCGGAATATGGATCGCCTGGGCAAGATGCCCTTCCTGCCATTCGGCTTGGCCTCGGACATCGAGAATGGCCAGGTCGTCGCGCGAAAGGGCTTCGGAAGGATCGAGTTTCTGCCAGCCTTTCGTCTCGGCCGAATCCATCGCTTCCGCACCCGTCCACCCGGCGACGTCATCGAGCCCGATCAGAGCAAGGGAGTTTCTCGCTCGAATGGCGTCTGTCTCGGATTCCGCCAGCAGCACGATAGGCCTGTCGTAGGGGACGAACCAGCCGGCCCAGGTGACAAACGTGCGGTACAGCGGAATGTGGAGTGCGCCTTTGGGATGGCTCTTTGCGGCCTGCTCCGAAGGGCGGATGTCAAGAATTATGCCCTCCGGAGCCTGGCCACGGTGCAGTTTTCGCAAGGGTCGCGTGTCCCGAAGAGGAGGCCCCTGCTTGTTGAGCCGCTTCATAACCGCGAAGTATGTGGG
This sequence comes from Fimbriimonadaceae bacterium, assembly GCA_049276675.1. Taxonomy (GTDB): domain Bacteria; phylum Armatimonadota; class Fimbriimonadia; order Fimbriimonadales; family Fimbriimonadaceae; genus DATLGQ01. The sequence goes on from JBASWW010000004.1 coordinate 1,508, forward strand.
CGGCTCGGGCTGGCCGGAAAGCACATCGGCGACGAAGCTCGCCTCGCTCTTTGCCTGCAAACCCCAGTTCGTGGCTCGCTCATCGGCAAGGGTGGTGTATGGCGCCCCTCCCAAGCTCTTGCCACATGCAGAGCCTGCTCCGTGGCCTGGCCAAATGACGAGTTCATTCGGCAGCTCGAGAAGCCTCTGCAACGACTGGTAGAGCGTACGCGCGGCGGGTTCCATCGACCCCGTGACGCCGGCTGCGGTTTCCAGGAGGTCGGGCCGGCCGACGTCGCCCACAAAAATGAAATCACCGGAGAGCATGGCAGCGGGCCGATCAGTCACGCTCGCATCCGTCACGAGGAAGGAAATATGCTCGGGCGTATGCCCTGGCGTTCTAAGGACATCCAGGCGGACCGCGCCGATCTGGATATGATCCCCATGCTTTAGGAGGATCGCCGGGCCGAAGCCATACTTCCAGTCGGTGGTCCCTTCGTCGGATAGATATAGCTTCGCGCCGGTCACGCTAGCCAATTCGCGAGAGCCGGAGAGGTAGTCGGCATGGATGTGGGTTTCGGTCACCGCCACAATCCTCAGCCCCTTCGCCTCCGCTGCGAGGATATAGTCTTCCACGTGCCGATCCGGATCCACGACGATAGCCTCGCCAGAGGCGCCGCACCCGATCAAAAAGCTCGCCTGCGCCAGCTCATCGTTAAAAAAGCGTTCGAAAATCATGCTTCTCCCAAATCCACTCTTCAACCGTACCCGCAACCATCGTCAGACCGAGCCGCAACCGAAAAGGGCAGGACGTCGCGCAGAATCAGCACCGAGCAAGGGGCGCTCGTTGCGACCTCATACGCGCAGCTGCCGAGCAGAAGCCGGTCGAGAAAGCCGTGCCGGTTCGCGCCGAGCATGATCAGGTCCGAGCCGCGGCTCTCGGCGGTCCGGGCGATCTCCACAGAGGGCCGTCCGAAAGCCGTCACGAACTCAACACGATCCGCACAGCCGACAAGCCTTTCAGCAGCTCCGCGGGCTACCGCCTCAATCCGCGCGCGGTCGAGTGCGATGCTCGGATACAGCAGCGTCGGGTCCATGCCCTCGCTCGAATAGAGCAATGGTTCGACCGCAATCATCGTAACTGAACGAAACACCTTCTCATGCTGGCATTCGAGGCTTTTCACCGAAAGCTCCGAACCCGCAGACCCATCCACCGCAATCAGCACGTCGAGCCGATCCTTTCCACTAAGCCTGCAACAGGAACCTTCTACGGGCACATCGGAGTAGTGCCGCCCCACGAGCACCGAAGCCTCCGAGTACAGCACAAGCTTCCTCGACACCGAACCCAGAAACGCCGCCGCAAGGTTGCTGCTCACACCGAATCCAACCACCACCGCATCTGTATTCTCGCTCTTGATAAAGCCAAGCAACTCTTCCGCCGTGTCGCCTTCCAGGACCCGCGCCTCCGCCTCGAAGCCCCTTGTCCGAATCCGAGCAGCCACACTTTCCGCCGTTCGACGCGCCACTTGATGCTGAATCCGCCATGTATCCGCCGCAACCTTGTCCGAATAACTCAATCCCTCTGGAGCAAAAGCCGGTGCCGCATGGATGGGAAGATGCGTCGCCATAGCAACCGTGAATCGTGCATCCTCGGGAAGGGGCAGCTTTAGAAAAACGGTTTCGGCAAGGTCGGCTTCAATCGAGCCGTCCGTCGCAATTACTACGCGCATCGGGGGTCACCTGCGTAGCATCATGGGCTAAGAGTCGCGCTTGTCGCCGGGGCACTTTTCGTGTAAGCCAAAGGAACGACACAAATCCTTCGCGATCACGCTCAAAGAGTCATGCGCGCAACCTCGCGCAGGATGCATACCACCCGAATGCCCCCGGCCGTATCCACCGGAGAGAGCGAAGCGGCGATCTGAAACTCGCGGCCCGTCTTATGCAGCGCCAGGCTCACCAAATGCTCCGCCATCTTGCGCTTCTGGGGGTTCGCCATGTAATCCTCGCGATGCTGACTGTGGATCATCCGGTAGCGTTCGGGAAGCAGCGCCGTGAGCATCTCGCCCTCCAGCTCCCCGCGCTCATAGCCGAACAGCGCGCAAAGCTCGTCGTTCACCATTTCGATCCGGCCGCTGTCATCAACGATCAGAATCGCGTCTGGGGCGCTCTCCAAGAGCTTCCGGTAGTAGTTCGCTCCTGGGTCGCCCCATTCCTTGCCCGTGCGGGCCTGAAGCTCATCGACCAACTGCCTGTTGCGCTCCTGGAGATTGGCGATCGTTGCCTGAGCGTCGTGGCGGATGACCCGCGCAATGATCTCGGGGCGGCTGAAGGGGCCGATTTTAATCCGGACCCTGCCCCAATAGGTACTCACCGTGGCTTCGCTGATTCCGAGCTCGTGAGCGATGGAGACGTCGGTATGGCCTGCAGCAGCAAGGTCGATCAGCTGCCTTTCGCGCTCGGATAGCTCGACCGTGTGTTTTCGCTCCATGCCGTTTTGCTCCGTACCAAGCATGGCACAAAGCGGCAGGGTGCCGAGCTAGGGGATAGTCGAACCCGGCCGATCTACGAGAACGGCCGGTCAGTTGGTTTTCACGGGTGGTTCGGACCTCAAACTCGCGGAGATCGGAGAACGCTAACTCTCAATCGCCATATACAAATTTTCCGCCAAGATGGCCAGCCCACGTCACCAGCGTGAAGGCAGTGGTGGCAAGCACGTAATATGCCACGCGCGCGCCGACCTGCATCTGCTCGTGGCGATGCACCCGCAAGGCAACCATCATCCACATAACGAAAGTGACTCCGATACCAAGCAATAGATGCGTGAAGATCAGGCCCTTGTACGGCAGCTTCATAAGCGTCATCGCAAGGAACCCCGAGGCAACCGCTGCGATGCTCGTCACCGCCGCAAGAACGAGGTTGTACCAGCCGGCGAAGAGGAGCATCTTCTCCTTGCGGATCAGGCCGGCAAGATCCAGCAGCAGGCCCGCTATCAGGAGCGCGATCGGGAAGTGCACGAGGGCGGGGTGATAGCCGTTTTTCGGGGGAAAGCTGGCGGGTTTGGTTGCCCCGGTAAGCTCGGCGGCGGGGGCGGATGCAGACGAACCAGCCCCGTCCGCAAATCCGGGCAGGCCGCCCGCGCGCAATTCCTCGCCATTGGTCTTCCCATCGCCATCCGCGTCGAGGCCCTCCAGGGAAGCGAGGATTGCCGGGGTCAACGTCTTATCGTTGCCTTCGGCCATCTTTTGCTTGACTTGCTTGCCGAATAGATTGAAGCCGAAATCGGAGTCCGAGATGTGGCAGCCCGCGCAAGCTTTTTCACCGAACAGTGAACCGTCGGCAAACTTGTACTTGGTCACCAGCGTGTCCAAGAATTCGGCTTCAGCAGGAGCAAGTGTGGCAGCCGCAATCGCAACAATCACAAAATATCCCTTCATTTTCCGCCTCCTAATCAATCCTGTAAAACTCAAGAACGCCGCGGCCTATTTGCCGGGCATCCGATCCTCCTTGATCTCCTCCGCGTTCTTTATCCCGTCCTTGTCAGAGTCCAAGCTGCCGATTTTCAGAAGCAGTTCGGAGGTCACAGATTTCGAGCCTGCCTGCTTCATCACGTTCTGCAAATCCTTGCCGTAGGGGTTGAGCTTCTTGCCGCCCGACTTGGAGTCGTGGCAGGTCTGGCAACGAGCCTTGCCAAGAACGGAGCCGGCCTTGACATTAAAGGTCGTATCGAACACCTTGACAGCGGGAGCGAAGGCAAGGGCGATGAAGCCCATCGAAAGCAAGGAGCCGATTGAAAGTACGCGTTTCATTGTTCTGATCCTCCAGCCGATTCGCGAGCGGGTCGCGATCGGTATTTAAAGTATGGGAGCGCCACTCCAAGGCCGGAAAGAGTTCCTTTCATGTCCACCAAAGGGAGGACGGCAAAAGGCGCGAGGGGACGGAGCCCCTCGCCAACATCCGTAGCCAGCCGGATCTAGAACATCCAGTTCAGCTCGGCCGTGATGCCCCGTGTGGTCGGCACCCCCGACTGCCGCGTTTCGAACCCTGCGATCGCAAAACGCCCAATGCTGCTGAGCCTTTGCGACCAACCTAGCGTCCAGCCCGTCTGCTTGGTCGCGAGGTCGGGATCGAAATTGTCGTACCGGGCAAACACCGTGCTGGTCGGATTGATGTTGAATCCGCCCTCCAGGTAGTAGCCTGTCGGGTTCCGATTTCCCCCTGCCGCCAATTCATTCCGGCCCCACGTATAAGCCCCGCTGAGCACGAAATTCTCGCGCGCGAGCTCGCCAATAAGGGCAAACCTCGTGAAGTTATCCTGCCGGATTGGGGGCTCAAGAACATGGAACGTACCCTTGTAGGCGTAGGCACCCACAAAGCTCCCATCGTCGTCAAGCCGCTGCATCACGCTCGCAAATATATCCTTTGCGTTGTTCGTCTCGGGAGCGTTGGGTCGAGCGTTGCCACCGCCGCCGTTCGTAATGCCGGCCTCGACCATGAGCCCCGAGTTCGAGCTGATCCCCGCCGTTAGCCCATAAGAGCGATCGCCTGGTGTAAACAGATTTCCATCGCCCACATCGGCACCCCACACACTGGGCTGGCTAACGCCTAGCCGTGCGCCTGCGCCTCCGGCAAAGATGAGCCGCGGCATGATTTGTCCAACTCTGGCAAACCAAAAGTCATTGCTCTGCGGGTTGCTGTTATAGAGCAGATAAGCCTCCGCCAGCTTCGAGCGCGTGGCCGTGTCCAATTGTCCGCCATCCGCGCTCGTCTCCTCTCCGCGCTCGTGAAGCACAAACTCAAAGAAGTAAGCGAATCTCTCGTACAAGGGCCCGCCAGAATGGATCGAGAGCGCTTCGACGTCGAAGGAGGTCGAAGGATCCTCATCCTTGTTGGCCTCAAAGGCGAACTCGGCCCCAATGGAAATGTAATTCCCGAGGTTCAGCTCCTGAGGTTCTTTTTGAATCTCCGCATCTTTGGTCGTATAGCCGCGAGCCTGGAACTCCCGGCCAGTCAAGGTGAGCTTGTTGGTGCCGCCAAAGTGGCAGTCTGTGCAGGCCATCTTGGTCTTGCGCGCCCAAGCCGGGATCGCGAGCGCCGTGTTCATGCTGCCTACCAGCCCGATCACCGGCAGCCCAAACAAGAGCACCGGCCACAGTTTTATGAATCTTCTCAAAACATTCCTCCTGCCTTGCCCATCTTCGAGCAACGCCTCCATTCATTCCGGCCCGCCCCGCTGCTCTCCCCAGGGTGCGGGCCGTCTTGTAGCATGGGATATATTGCCCGCAAGCGTCTGCCGCTTCTTCCGCGTCCTCGAAAAGAACCACAGCGCAAACTGCCGCAAGCTATGAGCGCGCGCGGCTTCTTTTTTCGGCGTCGTGCCTTTCGTGGACGCGATAAGGGCGACTGCCACGAGACGGCCGGCTCATGCAGGATCAGGTTGAGGTGAAAGACACGATGACCGCAGCAAACCCTTACCCCAGTAAGAGTCCGATCAAGCTAACTCGATGCGAGCAGGAGGTTCTGGCCCTGATCCAACGGGGTTTAACGAGCCAAGAGGTGGCCGATCGCATCAGTATTTCCAAGCGAACCGTGGACTACCACCTATATATGATTTACCGGAAGTTTGGGGTGCACAACCGCTTGCAGGCGGTCCGCACTGTCCATCTGCTTGGATTGATTGATCTGGACTAACGACACTACGGCAGGATGGTCCACTCGAGATGGTCGAAGCGCGCCTGCCAAGACGGGCCTGTACCAGGGCCGGTAGGAAGGTAGCTCGCGAGTGCTCGCACCTCGCCATTGCTCACGTTCACAAACCGAGACCGGTCGCCGGTCGCTGTGATCATGACCACGGAGTCCGTCTGTGTGGCCTGCCGCGTATCCACGAGCTCATAGTCTCCGATCTGGTAATTGAAGAGGTAGAGCTTCTGTTGGACGTTCGGCTTCGACACGCTGGATTCGAACTTGAGCACGAATGAGGACGGGCTGAAGATGGACGCCTGGGTTACAAACGAAACGGTGACAGGCGGGATATTCGGGTTCGGCACGATCTGGTTGCGGATCGCAAGTCTGGCATCATTGCTCGATGCCAGATCTCCAACCAGGCCTGAGACATAATTGCCTCGAACAATAGAATAGGATTCAGGGTTCAGCACGTTCGGAGCGGGGATGCGCACATAGTACACGTCCTGTTCGCCGTTGAAGGTCGCTGGATAGGCCACGTGGGCCCCCGTGTTGTCGGAGACGATCCCCATATAGTCGCCGAGCTTGTCCTGGTTTGGATAGCCGATGTTCGGGTTGAAGGTGGGCGAGATCTGGACGTTTGCCGACCACGTTGCGCCAAAGTCCATCGAATAGGAGTAAAAGAGCGCAGACAAGCGCCTGCCGGAATGGAGCCGGGTATCCAGCCAGATCGCATCGAGGCGGCCATTCGGGGCGACTCCGAGCGTGCCGAACCAATGGAAGTGGCCCTGGTTGACCGGGTCGTCGTTGATACGCTTCGCAGTTTGCCAGGTATTGCCGCCATCCGTGCTTCTCGAGAACATGACGTCGAGCGGATTCTGGCTGCCTCGATCCACCGAACACAGCATGTAGACGTTGTTGGTGTTCGGGTCGGCGAGGCACCACGCCATACCGCCAAGCCCGTCGGGATTGACCGGAACCCCATAGGTGATCTCGCCGCCCAGATTGACGGACCGCGATTGATCGAAGCTGGGAGTGACGCCGCCGTTCTTCGCGTTGGTCGAGCGCACGACCCTAAAATTGGAATCGCTCCCGTCACTCCCGCCCACATAGAGGGTCCCGTTCTGGCCCACTGTGGTCGTGCCCCAGTAGGGCTGACGTGGAATATTGATCGGGTCCATCCAGGTGAATCCGCCATCCGTCGAGCGGCTAAATTGGCGGCCGCCGTAGTTGTTCCCTGCCGTGGACCAGGCCTGATATATAAAGCCGCGTCCCGTGCTGTTGGTCTTGTCAACGACCATCCATTGCTTGTCGCCGCCGGTTGCCGGGCCGAGCCGCGACCAACTCGATCCGCCGTCGAGCGATCGCCAGATGTCGTCGTAGAAAGTGTCCTTAAGGCTCAAATAGTAGAGTCCGCCGTCCGGCGAATAGTCGAGCACGGGATCGCTGCGAAAGACGCCGTTCTCGATGACTCCCGGAAAAGTCCAGGTTGCGCCCCGGTTCGTGGAGTATCCGTAGCCACCTTGTCTGAAGTTCGAGGAAATCGAATTGAACTGTCGCCAGCCGATTGCGAGGCGGTTCGGGTTGGTAGGGTCAACTGTGATAGAAGGCTCATTGGCCGCGTCGCCGACGATGTTCAGCCCGTTTGCGTTCACGTTCACCTGGACCGAGACGAAGTTCTGAATGACCTCGAACCCTCCGCGCGACGTTCTCGGAAAAAGATTCTCCGCGGGCGGGTCCTGTAGTCGCTCGTAGTACTGCTCCGGATAGACGCGCTTCTTACGGCCCTGCCCCTGGCCAACCGCAATGGCGAACAGAGCGACAAGGCAAGTGACGAGCAAGAATTGAGGTTTGAAGAATGACATGGAAGTAGCCCACTAACTAAGAATGCATGAAACGGACCCTTCGTTCGCGCTTAGCCCTTGCTCTTCGAGGAAGGAACCAGCACGCCCTGCGATTTGAACCATTCGCAGACCACCTTCAGAAAATGCTCGGCCGCCTCCGGAGAGCGAAAGTTCCAGCCCATGGGGTCGCCTTTGGCCGGGCAAGCTTGCAGCACGGCGCCCTCGCGCTTGAACTTCTTGATGTGCCCGCTGCTCAGGTGTTTCAGAAGCTGAACCTGCACCTCGGTCGACGAAGTTCCCTCAAGCCCCCCAAGAACCTCTTCGATCTTGTACCAGTGGTTGATCGAGCTGTAGCGCATTTAGTCCGTCTTTTGGGCGAACTCGCGATCGACCATGTGTTCATACACGAACCGACGATGCATCTTTTCGTTGCGAAGAACATAGACGTAAAGCTTCGTTGGCTTCCCGTCCGGCCCGTTCACCGTGTTGCCAGGCGTCCGTTCATCGATCCGCCATTCCTCACCAGACTCCTTGTCGACGAGGATGGTCTGCTTTTTCAACATTTCAGCCCGAAAGTTTACCTTTTATTGGCGGTTTAGATTGCTTCTAAGTCCTAAGAAATGGGGATACCAATCGCTGAGGCGGCAAAGGTCCAACTCAATGGAGGCAATCATGAACCGTGACGATGTAAGAGAGTCGATGTTGGTCTGGGGTGGTGTCATGCTCTTTGGCTCAGTGTTGCTCCTGGCATTGGTCTGGCTGGGATACTTTATCCTTCCGATCCTGCCTTGGACGCTCTTGGCCGGGGTCATCATATTTGGCGCCGCGGTCGTCTGGGAGCAGGCACGTGACCGGGAGGTCCGAGAACGAGTTGACATCAAACCCGAACACGACGATCTGTCGAAAGCCGCCTAGCAGTAGCCGCCGCAGGGCCGCTCTCGTCCACAATTACTGAATGCGGCCGGAATATTACGAAGCCATCAGATACCGCCGCTGGCAGGACCTCGAGAGTTACGCCCGGAAACGGCCCGAACAGGGGCTGGCAAATGTCGTCTTCGAGCTTGCTGAAACCATCGGGGACAAAGCCGAGCGAAAGACCCTCCGGCGCATCCTCTGGATCCTTTCCCAAGCCGGTTTTGAGCCGGGTGAACAGACTCCCGAACGAAAGACCGAACTCAAAGCGCGAGTCCCCTACACCTTGCCCGGCGC
>JBASWW010000005.1:0-24716 GCA_049276675.1 Fimbriimonadaceae bacterium
GGTCTCGGGCAACGCTGCACAGGAAACCGCAACATAGGCTTTTGCGGAGCGCGACGAGTGCTCATGCAAAGCCCGTGCGACCACTTCCTTGCCCACGCCGCTCTCGCCCGTAATCAATACCGTCGCCCTGGAGTCTGCCACCTGCTCGACCGTGGCAAGTACGGCCCTCATCGCATCCGACTCCGCAACAAACGGCTTGGCGGGGCTCCGGCCACCTTTCCGTTTCGGAACAGAAGTAGCGGCATCCAGAGCTGAAGCAATCACCTTCTTGAGCGCGTCGAGGTCGAATGGCTTCGTCACGTATTCATGCGCGCCGTCCCTTATGGCTTGAACGGCATGGGGGATCGTCCCGTAGGCGGTCATGATTACCACGGGAAGATCCGGTCGCAGGTTGCGTGCAGCCCGCAGAAGCTCGTACCCTGTCATGCCCGGCATCGTGACGTCGGTGAGCACACAATCCACTTGGCGGTCTTCGAGGATGCTCAGAGCCTGATGCCCGTCTTCTGCAAGCAGCGGAGCATAGCCTGCCTTCTCAAACGCCGCCTGAAGTATGCGCCGGATATTTGGCTCGTCGTCCACGATCAAGAGAGTCTTTTTCGACACTAGGCGCTCCTCGGTTCCAAGCTGACTTCGAATTTGCTTCCCGATCGCGGCTCGGACGTGACCTCGATGTGACCGCGGTGCGCATCAACGATTCTCTTCACGTTGCTCAGCCCCAAGCCCGTGCCCTTTGGCTTGGTCGTAAAGAAGGGCGTGAACAGTCGTTCAGAAGCCTCAGGCCCTATTCCTTGGCCATCATCCTCGACGGAAAAGCTCGCGCCATCTACAACGACACGAACACTCCCGCCTGATGACGTGGCCTGCAATGCATTGATCAGGAGATTTCTGCACACCTGTTCAAGCCGGTCAGAATCCCCTATGATGATCGGGTCGCCGGGATCGGATTCAACCCGAATCACGACACCTTCTCGCTCAAATTCCGCGGCGTGAGAATTCGCCACCGACGTCACCAGCGCATTGAGCCTAAGTGGTTTCAGGTCGAGCTCGATCGGCCGCGCGAAGGCGAGGAATTCGTCGCAAAGCGCATTCAGCTTGAGCGCTTCGGCCTCGATGATTTCGCCGAATTCGACCGCTGAACGAGGGTCCTGCTGCACAAGCTGGGCGGCACTTCGGATGCTTGCGAGCGGATTGCGAATCTCATGAGCCACGGCCGCCGTCATCTGTCCGATTTCCGCAAGGCGGCGGACCCGCTCCAGCTCCTTGAGATTCTGCAGAGACTCACTGAGGCGCTCAACAAGCATGGCGTTCGAGACCGCCAGAGCTATGTTCTTTCCAAGCGTGTTTGCGAGCCGCAGGTCCTGATCGTTGAAAGGCTCAGACTCGAATGGCCGGGAGACATTCAGGACTCCCAAAACTTCCCCGTTGGGCACGATAAGGGGAACCACCATTGCGGTGAAGGCTTGCCGCCGGCGATAGGCCAGCTTTCCTGCGAGTAGCGGGTGCTGATCGGGATCGTTCACCAACAGCGGCTCCTTGGACTCGATGCACATACCCGCGACGCCAACCCCAGGTTGAATGCTCGCACAATGATCCACTCGCGCTTCCACTCCTGCTTGGGCGGCAATTCTGAATAGAATGTCCCCCTCACGCAGGAATATCGAGCCGCCGCTCGCAGAGAACCAGGTTGCGCACCGGCCGAGCACGCGCGTAAGAAATGCGTCGAGCCCTTCTTCCGAGGCGAAGGAAAGGTCAAACAGGTCGAGGAGATCGCGCTTTCGCACGGTCAAATTATCGGTATGCGGATCGGGCTTCCTTCAGACTCATGACTCGGCAGTTGGCGCATGGCCGTACTCGGCATCCCGGGCAAGCATCGCCTCGACCTTTTCATCGACGGTCGGATCCGGAGCTTGCCGTCCCGAATAAAAGCAGTCGTAGAACGCCTTCGTGAAGACAACGACGGGCGAAGCGATCACGGCGCCGAAAAGCCCAAAGGCCATCGTGAGGGCGAGGACGGCAAAGAGCTCGGATACCGGATGGATGTTCATCGCCGACGAACGGATGGGAGGGGCGATGAAATTGTTTACCGCTTGCTGGAGCAAAATGAACCAAAGCAGGACCCATATCGCCTTGGACGGATCAACGGCGATCGTCACGATGAGCGGCGGAATCGCCATGATGTAGGAACCCAGCTGGGGGATGAGCTCGGCGAAAAACGTGACCACGCCCCAAGTGATCGCTCCAGGAATGCCTAGAACAGATAGGAACGCGCCAGTCAGCACCCCTTCAATGCCGCCGATGAGAGCGTTCGCCCAAACCCAGTTCACCACGCCCTGGGCGCCACGCGAATAAGCGATCACGAATCGCTCGCGAAGTCCCGGCGGAAAGATCATGATCAGTCCGCGAAGCAGCGGCCTTGGCCGCGCCAGCATATACATGATCAGCGTAACCAGAACCAGCAGTCCCACCGCGGCGGTCACCGCGCCCAGCGAGTAGCGCCCGATTCGGCCGACCATAGAACCTAGTGCCTGATCAACCTTCTCCTTCAGCGCCGGGCCTTTGAGCTGCTCCTCGATTTCGGGATACTTGCCAACCACCGTCTCGATGCGGTCAGAAAGCACGGTCCCGTACTGCCTGAGATTGCCCGAGAAGTGCTCCATCTCGCGCGACACCCTGGGAATGACGAGCGCGACCACTCCTGCGGCGATGCCCGCGATGCCGAGCATAACGAGAATCGCGGCGACCGCCCGCGGAACCCCCTTACCCTCCAACCAATTCACCAGAGGCGAAAGGCCGATCGCAAAAACGATCGCCATAAGGAAGAAAAGCAGAATTACGGCGATCGCATCGACAAATGCGACAAGCAGCAAGAGAGCAACCGCCAAATAAATGCCCTTGGCCAATGCCTTGTAGATCGCGTCGCTCAGTTGCCGTTGTTCCAATTTCAGCCCCCGTATTCCAAGTTACACCACTGAGACGGAACAACTCTATCGGAGGGCTGGAATTCTCGCGTGGCGGCTACAATCGGTTTTGGAGAAACAAAAGCGTGGACAGTCGCGGAAGCTATAACTGGTGGGACATCATCAAGGACCGCTGGTCGGACTTCGTTGAGGTCTCTTTTGAGTGGCTTTCGCGAATCTGGAGATTCTTCCTCCGATGCTGGGCCTGGATCGAAGCCCGGCCCTTTGTCCGCAAAGCGCTGGTTGTCCTGATCGGACTCGTGGTGAGTACGGGCTTCGCCTTTTTGTTCAAGCCCCTCGTACGGCCGGAAAGCCAGTTCCTCCTCTATCTGCCGGCGGTCATGGTGAGTGCTCTCTTTGCCGGCATGGCGTGGGGTATCGGTGCCTCCGCGGCGGGCGCTCTTCTCACCACCTATCTGTTCATTTTGCCAGCGCACACGCCTTCCTCCGATCGGGCCATGGAAACCGTCGCGCTGGTCCTGTACCTCATGGCATCTGCTCTCATCCTCGTGCTGAACCGCTTGCAGGAGCATCAAAGGCAGCAGATCCTGAACTTTGCCGAGACCTTGGAGCAAAAGGTCGCGGAGCGCACGGCCGACCTGCAGCAGGCGAACGAAGAGCTCCAGAGCTTCTGCTATTCGATTTCGCACGATCTGCGCGCCCCCATGCGCAATATCGTCGGCTCCAGCCGCATCATCATCGAGGATCTCGGACCAAGGCTGGACCCGGAAGCCCGTGAGAACCTTCTTAGTATTGGAGTCTCGGCAAACCGTCTTGCCCAGCTGGTCGATGATCTGCTCAACCACGCCCGGATTGGCCACTCCGCGATGAATCTGGAAAAGGCCAGCCTCTCGGCTATGGCGGAGGGAATTGCGGCTGAGCTGCTGGCTCTCGATTGGGGTTACCCCATCGAATTCGACATTGAGCCCAATATGACCGTTGTCTGCGATGTCGAGCTGATCCGTCTTGCCCTCCGAAACCTCATGGAGAATTCATGCAAATACGCTCATGAGGGCAGAATCCTCAACGTGCGAGTTGGCGAAACCCGCCGAAAGGGCATGCCCGTTTACTATGTGCGAGACAACGGTATCGGGTTCGATATGCAGTACATCGAAAAGATTTTTCAACCGTTTCAAAGGCTGCACCGCGACGTCGATTATCCCGGCACCGGGATCGGGCTGGCCAACGTCAAGCGTGTTATGGATCGCCATGCCGGAGACCTTTGGGCAGAAGGCGAAGTCGGCAAAGGCGCCACCTTCTATTTCATGCTTGGAAGGCTCAACCCGGACAGGATCGCAGTCTAGAGCAGGTTTCGCATATCCTCCAGGTCATGGGCGTCGAAGTCGCCATCTCGGTCCATGTCGCAAATGACCGACCATTCGGCGGGCAACCTGCCGGTTAAGTAGAAGAATTTGAAGACACGGAGATAGTCGTAGAGTGTGACCCTTCCGTCGTAGTTGATATCTCCCTTCATGTAAAGCTTGAATAAGCCCGGAGATATGGCGTAGCCAAAAGCGCCGCCGTCCGAAGCCCGCCCGATGATATACCATGGCCCAAGAGCCATGGTGGCAGTGTTCACATTCGCCATGAGGTCGCCCCCAGGAAGGTCTTGGTAGCCACCGACGGGAATGTTGCTGTCATCTGCGATCGGCTCACGATCAATGAAAATGGAAACCGTCTTGGGGTCGCCTTCGGGGTCCATGCTCAGCCACCTCACCGGCACTTGCTCGACCGCCTGCTCGAGGAGCATCGTGCCCGCCGGCGGGCTCGTCAAGGTCAGTTCTGGAGGCAGGTTGCCGTCCGGCTCTATCTTAAGCAGGTAGTTGGGATTTGCGCCTGTGTCGGGCACGATCTTTAGATAAAAGGTGCCGGGCCCGATATTCTCCAGGGATATCTGCTTGATCGGCGTTGTATTCCTATCTAGCCGAACTAATCCGCCAGTGCTGTTGTAGAGGTATATCCAAAGATTCTGGCCGTACTGATAAGGAGATTCTATCTGGATGTAGTCCCCTCGTCCTCCTACGCCATGTAGTCTAAACTTGAACCAATCCTGGGTGTCATCCATCGAAAGTTCCGGAATGACCTTGAGGGCATTGATAAGCCCTAAGTTCGGACTGTTCAAGCCTCCTTCCTGGCGAAAATCCACCTGCGCCTTCGAGTCGTTTTGCTCGTAGCGATCAGGGACAGCCGGCGGTGGATCGCCAATGCTTACCATCACGCGGTCCACGTTGTTGGTCTCGTCTTTCTCAACAACGTTGTTTAAAGGATCGACTTCGCCTTCGAGCCAATACGTGCCATCCGGAACCCCCTCAATATCAATGTATTGACCCGGCAAGCCTGAATCATAGCCGTCCGCCCATCCTGGTCGTTGGCCCTGAATTTGTTGGTTGCAACCGTAGGGTCCCCAATCTGGGTTGAGATGGCCCTCCAAGGTGTTGTCATAGACTGTAGTCTCGACCACGCAAAAGCTAGTCTTGGTTCCCTCGCGAATCACCGGACCCACACCCCCGCCGGGAAGGTATTCCCTCAGCCGAAACTGGGTCCAATCGACGAAATGGATGTGGTCGTGTACATCATGATAGGTGAAATAACCTGCCAGGCGGTCATACCAGCTTCCATCCGAGCGGTAGATTCTTTGATTAACCTCTTGAAGGTTGCCATTGACCGCGCCGCCGCGAAGTTCGAGCGGGCCGTCGCCCTTGTTGGCCGTGTATGTTGGAAAGCGGAGGGCCTTCCTGCCCTCAGGAGGCTCTGTATCCTTAGTCACGCCCACGTAGACGTTGTACATATACTTGGTCCAGATGATCTCATCCGGCAGCAAATCAACGGCTGCGGCGGCGGGGGCGATGGCGCTGGCCGCCAAAAGTTCGAGAATCATAGGTTAGGCTCCTCAACGGGATGCTGGGCTCGGCCAAGCAGCAATGTGTGAGCTACATTATACGACAGGTTGCTGAGCTCCGATAGCTCTGTTTGAAAAGCCAGTATCCAATCGGGGAGCGTCGCGCGGTAACCTGCCGTCGATGCCAGAGATCGCATTCAATCGCTACTACCGATACGACGAGCTGACCGCTCTCCTACGCGCATTTGAATCTGAGCACCCTGATCTGTGCCGGATCGAATCCATCGGAAAATCCCATGAGGGCAGGGACATCTGGCTCGCCACCCTGACCCGCTTTGCCAAGGGCGGTGCCCAGGACAAGCCCGCCTTCTGGTGCGACGGAAACATCCACGCTTCCGAGGTATCGGCCTCGACCGCCGTGCTCTATCTGATCAACAAGCTCTGCACAAGCTATGGCAACGACGAACAGGTCACTCGCGCGATGGACACCCGCGCCTTCTACCTGGTACCCCGGCTCAATCCGGACGGCGCGGAGTGGGCCCTCGAGACCCCGCCAAGGATCATTCGCTCGTCCACCCGCCCCTATCCCTATGAAGAGGAGGACCCCTATGGCCTGGAGCGCCAGGACATCGATGGCGATGGCCGCATACTCAACATCCGCATCAAAGACCCTAACGGCCCGTGGAAGATCAGCGCTTCAGAACCCCGGCTCCTCGAGCGGCGTGAGCCAGGCGACACAGGCGGCACTTACTACCGGGTTTTCCCCGAAGGCCTATTCCACAACTTCGATGGCCTGACGATGCGCACGCGCAGGATCAAAGAGGGACTCGATCTCAATCGCAATTTCCCCAACGCCTGGCGGCTCGAAGGCGAACAGTTCGGCGCAGGTCCGTTCCCAACCAGCGAGCCGGAAATCCACGCCTCCGTATCCGCAATCGTCAAGCGCCCCAATATCTGCGGCGGAGTAACCTTCCACACCTTCAGCGGCGTGCACCTTCGAAGCCCCTCGCGCAAGCCGGACGAGGAGATTCCCGCCGAGGACCTCTGGGCATTCCAAAAGATCGGCGACAAGGGCAAAGAGCTCACCGGCTACCCCGCCATCAGCAATTACCACGAGTTCCGTTACCACCCCAAGGAGGTCATTACAGGCGTCTTCGACGACTGGATGTACGAGCACCGAGGCGTCTTTTGCTGGACCACGGAAATCTGGTCTCCTCAAAGACAGGCCGGCATCACAGATTACAAATACATCGAGTGGTTCCGGGATCACCCGTTTGAGCATGATGTGCAGCTTATGACGTGGTCCGATGAGAAGCTAAATGGCAAGGGATATATAGACTGGTATCCGTTTGACCATCCGCAGCTTGGGGAGGTCGAGCTTGGCGGCTGGGACAGCATCTACGCGTTCCGCAATCCTCCGCCCGAATTCCTCGAGGCGGAGATTGCGCCGCATAGCGACTGGGTAATTTGGCAGGCTCTGGCCTCTCCCAAACTGGAATCGAGGGAGCTTCGCGTCGAAAAGGTCAGTTCCCTTGAGCAGGCTTCCATTGAGCACGGGCAGCAGGACGAGGAGTTGCACCGGATCAGGTTCGCCGTCCACAATACCGGCTGGCTCCCGACGAACGTCTCCAAGATCGCCCTCGACAACAAGCTCTGCCGGGGTGTAATCGCGGAAATCACCCGAAACGGCGAGCCTCTCAGCACGACCGGCAGCGAAGAGCCGCGTTGGCTCATTGGCGGAAAGCTGCGGCAGGAGGCGGGGCAGTTGGTGGGATGGAACCATGTCACGGCTGGCGGCTTCGGCTGGCAAGCCAACGCAACCGACGATGTCGCCGTCTTCGAGTGGGTCGTGCGGGGCCGAGGGTCATTCGATCTGGTTGCCAAGCACGAGCGTGCGGGCACGGTGTGTGAGAGGATCGTCCTGTGATTTCCCCCTCCCCATTTGCCGGCGCAAACCATCCGGACAATGGAGAGGGGGAAGCGCCATGATGGGCCCGAACATAAAGATCGATCTCGAAGCAAGGCTTAAGAGCGGAGACAAGGTCATTCTCGAACTTGGATGCGGAAAGGCGCCGCAGCCCGGAAGAATCGGCATCGACAAGATGGACCTTGCGGGCGTGGACATCGTCGCCGACCTCGAGCAGGGCCTACCTTTCTTTCCAAGCCAAAGCGTCGACGAGATCCATTCCCGCAGTCTGTTGGAGCATCTCGACAACTTCGAGGGGCTGATGCGCGACATAGTCCGAACCCTCAAACCAGGCGGCACCTGCCACATCTTCGTTCCACACTTCTCGAACCCCTACTACTACAGCGACTACACTCATCGCCGCTTCTTCGGGCTCTATACCTTCTACTACTTTGTCGACCAGAGCAAGCAATTGAAAAGAACCGTGCCGGATTACTACACCGAGACCCGGATCCGAATCCTCAAGCTCAGACTTAAATTCGGCTCCCCCTTCAAAATACGACGCATCAGCAAAAAGCTCTGGTCCGCCCTGTTTAATTCTAGTAGCTGGATGCAGGAATACTACGAGGAGAATCTGTGTTGGAAGGTCCCATGCTACGGGATCGAGGTCGTTTTCACGCCCGATACATAGCTTCGTCAGACCCGCTGGATCCCCATTCCCGGCGACCCATCTTCCGAACCTGCTAAACTGGTCTCAGCATGAAACGAATCTTTCTATTCGGCGCATTGGTGGTCTGCCCCCCAAAATGAGTAACGTCTGAACCGGTAGAGTCTTCGTCCTTTGGAGGAGACTGAAAATGAAGAAATCAAAGTTCAGCGAGGATCAGATCGTGAGGATCCTGCAGGATGCCGAGGCTGGCGGGTTGACGCATGCAGAGCTGTGCAAGAAGCACGGGGTGAACCTCAACACATTCTATATCTGGCGCCGCAAATACTCGGGCATGCAGACCGGCGACGTGCGGCGCATGCGCGAGCTGGAGGCCGAGAACGCGGCTCTCAAGGGTATCGTGGCGGACCAAGCGCTGGAGATCGACGCGACCAGGAAGCTTCTAAGAAAAAATGGGTTTCCGCCTCCGAACGTCGGGCGGGGGCGGATTTCTTGAAGCGCGAAGGAATGCCACTGCGCAAGGCGCAGCTCGTCATGGGGATCTCGGCCTCGAGCCTTCGCTACCAGCCGGCTCCAGACCGCAACGAGGCCCTCAAAGAGCGTCTGCACGCGGTGGCGAGGCCGGGGCTCGGCTACCGCGGCGCGTGGGCGGCTCTGAGGGACGAGTTCGCTCCGCTGAACGTCAAGCGGGTGCATCGTCTTTGGAGGGAGCTGCGCCTTAGCCAGCCGACCCGGCGAAAGAAGAAGCGGACCGGCTCCATCATGCCGAATTCTCCGACTCGCCCGAACGAGCTCTGGAGCCTCGACTTCTGCTACGACAGCTGCCTCAACGGAACCAAGCTCAAGTTGCTGGCGATCATGGACGAGTTCACGCGGGAATGCCTGGCTCTAGAGGCTCACACCAGCCTCAGGGCCGTGAGCGTTCGCCGCATCCTCGGCCGGCTCTTCGAAGAGCGCGGCGCTCCCAAATACCTGCGCTCCGACAACGGCCCTGAGTTCGTGGCGCATTCGCTGACGGTCTGGCTGCGCGTTTCAGGAACCGAGAGCCGCTACATCAAGCCGGGCTCTCCCTGGATGAACGGGAAGATCGAGAGCTTCAATTCGCGGCTGAGAGCCGAGTTCCTAAACGCCGAACTCTTTCACAATTTGGCTGAAGCTCAGGTGAAGCTCAGGCTGTTCCAGCGGTTCTACAACGAGGAGCGACCTCATAGTTCGCTCGGCTATTTGACTCCCGCGAGTTACTCGCAGAGATGTCATTCGACTAAAATGGAGGCGGAACTCTACTGTTGACAACAGACCTCAAGAAGGGGGCAGACCATTGGCGCTGTTCTTCATCGCCTCGCTCGCCGGATGCGGTGGAGGCAACAAGCTCGTCGGTGCCTGGCAGGGCAATATGAGCGGAGCCACCGCCACGATCACCTTCAACGCGGATAACACGATGGTGATCGAAGCCTCAAATCCGATGACCCCGGCTCAGAAAGTTAAAATGATGTCCGATTACAAGCTGGACGGCGACAAGCTCACTGTCACACTGAAGGACGTCTCCCTCGAAGGAGCAAAGCCCGAAGAGCAAGCCGCATTCAAAAAGTTCTTCGAAGGGCAGCTAAACAAGGCCGAGACCTCAACCATCAAGTTCACCAGCGATACCGAAGTCGTAGTGACCGACAGCAAGGGCACGGCCAACACAATGAAAAAGGTCTAGCTAAGCCGGCGATCTCATATTACTGATCGCCCTGCGGAGTCCCGATAATTCCGACCGCGGGCCCAAGTTATTCAACAGGCCGCTGTCAAACGATCCTCGTTCCCCGCCCTTTCTCCAAAACGATCGTCTCGGCAATCAGATCGTGCATGCTTTGCCGCTGGTCATTCCAAGTGGTCATGAGCAGGTACACAAACCCCATCCCGACGACAAATATCGCGCCAAATCGAAATTCCCCCTTGCCCGCCGAAGTGAACCACGGCGAGGGAAGGAAGTAAGTCAGCAGTGCGCCCTCGATTGGGAACATTTTCACGAACGTTCGCAGCAGCGCCTTTTTCGGCTTCAGTCTCCCGCCGTCGTCGTCCGTCACGATCATTCGCAGGAGCTTCTTGCCCGGAGTCGCCTGCCAAATGCTGCGTTCAAAAGAGTAGAAGTAGAGCCACATCGGCAGAGAAACCGTGAGCAGCGATATCCCCTCAAGCTGCCATCCGCTGCGCGAAAAGTCACCGATGCTGAATCCTAGGAATCCCTGGAACAGAATCTGCAGACCACCAAGAAACAATGTAAGCAGCAGGAGGTCAAGCGTAAAAGCCGTCAGACGTCTTTGAACGCTTGCGTATGTCACCTCGCTTCGAGTCTACATCGCGGCTTTAATCCGTCAGCACCGAGTAGGTTCGAAAGGTCGAGGCCAAAGGCGCCGTCTCACCCTGCGCCTTGGCTTCCTTCATATCCTCGAACCCCCGCTTGTGGCCCTCGATAAACTCCGGGGAGCCCACCCATGCCTTGAAAAACTCCTCGCCTTCCCAATGGCTCACGATCAGATATGGATCGCTTTCGGTGTCCGGCTTGAGCACCTGCATGGAAATAAATCCGGGCATGGTGTCGATTGCCTTCGCGCGAGTGCCAAAAAGATACTCGAATCGCTCGCGGTAGTGCGGTTCGCAGGTGATGAAGTTGACAGCTACAAATCGCTTCATGGCCTCAGGATAAGCCAATCTTTACAAGATTGTCAAGATTGCATTTCAGAAAGCGCAGATGCCAAGCTTTTTTGCACCATGCAATCCGATCCGGATGATATTCGAGCGATGAGCGAGTCCCCTGTGCTCATTTCCCGCCCGGACAGGCTCGCTGCGATTCTCATGGATCAGAACATGAGCTATGAGCACTTTGAAGTTATGTTCGGCACTCAGCAAGAGGCGGACGAGGTCATTGCCTCTGTCGAGAAGCTGGGTTTCCGAGCCGAGATGGATATGCACCGAAGCCAGATCCACATCTTCCGCGACACTCAAGCCCGGCTCGACGCCACCGAGGCCGCCAGAGTGCTGAAGATCAAGCTGGCTTCAACGCACGAACAAGAGAGCCTTTTCGCCCCATCGGAAGATGAGAACTTCGACGAATAGTTGGCGGGACCCGCTGATATTGGTTGTACAATAAGCTCCACGGCTTGTTCCGATTTGAGTTCACGCCGTTGAATCGAAATCCGAAGCATCCGCGTCCCTTCTTTTCGAAGGTTACGCGAGCTAAACGAGAAGGTTCGGCGGAACGTGGCTCAGCATGGGGATGAGCAGCGGCTTCGGCGTGGCAATCCAGGATGGAGCAACGCACGGCGAAGTGAAATCGGCGCTCTCGTTTGAGCGCGCAGCCAATAACTAGAACCAACCCAATCGGAGGGAATCAGATCATGGAAGAACTGGAACTCCAGGACAAGCCTGGCATTTTTAGCCGTATTACCGGCATCTTTTCACGCAATGACGAAGATGCGGAGGAGGAGGGCATGACGCCTTCCGGACAACGAACTTATCAAATGCGATCCGCATATAAATATCATGTGACCGTGCGCCGGCAGATCGTCTCGTTCGACGACGCCCTCGCCGCCGCGCAAGGTCTCAAGACCGGCGAACAGCAGATCATCAACCTTAGCGGCACCGACCCTGCCATGCGGCAGAAAATCGTCGACTTTATGTGCGGCGTGAACTTCGCGCAAGAGGGAACGTGGGAGGAGATCGGAGACAACATCTTCCTGATCGTCCCTTCGAGCGTGTATGTGGAGGTCGCCCCAGCGACTCCGCGCGGCACGGCGATTCGCAACTGAGGCTGTGAGCGGGTAAGCCTCGTTCGCTTACCCGCTCGTCTCCATCGGCGCACAAGCGCGATTACCTGCCTTTGCGCGGAGTAATTGAATGTGGGGACAGAACTTGCGCTGGCGACCTCTGTCTAACCATTCTAGAACCTCTCGGAGGAAGGAGAATCGATGCAGAGCTCGTGGAGATTAATTTGCGCTTTCGTTGGGGGGGTCGTCGCAGCTGTATGCACGATCGCTGTCGCGGTCCAGCCGCTTCCTGACGCCAACCTCTTTGAAGAGGCGCCACGATCGGGCATCTGGGTGGCGAGCCGCATTGATATGAATCCTTCGGCAGCCCCTGGTGCTCGTAAACCATCCGCACCTGAAAGCCGTGGCAAAAGTGCGGCGACTCTGGATCCCAGATAAGAGGGCTTAAGAGCAAAATTGGCGCGGCTGAAGGGATTCGAACCCCCGACACCCAGTTCCGAAGACTGGTGCTCTATCCACTGAGCTACAGCCGCGCAGGCAACTCCGAGTTTACCGCCCGCACCCAAGCCAGACCCAGGGCGAGACCCCGTAAAAAAACCTAGTAATCCACACGGTCTGTGGCCCGAACAAACTTCGGATTCCATCCCGTCACACCGATAACAAAAGGGGGATGGGGACTTTGAATCGTCCCGTGGCTGTCAAAGAATCTTACGACAGTCAGCACCCCAACGCGAAACCGTCCAACGCTTATGGAACAAGTCCTCACACGACCGCTCTTGGGACTCGAAGAGACCTTTCCCGATACGCTCTACCTGCTCTTCCACCCGCACAGCGGAAAATATGGATGTTATTGCCACCAGGGCGTCCATGGACTTGCCTGCTTCAGCACGGAAGCAGGAGCATTTCGCTTTGCTGAATGGATTGATTTGAGCGGGATGAAGTGCATGGAGATCAGTTTTGACGAAGCGCGCGAAGTCGCCAAGGATCGGCCGATGCCGGTTGTCGCGCTCATGTTGCTGGATAAGCTTGACGATCCCCTGATCCATTTCGTCCGCTAGGGCTATACTCGCCCTTGTGATCGAGGAGCCACAGGCCGAAATCCAGGCGCCTCAAATCGCCTTTCATTCCGGAACCTGGGTTGCCCGTTGGCTCCTACCCATTTGCCTCTTTGCCGGATTCAGCATCCTTTACCTCAGCACCCACACCCGCTGGTACACGTTTGACTCGGTCGCCTACGCCACGCGTATCAGGCAGTTCAGCGAGGCTCCGAAGGCCGATCACCTTATTCATCCGCATCACTTGCTGTTCAATGGGCTCGGATACGTGTTCTGGTCCGCGCTCGATCTGGTCGGCATCCAGGTCAGCAGCTTGCAGGCGCTGCAGATCATGAACTCGCTAGTCGCCGCATTGCTGGTTGCGATCTTCTATAGACTTCTCTTGACCCGCGGATTCCGGGTTCGGGGCCTGCCCGTTAGGTCCAATTCTTGGCCCGTGGTGGAGTTCACAGCTGCCCTATGCCTGGGCGTGAGCTTTGGGTTTTGGGCAATTGCGACGGACGGTAGGGTGAACGCGCCCGCCATGTTTATGCTGACGGTCGCGATCGGATTCGCGTGGGGAGCTATAGACAACCTGAACCTCCGCCAGGTTCTCGCTTGCGCTTTGGCAACCGCGCTAGCCGTCGGACTGCATCAGAGCCATGGATTGATTATCGTCTTCTGCACGGTGAGCATCTTGCTGGCGATTGCGCCACTGAAGCGAAAGCTGCTTCTGGCCTGCGCCTATTTCGCGGCTTCGATGGCCGGTATCGCCATTCTCTACGGCCTCGGCGCCCTAATCGCTGGAAAGACTGGGCAGTTCATGAACTGGGCGCTTGCGTATTCTCAGGACGGCCGCTGGTGGAAGCTGGATTTCTTTGCGAACCTCATGGAGCGAAATCCCAATGCCTACACCCAAGCCTTCATCGCCGCTCCGCCATTGCCCTCCGAGGGCGGCATTCGGGGGTGGCAGGCGCAGTGGCTTCACGACATGCGCGCGATGGCGGTTCCGCTCGCCTTCGTTCTTGCCGGACTTGCCCTTACGGTGGTTGTCCTCAACGTCTTGCGCGACCGGCCAAGCGAGGGCTGGCGCAAAACGCTTTCCCTCTTCGCGCTCATCATCCCCTACGGCGCCTTCTTTACGGTCTGGGACCCCGGCTACTGGGTCTTCTGGATTCCCGTCTCGATGGCAACCCTGCTGCTCGCAGCCATCTTGCCCTGGCGCGCACCGCTGTGGGGGCGACTTGCGGTCGCTGCGGTATTGGTGGTTTGGGCGGTTGCTAGCTTCACCGTCAATGCGTCGGCTTCGTTCTGGCGGAGGCGCAATGTCGAGCACAATCCCGACCTAGTCGCAAGCATGAAGCTCGGGGCGATTGCCGATCGGGAGGACCTGATGCTGGTCACGGGGATGGGGGAAGCCGCAAAGTTCGAGGTTTACATCCCTTATTTCGCGCGGACCAAGGTGAGCGTCGTGCACATGGAGCTGAAACGGGCTGGAAGCGATTTTGGCCTGGCCAAGGAGTCCATTCGGGCCAAGATCAAGGATACGCTGGACAAGGGCAGGAAGGTTTATATCGCCCGCGAATACTATTCGAAGGGCCAATGGGGGCAGGTTGGCAAGCGCTATAAGGTTCCGTCCGATGCCGCGGGCCAGGTGCTCAAAGGCTATGAGCGGGTGGAGCTGATGATTGACAGCCCGGTGCGCCTGTTCATGCTTCGTGCGATTCCGAATCCGAGCCGGTCGCCTTTTCTGAAGTTTGGCGGCCGGCCTGAGCAAGGGTGACTTGAGCTTAGGATTTGGTTGGGCCAACCCTGCGATTTTTTTACTTTCACTACCGGGAACATCCCTGACGCCCATCCCTTCTAAATATCTGCACGCAACAATAGAACCACCTTCTGGTTCTACACAAACAGGGAAACGGACACCTCAAAGGGTCGCCTGAGCAGCAGCGGGCGGCCCTGTTTCTCCTTCCGACCTTCGATCATCACAACAGCTACGTGTATAAGGATGATCGTGATTTATTTGGACCAGTCTGCCTCGGCCCGCACGTCGAACCATGCGACCGGCAGGGCCAACTGACACGGGCTGAGGCTAGGGCGACAAAATTGAATACCTTCACACGTCCCCGTGTGGAGGTGGCATCGGAGGATTTTTATGTACCTCCCCACGTGTGGAGGTTCTATCAGAGCGGCCATAATCAGCCACAATCCAGGCAGCGACAATGAAGCATTGGCAGAACCGAGCGCAGCCAAACGATTTGATCATCGCGACCACCAGCACGTTGGACTTCGCGCCAATATTCCTTCGGCCAGAGCTAGCGGAAACCATGGCGAGCCTCATTTTCGAGGCCAAGACTCTTTACGGTGCCATCCTCCACGCTTTTGTGGTGATGCCTGAACACATCCACCTGCTCCTTCACCTCCCACCCAATATGGATGCGCCGACCTACATGAAACGGCTCAAGGCATACTCCTGCCAAGCAGATCAAGCCGCAGCTGAATAGCACGGAGAGCCGCATGTTTGATCAGCAGAGGGGCTTGAACGACCGGACATTCTGGCAGCGCAGCTTCCGCAGCAGGTCGATCGCGGAGGAGTGGAAGTTCGGAGTGGCAACTCGATATATCCACCGCAATCCGGTCAAGAGGGGCCTTTGCGCTAGACCCGAGGATTGGCGATGGTCCAGCTCATGGATGAACGAAGCCGGGCTCTATGGATACGAGGATGGCTTGGTCCTTCAGAAATTCCTCGGCCCAGAGCGACTCACCTCCACACGAGGACGTGTGCAGGTATGAAACAGGCATTGCGGCCCTTGGTGATTGTATTGGCAAGCGGCAAACGGACCTGCCTGCACCGGTAGACTGCACCCATGCGCCCAGACGGCAGAAAGCCGGACCAGCTTCGCCCCTTCAGCCTCGAAAGAGGCTTCTCTCAATTCGCCGAAGGCTCGTGCCTGATCAAGATGGGCGATACCCACATGCTCTGCACAGCCACCGTCGAGGACCGGGTGCCGCCCTTCCTCAAGGGCAAGGGGCAGGGTTGGGTGACCGCCGAGTACTCGATGCTCCCGCGCTCGGGCCGCCAGCGCAACCAACGCGACCTCATGAAGCCCAACGGCCGTTCGATGGAGATCCAAAGGCTGATCGGCCGAGCGATCCGGACGGTGGCCAAGCTCGAACAGCTGGGCGAGCGCACGATCACGATAGACTGCGACGCGATCCAGGCCGACGGAGGCACTCGCACCGCCGCGATCACCGGCGCTTACGTCGCCCTCTATGACGCGATGCGGTGGATGGTCAAGCAGCGCATGATCCGGGAGATCCTTCTGACCGAGCCGATCGCCGCCATCAGCGTGGGGATCGTGCGCAGGGAAGAGGTGCTCGACCTGAACTACGACGAGGACAGCACGGCGGGAACGGACATGAACGTGGTTATGACGGAATCGGGCAAGTTTATCGAGGTGCAGGGCACCGCCGAGCAGGAGCCGTTCTCTGCGGAAACCCTTGGCAAAATGCTTCGACTCGCAAAAGGCGGCATAGATGAGCTGATCTTGGCCCAAAAGACCGCGCTCGAAATTTAAAAGTGATTTGGCATGGATTCTGCGGAACCTTGCCGCGACGGCCTTGAGTCAAATCTGTGATTAGGGGGACATCAACGACGATGTTTCAAAGACTGGTTATCGCAACGCACAATCAGAAAAAGGGCCGGGAGATGAGTGACATCCTTGGCGCCCGATTTCCCGACCTCGAAATCGTTACGCTAAACGAATATCGCAACGTGCCAGAACCGGAGGAGACGGGCATCAGCTACGTCGAGAATGCCGTTCTAAAGGCGGACCACGCGGCGCAGATCACCCGCGAATGGTGTCTCGCCGACGATGCGGGCCTCGAAATTGATGCGCTGTACGGGCATCCTGGCCTCTACTCGCGCCGCTTCGATGGGGAGAACACGCCCTTCGAAGAGAAAATGCGGCTCATCTTGGAACGGATGGATGGCTTGACGAACGGGCACAGAACCGCCCGCTTCCGATGCGCCGTTGCCCTTTCCCACCCGTTCGAACAGACGCAAACATTTGAGGAGACCTGCGAAGGCTCGATAGCCTACAAGCCCATGGGCAAGAACGGATTCGGCTACGACCCCATTTTCTTTCTGAAGGAGCGCGGGTGCACAATGGCCGAGCTGACCCCCGAGCAAAAACACCAGATCAGCCACCGGGGCAAGGTGCTGGAAAAGCTCGGCGATCACCTGGAATTGATGTTCGCCGCCTGCCCCAGA
Organism: Fimbriimonadaceae bacterium; assembly: GCA_049276675.1. GTDB lineage: Bacteria > Armatimonadota > Fimbriimonadia > Fimbriimonadales > Fimbriimonadaceae > DATLGQ01. Next base: position 17,426 of record JBASWW010000005.1, read on the forward strand.
GACTGAGCCGTAGTGTGGCGCCTACGGTTAGCTGGTTGCTTTTCGGACGACCTTCTGGATCGTGCCCGACTTCTTTGTGCTGGCGAGCAGGTTCATGTACGTCTTCGCGGCATCTTCCTCGCAGCCAAAGAACCGATAGCCTTCGCCGACCACATAGATCTTGTACTTGGCGGCCTCTGTTTTGGCGCTCGAGCACGTTTCAGCGCCCTTCTTTGCGCCCATGTCGCAGTCTTCCGTCTTCGCGCTCTTCTCCATCGCGCAGCCTTCCTGCGGCTTTACGGTCTGCTGCTTCTTTTCCGATTTTTTGTCTTTGTCGCAGCAGTCCTGTCCGAAAGAAAAGCCGCTGGCGATGCCGAGTAAGCAAATAAGTGCGAATTTGTTCATTTCAACCTTATTGTAGTCCAAGAAAAGGCCCTGCCGAAGCAGGGCCTACCCAAGTTAATTGCTGGAAGTCAGCGTTTGCTTCCTAGCCAGCTTTCCGCCCGCGTGAGCTTGATGCCCCGCCGGTCTTGCTTCCGCTCTCCAACTCCGTTTCCTGGGTGCCAAAGCGATCCGCGACCGCTTGCCCGGCGCTTCCTATTCGCTCGGCGACAGCGTGGCCTGCGCTGCTAACCGCATCGGTAACCCGGTCTCGAAGGTCGATCGCCTTGCCTTCGAAGGTTTCGATTCTGTCCGCGACTTTATCGCCGAGTTTGCGATTCCGCCCAAGCGAATAAACCACCGCGCAGCCCACGCCCGCAACGATTCCCATCATAAACGCACGCGCGGTTCCCATGCCGCCATTTCCGTTTTCTGAACTTCGATTCATTGTTTTTATCTCTCCCGATTGCCTGTCTTCATTTTCGACAGTGATGGAGCACGCTTGGTTCCGGAGGTGCCTTTTTGGGAACGCGGTTCAGCGTGAAGAGAGTCAAACAAGCATAAGGAGAGAGACAATGAAAAAATCGCTATTGCTGGCCGCGACCGCGGCAGCCGTCATAGGTTTTGGCCAGGACTTCACCTATGTCAGCCCCAAACTTCAGGACTACAACTTGGTTGTCGACTTCACAGCCAACGGCTTGCCTCGCGGCGAGATGGTCGATTTCGCGCTGGCCGGTGAGGCCCGGGCGGTCTATGCGTGCATCGAGCGCGGCGATCCTGCGGGCAAACGGGCCATGGATCACAAGATCATCGAAAAAACCCAGTGGGTAGAAGGCAGATTCATCGTGAATAGCGAAGGTTGGACCAGGCAATTACTCGCCTTGGATCCGCCGATGCTGCCACCCAGCGAACAGTGCGCCGATTCCAATCACCGCTCGGTTCTAGCTGGAATCGAATACAAAGACGTGCGAGTGGTCAATATGCGAAACGACCAATCGCGCAAGGTTAAGGGCAAGTTCTCGAAGGTCTTCTTCAATCTTGATTGAGAGGCGCCTTAGCGGCAAGAGCCGCCTTCACCGCTTGAAGGAGTTCCTCAGAGTCCGGCTGAACGCGAGTATCGAACCGCGCAAGCACCTTCCCATCCCGGCCGACGAGGAACTTCGTAAAATTCCACTCGACCTCTTTCTTGGGCTCGACCGACTTGGTCAGTAAAGTGAATAGGGGGTGGATTCCTTCGCCCTTGACGACGATCTTGGAGAACATCGGGAAGGTGACTCCGTAGGTCTGGGTGCAGAAGGCTTTGATCTCTTCATCGGTGCCGGGTTCCTGTCCGCCAAACTGGTTTGCGGGGAAACCCATCACTACGAGACCTTTGTCCTTGTTGTCCTTGTAAAGCTTTTCGAGGCCGGCGTATTGGGGAGTGTTGCCACACTTGCTCGCCACATTCACCATGAGCATCACCTTGCCCTTGTATTTTTCGAGCGCGATCTCTTTGCCCTCGATGGACTTCATCTTGAATTCATAAATAGAATGGCCTCCAGGGGAGAGCACGAAAGCGGCGGCGAAAAGTGCGGGCAGCAGCATGTCTTCATTGTACGCTCATCGCGCATCTTCCAACGCGGATGAGTTCGCATCCCTCATAGCTTTGCCAAGCGGTACAAGATGTGCCCGTAGATGCGCGACATCTTGAAGAGATGCTCGACCTTGAGCCTCTCGTCCGTTTCGTGGGCTTTTCCGTCGCCCTCCCATCCGGTGCCGATGCTTACCGTGTTGGGAATTGCGCGGGCATAGGTGCCGCCGCCCATCACGCCCGGCGGCTTGTCCTCGCCGGTTTCCTCCCTCACCACCTCACAGATGGTCTTCACAAGCGGATGCTCCAAGGGGAAATAAAGGGATGGGGAATCGTCCATCGAGTCCAGCTTCCAGTCGGCATCGAGCGAAGCTAGGTATGCCTCGCATAGTGCCCTGAGCATGTCTCCTTTCCAGGTGGTCGGATAGCGAATGTTGTAGAGCAGGGAAATCCGGTCGCTCTGCTTTCCCACAATGCCCAGATTGCAGGTCAGGTCGTGGCTGACATCGTCACGCCCGTGAATTCCGAGTCCCGCCCCGGAGATGTGGCTGGACTCGAAGAGTTCGCGGTAGTAGCCTTCGGTGCTCAATGGCGAAATTTCGACCAAGAACCGGAAGAGTCGGATCGCCGCCGAGTCGCCATTGAACGGCGTTGAACCGTGCGCTGCCTTGCCCTGAGCCTTGATGCTCAGCACGCCGTCGCTCACCCACGACCACTCGATGTTCCGGTCCCAGCTGTCTGACAGCTTGACATCAACATGCTTGCGTGCAGAATCCGCGACCCTGACCGTCGCCTCGCAGGCGTCGATGACTATGTTTGGCCGCTGGCCTCCAGCGATCTCCAGAATCTGGAGCTCGCTCGGGGCAATTCCGAGGCTCACTTTGAGGTTGGCGATTCCCTTTTCAGCATGGTAGAGGGGCCAGCCCGAATCAGGGGCGACGCCAAAAGTTGGCGCTTCCTCGGTTTGCATATATCGCTTCACACACTCAAAGCCGGACTCCTCGTCGCAGCCGAAAACTTGACGGATTCGACAGCCAAGATCAGGAACGCACTGCATGATGGCCCTCGCCGCATAGAACGAGGCCATGGTCGGGCCCTTGTCGTCTTCAGCGCCTCTAGCATAGATATAGCCTTCGTCAATCTCGGCGCCGAAGGGCTCATGCTTCCATCCGTGGCCGACCGGGACAACGTCGAGATGGCCAAGCGAAATGATGAGTTTTTCGCCTTCGCCGAACTCCGCGTAGCCGATATGCCCTTCGAGGTCTTTCGTGCGCATGCCCCAACGATCGCCTATCTCCAGCGCGAGATCGAGCGCGTGGCGATTAGCCTGTCCGAAGGGTGCGCCGGGCTGCGCTTCGGTCTCGATAGACGGGATGCGAAGCATGCGGACGGTGTCGTCGAGCAATTCTTGCTCATGTTCGCGCAGCCAGCCTTGGATGCGCTCCACGTTTGGGTCGGGCATGCATGGAAGCGTACCGCCTCGGATCGCCATGCGTCAGACGTAAGCGGCTTGCAGCAGGTAACCACCAACGGCTTAACGGCTAAAGAAAAAAGCGGCGCTCAAGAAGGCCCGGGCGGCTGGGATGGACCTTCGTTGGCGCCGGTTTGAGCTTTCCACGACGCCCGGCCATTACTCCTCGTATTCGCACGGGTTAAGGTATGAACTAGCGATGGGCGAGCGGGCCGCAAGTTTGTTTCGAGAGAGATTCGGCACCGTGCCGGAACTCCTCGCGGTCGCGCCGGGCAGGGTCAATCTGATCGGAGAGCATACTGATTACAGCGGCGGGTTCGTCTTTCCCGCAGCGATTGATCGGCAGCTATTCATTGCGGCTTCGCTCACGTCTGGACCGACATCGCTCTTTTCCGAGCAGCTTGGAGAGGGGGAGATATTCGGCGCCAGGGACGTGCTGCCGGGGCAAGTGGAGGGCTGGGCGAAATATCCTGCAGGAGTCGCGTGGGCCCTTCGCGAACTGGGGCACCGGCCTCCGAACCTCAAGGCAGCTGTTCTCAGCGACGTTCCGATCGGGTCCGGCATCAGCAGCAGCGCCGCGCTGGAGCTCGCTTTTGCGGTTGCCTGGAACGAGCTGGGCGGCTTTGGACTTTCAAACGTCGAACTGGCGAAACTGGGCCAGCAATGTGAAAACGGCTTTGTCGGGGTCGCCAGCGGGATCATGGATCAGATGGCGAGCGCAATGGGAAGATCCGGCCACGCGATGTTCCTCGACACCCGCTCCCTGCACTTGGAATACGCGCCTATCCCCAATGAGGCCACGATGGTCATTTGCGACACGGGCAAGCCACGAGCTTTGACAGATTCAGCCTACAACGAGCGACGAACCCAATGCGAGGCAGCTGCGACGGCTCTCGGGGTCGCACTGCTCCGCGATGCCACTTTCTCAGGCCTCATTACCAACGAGGCAAGCATGGATCCGGTTGTTTTTCGGCGTGCCCGGCATGTGGTCACCGAGAACAGACGCTGCTCCGCTTTTAAGCAGGCGCTTGGGGACCGGAATTTCGACGAACTGGGCAGACTGATGCGCGCCAGCCACGAATCCCTCCGAGACGACTACGAGGTCAGCAGTCCTGCGCTCGATGCAATGGCGGGGGCTGCCCAGCGGGCTTCCGGATGCATCGGAGCGCGCATGACGGGGGCGGGCTTTGGCGGCGCATGCATAGCGCTGGTGGAGGTGGATCTAGTCGCAAACTTCGTCAGCGAAGTTAGTGCCGCATACACTAATGAAACTATGCTTCTCGGCCGGTTCGTGTCTTGCGAGGCGGTGGAAGGCGCAAGGCGGCTGTAGACGCGGCACGGAACAATTGCCAGGTGCCATCGTCAATACGCCTGTCTACGCAAGAAGTCCACTTGAGCCGTCGCGGGAGAGGCCACCTTCAATGGACGCAGCCGGAAATGGCTTGCCGCTCCCGGCCCGTATTGCGTCGACGTGACATCTCGCGTACGTGGAGCAAATTGTGTCGAAAGCACCAGAATCCTCTACCGAAATCTGCACATATCCAGGTATCAATACTGGGTGTACGCGGCGCCAAGGTCGATGGCACGTTGCAGGCGCGGGATATTCCAACCACCGCGACCCGTCTATCGGGCCCTTCAGGTGCGACTAACATGAGATGCGCTTCCTACCCAGGCACTTTTATGGTTATTAACCCTTTCAATCCATGCCATCTCAAAAACGGGCCGCCCTGTGGAAAAAGCAAGTTAGGCGGTTAGTTAATTCTGAGTGAGGGGTGGGTTATGCCAATGCCAATGACAACTAGATCGGACGCTATGCAGCGAGCCGTAAGGTTGACCAAGCGAGAGATCGAGGTTCTCAGTCTCATCGCTCAGGGGCACAGCAGCAAGGAAGCGGCTGATGCTCTGTACGTTTCGAAGCGAACAGTGGACTTTCATCTTGCGAATATATATGACAAGCTGCAAGTGAACAACCGCGTCCAGGCCTTCCGAGCCGCGACTCGTCTGGGAATGATCCCGTTCGAGCCCAGCTTCGGCCATGCGCGCGAGTAGTCCGCCAGTCTGATCTTCGGCTTAAGGCCCCGCCATCCGGCGGGGCTTTTTTCTTTTTGGCGCTCACCAGAATCACCAGAATCACCTCCAATTTTGGATTTCTCCGCAGAAAAAGTACCGTCTACTCCTTGTCGCGCAACGGACCGTATATGCGCTGTCCCTCGAAAGCTCCCACAATCTGAATCCCCTCTTGCTTGTCCAGAAGTTCCGTGATCGCATTGCGCACGCTGTACAGATTGAGGCCGGTCGCCTTGCTTATCCGGTCGGCCGTCATTTCTTCCTTTTGAACCTGGGCGACAATAAGGCTCTTGATGCCTTTGATCTGAGCTTCCGAGACTTCGTCGTCCTCCTCCGGCTCTGTATACGGAATGTAATGGAGGGGTCCATGGCTTTCGAGCTCGACAATGCGGTTTGCAAAGGGGCCTCGCCCTCTACACTCAAGATCGATGTAGCGAATGTCTGGGTCCCCTCTGTCCCGCTCCGTGCGCATTAGGATCAGGAGGCTGGCACACGACGACAGCTGGGAGCTCTCTGCAACCTTACGGATTGGGCCCTTGGCACCCAGGTCGTGGAGAATCAGAGCGGCGATATTACGATCGCCGCAGAAACGCTTGAGCTTCATCAGGGTTCTCCTTGCGGCCCACCCGTCCCTCAACGAGCGACCCGAATGAGCGGCATGGAGGGGATCAACGACGATCAGGCCGGCTCCGGTTCTTTCTATCCAAATGGCGAGGGCGGCCAGGCCCTCATCGGTGTCTATTGGGAGTCTTTCATGGGTTGTGTAGATGCTGAGCTGCTCGGGTAGGTGCTCGGACTTGTCGGACGGGTGGGATTCGGAAGCGCTCACAAGGCACCCTTCGAAGTGTTGCGAGGGGGTTCCTCCCCCATGCTCAATTTGGGCGGCGCTGGCAGGGGTCCTTCCAGGAAGACAAAGGAAATGCTGGGCTCTTTCAGCTGGGCTTTCTTCGAGGCTAAGCCAGAGGACCGGAGCTTGCTTGGTCGGCATTTGGACGAACGGCGTTCCGGTCGCGACTGCGAGGGCGATGCCCGTGGCAAGGCAGGATTTGCCGGACTTGGGCTCTCCGGCGAGGATCGCGAGATAGCCACGAGGGAGGAGACCCTCAATGAGGAAGTCCTGGGGCTGGGCAGGCTGGTCGCCGAGCTTGGTGAAGAGGCTGTCAAGCCATTCCTTGTGTTCTAGCTTCTCGATTTCCCAATAGGGGAGGTATGCAGTGTTTTCGGTTGACACATTCTTAGGGTTTTGAGAGAGGGTTTTGTCAACCAGGTATTCACGTACAATGGGAGCCTATAACGGATGGCCGACTTCGGCCCCGAGGGGGTCAAAGGTGGCCGCCACATCGTCGCCACCGGTGACCGGTTCCCCCAAAAACGAACCACTGTTGAATCGTAGGATTCGTCCCTCCCAAAATGGATGACGGGATATGAGCGGAAGAAGATACAGCCAGGAACAAATCCTGAAGGTTTTGAAGGAGATCGAAGCGGGCGCCACGATCGCGGCTGTGGGGCGTGCCCACGGGGTGGGAGTTCAGACGATCTATGAGTGGCGGCGGCGATTCGCGGGTATGTCGAAAAGCGAGCTGGTTCATTCAGCCGGGCAAGCCTTGGCAGAACGGATACATCGAGAGCTTTTTCGGAAAGCTCCGACTAACTGCTCTCCTGCGAAATCTTCACCTGCGGCTCTGAGCTTCAGTCCGCCCTAGATCGCTTCCAGGAGCACTACAACCAGCGGCTCCATCTCGGGCTGGGCGGCATGACCCCCGCGCGGTTCAAGAAGAGATCGCTCACGCAATCGAGATACAATGAGGAGGCGATCCTAGGGG
>JBASWW010000006.1:0-10315 GCA_049276675.1 Fimbriimonadaceae bacterium
AAAGCGGTAACAAGTTCCCGCACTCTATACTTAGTGCTATGCGACGCGCGTGGTATTGGTTTGTCCGCGCGATCGTGAAGTGGCTCTTTTTCAAGGGCACGGGCGGGCTGACCGTGAAGGGGATGAAGAATGTGCCCCGAAACGGACCGCTTGTCATAGCCCCAAACCATGTGAGCAACCTCGATCCGCCGGTGATCGCGTGCAGCATCCCTCGCCGGATCACGTTCATGTCCAAACGGGAGTTTTTCAAAGGCGTTTTCGGCAAGCTCATCGCGAGTCTCGGATCGTTTCCCGTGCAGAGGGGCGAGGGCGATACGGAAGCCATCCGAACCGCAATCAAGCTCTTGGAGCAAGGGAATGCGGTTCTGATTTTCCCGGAGGGCACGCGGGGCGACGGGCGCACGATCCTTCCCTTCAATAAGGGCATCGCCATGCTCGCCAGCCGCACGGGGGCGCCGGTCCTCCCCGTCGGGATTGTCGGCAACCAGCAAAAGTGGCCGAAAGCGAAAAGCAAGCCTGGTTGGGGCCGGGTGGTCGTCGAGTTCGGGGAGACGTTGACCTATGCCGAGTATGCGAAGGGAGCAAGCGAAAGAGAGAACCGCGAAGCCTTTACCCAAGAACTCAGTCGCCGAATTCTGGATCTGTGCCGCCGCAACGGCATGGACCTTAGAAGCGGTGGGTCAGACTCAAGCTCACAAACGTCCGATCCCGACGAAACAGCGCCCGAGCCACAAGGCCAGCCCCGGGCCGGAACTCAAATCCGGCGGTGATCCTCTCGCCGTCGTGCTCGGCCAGTATGCGGTAGGTTGGGCTGAAAGGGACCAGCACGCCAACGAAGATTGGACGCCGGACGTTGGTCGCCGCCCCAATCGTGACCTCCAAAGGCACGTCGTTGACCGTATCGCCCTGAAGCCCGACACGAAAGGTGATGGCTCCGAACACCCGGCGGCCCAGCTCGGTTTCGTTCAGGGCATCCAAAAGGCCCACGCTGATTCCGGGAGTCAGGTCGGTGATCGGGGCAGACTGGTTATAAGCGACGTCGAACGAGGTGAAGTCGCGTCCCGAGCTCAGGCGGTCGCGGTAAATCTCTGCGTCGATGTTTTGGGTGAGTCCGGCGGCTAGCGAAAATCTGCCCCGGCCCCAGTCGGCGGGGTCGAGCAACCCTTCGATGCGAAAGGTGCGATTCAAGACCTTTTTGCCGACGGGGATGGTGACGAGCCGATCGGCATTGACCGTCGCCGCCACGAGGAGCAGGACGGCGGCAGTGAGGAAGCGCATCGGCTGAAGGTACCTCAGCGTTCGAGCGCAGAATTCCCTTGCCTGGAGATTAGGCGGAATCTTTATTCGGTCACCATGCCGTCTGCGAGGCGAATCACGCGGTCCGCCTCCTCGAGCATCGTGGGGTCATGGGTGACCATCACCAGCGAGCCGGTACCGCGATTCCGCTTCAGCATCTTGACCACATGCACGCCATTGGCATGATCGAGGGCTGCCGTCGGCTCGTCGGCAAACACCACTTTCGGCTGTCCCAAGAGCGCCCTCGCCACGCACACCCGCTGCCGCTCCCCGCCGCTCAGCTCATGCGGCAGGCGATGGGCCTTGTCGCTCAGGGCCAATAGATCGAGCAGGTCCGCAGCCTGAGAGCGGCCACCCCCGGAAACAAGCACATTCTCCAGCGCCGTGAGATATCCCAGCAGGAACGGCTGTTGAAAGATGAAGCCAAAGTCCCGCAGGCGCAGGCCCGCCCGCTCCTCATCGTTCATGTCGGCAATCCGCCGACCCAGGTACCGCACATCTCCTCCGCTCGGAACCTTGAGCCCGCTCAGCAGATAGAGCAGCGAGGACTTGCCGGAGCCGGAGGGGCCGAGAATGCCGAGAAACTCGCCCTCACGCACCTCCAGATCGACGTCCTTGCAAGCATAGACCGGCTTGCCATGGTCGTCGTAGACCAGCGAGACCGAGCAGGCCTCGATCAAACCAGCCTCCGCTCGACCACCGCGACGGGGTCGAAGTTACGGAATCTGAAGTAGATCGTCATACTGGCCACCAGCAATATCGCGATAGGCACGGGCAGCGTGTATTTGAATGCGACCGGGTCCCAGGTGCTGAGCGCGTAGGCCTTGGGGTCCATCAAGAGGGACTTCGTGAGCTCCAGAAGGCCATAGCCAATAGCGAGTCCAACAGCCCAGCCGAAGAGCAGCACGGCGACCGTTTCACTCACCACTCGCCTGATGAGCTGTCTCTTGGTGTAGCCGATCGCCTGCAGCAGCCCGAACTCGACGAGTCGCTGCGATTGGAAGATGTTCATCAGCATCCCCATCATCACCGTGATCACGAGCACCAGTGTGCCGATGACGATATCCAAGATCACGAAGAGGGTCGTAAACATCTTGGAGGTCTCTTCTTCCAGCCGGAAGTAGGCGAAAACCTGGGCCCGCTCGCCCTTGAAGGACTCGTAAGCCCATTTGTCCAAGACTCCTTGGTCATTAAGATTCTTCGCGAAAGCGAGTACAGCATCGACCTTTGGAAAATGAAACTCGCTCTGGTAGGCATAGTCGCTCAGCATGAACCACTCTTTGCTGCGGGCGATCCCGACGACTTTGACCTCGTTCGGCGAGTAGCTCTCCGGCAGTTCCGGCCCCAATAGAATGCTTCCGATCTTCAGGTCTTTGTTTCGCGCCACCGGCTCGCTGATAACCACCTCCGGCTTCCCGGCGATCGGCAACCGGCCGTCAACACCCTTCGACCCTAAGCGGGCGAGCATGTAACTCATGTCTTCCGGCTGGATCCCGAACACCACGAACTGCCACTTGCCGACCAGGCTTTGCACCTGGGTGCCAGTGCCCCTCGCCAAGGTGAGCCTCTCGATCGGCACCGGCGAATCCTGCTTGATCTTGTCGATCAGCATTTGCACCTTCTCGGGATCGCCCCTCGGAGTTACGGCGACCATGTACTTCGAATAGCTGTAGATCGTGCGGATGGAAAGGGGGATCGAATTGATGAGCGAGATAATGCCGGAGATGAGCAGCACGGCGAGAACGATCACGCCGATCAGTGGCAGCGTCTTGCCCAGATTGCGGACGAGGTAGGTTAGCGGGGTGAGAGGGCCCGCCCCCCTTCTCGGGTGAGTATGGATAGCGGGCTGTCCGTCTCGCTCGTTTGAATCGGTGGCTATCAAGTCTTTGTCACCCTGCGGAAGCCGGCAGGCGGCGATATCTCAGGAAAACCTCATCGCCCACGTAGTGTTGTTCGATGAGGCGATACTCTTGCATACGCTCTCTGGGCAGCGGCTCTCCGCCTGCGTAGGTCGGCAGCCCCCTGCCAAGCTTGATTTTGGGCGCCAAGGTCAAAAAGAGCTCGTCCACCAGGTCCGCCGAAAGGAAGGTGGCATTCAATTCGCTTCCGCCTTCGATGAGAAGGCGCTTGATTCTCAGGTCATGTCGAAGCTGGCGGAGAAGCTCGCGAGGATCAAATTCTGTATCTCCCGCTGCTAGAAGTCGGCCCGGTCCACCCTGTCCGACCCGTCTGACCATATCTGCAGAACCCGCAACAAACGCCTTCTCCGGCGCATCAGAAAAAAAACGCGACTTAAAGTCGAGCTTGCCCGAGTTGGTAACCACGATCCTAATCTTGTCTTTCGGATACCAGAGCCCCTTAGTCGCGCGCAAGGAACCCGCTCCAACCATGATCGCGTCCGCCGCGCCCTCGATCCGCCGCATCAGCTCATGGTCGAGCGCAGAGCCCAGGTCCATGACCGCCTCATCCCGTTCGCCGCTAATCGTCTTGCCGTCGATCGTCGTGACCATATTGATGAAAACATAGGGCCGATCTGCGGGCGCTGGCGGCAAGCTTAGCGAGCCATAGATCTCAGTCGCCGACATTCCCACCCCAACACCCAAGACCCACAGGTATCTTCACCGGCATGCTTCGATTGTGGCTGAAGCCAAGGATTCCGGACTCGTGGGGAGGGGGTTGGGGGTGGGGAGTCCTTGCTTTGACCGCCCTGGCTGGCTGCGCGGGCCGAACCCTCGAAGGCCGCTGGCTGGGCCGAATGCCTCTCGCCGGCGCGGAAAACTGCCAGGTGAAGCTCAGTAAAAAGGGCATCTTCGAATTCGCCTGCGCCGCCCCCGGGAATTGGGTGGGGCAGGGCACCTTCTTCTACGACGGCCATCGCCTCCGTCTCGACTACCAGGTTGTCGCCCGCCCAGATGGCACCAAGCGCACCAGCCCCGCGCCGGTATCAATGAGGGTCGAAGGCTCTACAGGAAACATACTCAAGCTCGAAACCCAGGACGGAGGCAAGTTTGAGTGGAAACGCGAAGTTAACTAGCTGCGGCCGAGCCAAAGTAAACGATCCGTGCGGGACCCTCCACCGAAATGGCGGCATCGCATGACTCTGCCGAGACGAGGACGGGGCCTCCCGGATTTTCGACCACGACCGTTCCGCCCCTTCCAATGCGGCGCATGTGGACGACGGCGGCCGCGCTGCTGCCTGTCCCGCACCCCAGGGTTTCGCCCGCGCCCCGCTCCCAGATGCGGATTCTGAGAGTGCTTAAAGGGTACGGGGGATCTGGGGCCTTGACGCTGGGCGCTTCACGCTCAACGCTCTCCGCCGCCCAGATCACACTCGTCCGCGCTGGGAACAGCTGGTGGTGCTCCAGCTGCCGGCTGAGACGGATGAACTCCTTGTCTGGCGGCAATTCGTCGCAGAGGATGACCGTATGGGTGCTGCCTGTCGTGAGGGAGCTCACGGTCAGAACCGCGTCCTGAAGCTCAAGAGTTCCCAAGTAGAGCTCGCCACTGCATTCGTCGAGCGGCACGTCCTGCGGCTTGAACGAGGCTTTGCCGAGGCCGGTCCGCACGCAGCCATTCGGCAAGAGGCTTGTCTGGATTTCCTTCCCGCCATGAGAAATCGTGAACTCGCACTCGACCCAACCCTTGTGCCGGGCGTACACGGCCGCACAACGCAGCCCATTGCCGCAGAAATCCTCGGTGCCGTCAGGATTAAACATACGCAGGAGAAGCCTTGGGAATGGGCTGCTGGGTGCTGGGTGCTCGGAGAGCAGAAGCAGACCGTCAGCCCCAATGCCGAATCGCCGCCTGCACAACTGGATCGCAAGCAAACGAAGACCCTCATCAGACGAATCGGGAAGTTCACCTGGCTCGACAAGGACGAAGTCGTTGCCGATGGATTCGACCTTGGCGAACGGGACCCTCACCCCCTACCCCCTCTCCAACTGCTCGCGCCCTGAGACGATCCCTCCTTATGGGATTCTCGCCGCGGCAACGGGAGAGGGGGCGTCGAAAGCGGCTCCAGACGATACTCGGCGTTCTCGACCGTCGAGCGAAACCAAAGGCCGTCTGGACTGACGAGCGGGAACCACCAGGCGCTGGGCCGGTTGCTCGCCCGCATGAGCCCTTTACCGGCGATCGTCGCGGTTCGGATCATTGAGAGCCGCTTCAGCTCGGCCTCGATTTCGATTTGTCGCCGCCTTTCGTGAACCTCCAGTATCTCCGGGCTGCGGGCGATCTCGTTCTGCTGCCCCATGAGGTCCCGTATCGCCTGGTTCGCTTCTCTGAGCTGCTCTGCCGCATGCGACGCTGCGGCCGTCAGTTCCTCTCGGCGCTTGATATCTGTCGGCGAGGGGTCTTTCTCAAAAATGCGTTCGCGGAAGTGGTCCCCACTTGCCCTCTCCGCCCCGACACGCTCGCGCCTAAGGCCCCGCATCGTGTCGTACGCTTTGCACCTTAGTGCTCGCAATTCGGCGACCTTATCCTTGAGCGTCTCCAAAGCATCGTGATGGCGCTCATATTCTTCGGCAAGAGCGGCCCATGATCCTCCCACGGTCTGGGCAAGATGCCGAATGAGGTCGATCGGCCTGCGAAGCTCCCCGAGGCGCGCCAGCAATGCGTTCTGCTCAGCGGCGACCTGCCGCCATCTCGCAGCAAAGCTTGGCGCGCAAATGTCGTCCGCGCCGAACGCCTGGCGGAAGGGCTCCGGCAGCTTCAGCCACGCGCAGCAGGTGTCCAACTCGTCCCAGGGACTGTATTTGACCCGCAGCAAAGGATGGAGCCGCAGGTCGCCACCCAATCCCTGAAGGAGGTCGTGCAGCTTGCGGCTGTATTTGACATACGGGCTCGCGCCTTCGTGGAAGATAAAAACGAACTCCGAGGCGAGCATTCCGATCAGGGTCACCGCCTTGCCGACCAGCACGCAGTCCTTGCCGAGCTTGGATTCGATCGCCTCCGCTAGCTCCGAGGCATTGGCAACCGGGTTCTTGAGAGTGATAAAATGCGGCTGCGGGGTCATGATCACGATCCCCTTGGGAGCCAGCCGTATCGTGCCACGGCCCTGGCCGGGGATGACGAGATCGAAGGGGATTGCGCCCGAGCCGAACCGGGCGAGAGGATAAATCTCAGATCCCTTGATCGCTTCGTCGTAAGCCGCCCGTGCGGTGTCGCCAAGCTCGATAAACATTTGCAGGATAGAGAATCTCGGTCGAAAAGCGGTGTCACGGTTGAACTTGAGCAGTTCGGTGGTGCTCGTCGAATGGATACCTACGGGTCTATTCGCGCAGAAGTCGTAGATATCGGCGATGAGGGATTTGAAGAGCTCGCCAAGCGTCGAAGAGCGGTCCCCCGCGTCGCAGGTGAGCGCCCGCAGCCGTTGGGCAAGTCCCTCGGCTGCCGTGCGGTCTTCGCCGGTGAGACAGTCCAAGGTCTGGTCCAGCGCCCACTCCAGTGTCGCATAAAGCTCACGAAACAAGACTTTGAGCGGGACCTCGGCAGCAACTTGCTGCTTGTCTTCGAGCGAGACGATGCCGCGCCAGCCCCATGCCTCGGTCGCCTCGTCGAGGATATTGGGTCTCTCCCGCGTGATCTTGCCGATCTTGAGCCCTGCGGCGTAGAGCACATCCCGGGTGACCACCGTCTCAGACCCGAACAGGGCCGAGAACTCGCCGGCCGCGCTCCAAAGGGCCTTCGTCGTGGTGTCGTTGTGAGGCAGAGCTTTGAACTTGCCAGCCTGGCGGCGCCCTGTCGGAAGCTTGGCGAAGTAGTCCGTATCGTGGACTCCTGCGACCAGCTCTCGCTTGTATCCGAGCCGCTGCGAAGCGAGCAGAATGCCCCCCTTCATCGGCTCATCCCAAAAGACGGTCTGGCCCAGCGCAAGGAAAGGCGCTCCAGGAGCGGCCTCTTCGAGTTGGGCCAATGCCATTTGCAGGGTCAGTTCTTCCGCCATGGACGCACGTCGGCTACTACGCCAAGTTTACGCCCGAAGTGAGCGCCTGCGGATCAGAACAGGATCTCGGCGAGGAAGTAGTTGGCGATGTAGATCAGCACCATGCTGATCACGACCGTATTCGTCGTCGCCCGACCCACTCCGACAGCGCCTTCCCTGGTTCTCAATCCCTGCTGGCAGGCCACGATCGCGATGATGAGGCCGAAGATAGGCGTTTTGAGCATTCCGCCGAGCATGTCCCACGGCTTGACGTACTGCTGGATCGAGGGAAGGAATGCACCCGCGGGCACGCCATTTGCAATCGCCCCCACCAGGCCACCGAGTACGCCCGCATAAATGCCGACCATGGTGAGCACGGGGAGCATCAAGACGCCGGCTACCACTCGCGGAATCACGAGATAATTGGTCGGATGCACGGAAAGCATGCGCAGAGCGTCGATCTGCTCGGTCACCGCCATCGTGCCGATCTGGGCCGCCATCGCAGAGCCTCCCCTCGCCGCAACCATGATCCCAGCAAGAACCGGCGCGATCTCGCGCGTTACAGCCAGTCCGATGGTCGCTCCCACGAATGGAGTGGCGTTGTATCGGACGAGGAACTCCGAGCTGTAAAGGGCCAGAACCGCCCCTGAGAAAAAGCTGGTGAGCGCAACGATCGGGACCGACGCAACGCCCAGGAAAGCCATTTGGCTGATCGTCTCGCGGATTTCGAATGGGGGACGGAACAGCCGGGTGAGCGCATCCCAGCCCAGCATCGTGGTCTCACCTACGAAGGTGAAGAAGGCAAGCAGGGGCGCACCTATCGAGGCAAGGATCGATCTTTGCTCGCGCGCAGCCATTGGTGGATTGGACGAGCGAGCGGGAGGAGAAGGAGAGGGGAGAAGCGGAGAAACGAAGAAACGAAGAGATGGGGAGACCGGGAGGCACGACCGTCTCCCTATCCTCGTTTCTCGTCTCTCGGCAGATATACTTCTCAGAGTGAAAGCGCAGGAACGGCCGATAGAGGCGGGCTACCGTCGTCGCCGCCGATTTCCTTGGTTGCTCTTCCTGCTGCTGCTTGGCTCGGTCTATCTTTTCTGGGTTTTCCCCAACTATCAAATGGACTTGAGCAAGGTCAAGGTTGAGTTCTCGAACTCTCCGCAAGCGAGCCCGGAGACGCCTGGCCCGTGAAAGTTGGCATCATCGGCTTTGCTTCATCCGGCAAGAGCACGCTTTACCGGGCGGCCGCTTTAGGCATGGCGAAGGGGGACGTGACCTCGGTTCCGGTGCCCGACGAGCGATTCGATCGAATCGTCTCCCAGGTGAAGCCCAAAAAGATCACGCCGGCTAGCGTCATGCTCCACGACGACCTCGATCCCGCGCAGGGCACGGGCAAGATGTTTTCCCAGCGATTCCTCGACGGCGCGCGCAAGATGGACGTTCTGCTCCACGTGGTTCGAGCTTTCGATGCCCCGGCAGCCCACTACCATGCCACCATCGATCCTCCACGCGATCAGGAAAGTGTGGATGTCGAGCTCATCCTTGCCGACCTCCAGATGGTCGAAAACCGGCTGGAGCGGCTCGCAAAGTCACTGACCGCGCGCAATCCCGGCTCGCCCGACTACATCGAAAAGACCGTCTTCGAGAGGCTGAAGAGCCCACTCGAAGAGGGCAAGCCGATTCGGGCATTGGAGCTCGATGAGGATGCACAGACCGTGGCGCGGAACTATCAGTTCCTCAGCGCGAAGCAAATGGTGGTTGCGTTCAATGTCGGCGAATCGGATGCCTCGCAAGTGCCCGCTCCCATCCAGATCCGGATCGACTCCCTCGCCAATATCGGGACGCCCGCCTTCACCGTCTGTGCAACGCTCGAAGAAGAGGTGGGCCAGCTCGACGCAGCCGACCAGCCCGAGTTCCTTACCTCCCTGGGCTTAACCGAGCCCGCGAGCGCCAAGGTAATTCGCGCGGTTTACGATGGCCTGGGACTGATCACCTTTTTTACGGCCGGGGAGAACGAGACGAGGGCATGGCCACTGCGCCGAGGCTCATCGGCGTTGAAGGCTGCGGACTCGATCCATAGTGACATCGCCCGCGGGTTCATCCGCGCTGAGATCACGCATTACGACGACTATGCCTCCCACGGCTCCCTGGAAGCGGCGGAAAAGGCAGGGAAAATGACTCTCCAGGGCAAGGACTACGTCATCCAAGACGGCGATCTGCTCCATATTCGGAACAAATCCTAGCCAGGCCCATACCTGGACAGGCTCACGCCATGTTCTGCTATGCGCGGGCTAAGATAGCAGCATGCTACAGGCGGTACTTCTCCTCCTCATCACGAGCCAAGGCACGAGCCTCGGAGACCTGGCCAAGCCCCAAGCGGGAAAGAGCATGCGGGAAACCAGCTCATTCCGCATGGGCAAGGATGGCAACTACGACAAGGATGCCCCGTTTACGGGCGACCTGCTCGAGCGAAGCAACCGGGACAACTTCCGCGTCGCCCCCGGCGCAACCCATGTGCTCATGGACCGCCAGGGGCCGGGTGTCATCACCCATATCTGGCTGACCTTCCTCGGCCCCGAGCCGCAGGACTGGGCCCAGCAGGGTAGCGCCAATCACCAGGAGATGCTGCTGCGCATTTACTGGGACGGCAACAGGAAGCCCGCGGTCGAGGCGCCGGTCGGAGATTTCTTCGCCAACAGCTTCGGCAAGCGCAGCCAGGTGATCAGCATTCCGATCGTCGTCGAAGATGCGGACAGCTACAACTCGTTCTGGCGGATGCCCTTCCGCAAGTCGGCGCGGATCGAGATCGTCAACCAGAGCGCGAAGCCGATCAACCTGCTGTATTACAACATTGACTGGATCAAGCTCGACTCGCTGCCACGCGACACGCCCTACTTCTATGCCCAATACAATCAGGAATATCCGGTCCAGAAGGGCAAGGACTACACCCTGCTCGAAACGAAAGGGAAAGGGCACTTCGTCGGCGCCGTGCTGGCGGTCCGGTCGCGATCTCCCATGTGGTTCGGCGAGGGGGACGAGAAAATCTATGTTGACTACGAAACCCCCTCTCCCGCCCCGGGGGAGAGGGGGAAGGGGGAG
>JBASWW010000007.1:0-3841 GCA_049276675.1 Fimbriimonadaceae bacterium
TTTTTATGTTGGCCTGGTGTTGGCTCTCATAGCATTGTTGATAGTTCTCGTAAAGAGAGGGCTTGGCGAGCGCGTATTCAGGAATCCGTTCACGCAGGCAGCCGAACAGATGTATCTGTTCATCGAGAACATGTGCGTGGGCATCATCGGGCCCCATGGTCGAAAATACATCCCTCTCATTGGCTCGTTTTGGCTCGTCATCTTTGTCGGGAACACGGTCGCCCTGTTCTTCCCAAGCTCGCCGACGGCCGATCTTAGCTTTAATCTTGCGATGGCGCTTATCTCAGTCGGTTATGTACAATACGAAGGAATCAAGGGCCACGCCGACATCCTGCGAGCCAAGGGCAAGGACGTCCTGAGCGCTTGGTTCGTCGGCTTTTTTAAGCATATCGCTCACTTCTCAGGGCCGAAGTTGGCGGGTTTGCTGTTGCTCATCACGCCCTTGATATTTGTCGTTGAGATCATCAGCGAGCTGATGAAGAACATCTCGCTGAGCCTACGGCTGTACGGCAATATGTACGGCGGCCACGCGGCGGTCGAGGCCCTTAACAAAATCGGAGAGCCGGCGTATTTTCCACTCGGCGGCGGGCTCCTCGTCATCAAACTCCTCACCGTCGTCGTCCAGGCGCTTGTATTCACGCTTCTGACCTGCGTGTACATTTCGCTGGTGACCCAACATGACCACGCTAACGATCACGGGGAGCCCGCAGCCGCACACTAACATCTTTTGAAAGCCGCATATCAGGAGGATAGATACACACCATGATGATGATTGGACTTGGACTCGCAGTTCTTGGCGCCGGGATTGGCTTTGGCCTGATCGGATACGGAGCGATGACGGGAATGGCGCGGCAGCCGGAAGCCCTTGGAAAGCTTCAGACGGTCATGCTGATCGCCTTTGCGTTCGTCGAGCTTACGTTCCTGCTCACCCTGTTCCTCGCCCCCGCGACATTCAACAAGTGACTTGGCGCCCGCTTGGGCGGGCAACTATGAGAATCGATGAGTAGACAACAAAACGGATCGGCAGCGAAGACCCTGCTCGTGCTCATTTTTGGGCTCGGGCTCGCGGTCGCCGGCTTCTATATCTCCAAGGAAGTCAAGATCGATTTCCAGGAGAAGCTCGTCGAGCAGGGTATCCCGCTCGACCTGGGCAAGACGGTGTCGATGATCGGCATGTTCATCGTGCTGTTCCCCCTGCTTAACATGTTCTATTTTAAGCCCCTCAGCGAAGCCATCCATGGCCGAACAGCGGAGCTGGAACGGACATTTGTGGAGGCGGAGGAACTGCGAGCAGAGATGACCGGCCTACGGTCTGACTATGAGCGAAGGCTTGCAGAAACGGAAGCCTCAGCACGTGAACAGATACAGTCGCAGATTCGCGAGGCGCAAGCCTTGCGGCAAAATCTCATGGCTGAGGCCGCCTCGAAGGCAGATGAGATGGTCAAGAAGGCGCAGCAGGAGATCGAGCAGGAGAAATATCGCGTCATGGCGGAGCTTCGCCTCGCCGTGGTCGATCTGACCCTCTCTGCAACCGAGAAGGTGCTCGGAGAGAATGTCGACAGCGAAAAGAATCGCCGGCTCGTCAAGGACTTTATCGACAAAGTCGAGGTGCCCACCTAGTGGCCGACCACCGCGTCGCCAAGCGATATGCGCGGGCCCTTTTCGCTACGGCGTTGAAGCTCGAAATGGTCGACAGCGTCGAGTCCGATCTCGATGCGATTGTCGGCATATTGCAGAACGACAGCCGGTTCCGTCATTTCCTCCTCAGCCCCGAATTCGGGCGCGAAGAGAAAATCCAGATCACATGCAAGCTGTTCTCGGACCGGGTCACGGCAGTGACCTTGCAGGCAATACGGCTGATTCTGATCAAGAGGCGCGAAACCGAAATCGAGTCGATTCGCGACGAGTTCGCCATTCTCAGGCGTGAGTTTGGAGCGGTCGTCTACACGGTGGTTACCACCGCCGAAGCCCTCGAGCCGGATCAGCGCAAGCTGCTGGAAGAGAAGCTGCAAACCAGCACGGGCAAGAAGGTCGAAGCGGAGTATCGCATCGATCCCAAGCTGATCGGCGGCATTCGCGTCGCCTATGGAAACTACGTCCTCGACGGCAGCATCCGGGGCGGCCTCTCGCGCCTGCGCGATTCACTCCGATACGATTTGTTGAAGCAAACCTAGAAGAAGATATACACACCATGGCCATTCGACCAGAAGAAATCACATCAATCCTCGAGCAAGAGCTCCAGAAGTTTGAACGCAAAGTAGACGTCGAGCACGTCGGCACCGTCATCCAAGTGGGCGACGGAATCGCCCGAGTCTACGGCCTCCCGGACTGCCAAATGGGAGAGCTCCTCGAGTTCCCCGGAGGCGTCATGGGGTTAGCGCTCAACCTCGAAGAGGACAGCATCGGCGCCGTGCTTATCGGCGACGACACCCTAATCAAGGAAGGCGACCCGGTCAAGGAGACCGGCCGCATCATCGAGCTTCCCGTCGGAAGGGGCATGCTGGGCCGAGTTGTTAATGCGCTAGGGCAGCCGATAGATGGCGGCGGACCGATCGCTAGTGACGAATTCAAGCGCATCGAGGTCAATGCGCCCGGTGTTGTTCACCGACAACCCGTTAAGGAGCCGCTGCAGACCGGCATCAAGGCCATAGACTCCATGATCCCTGTCGGCCGTGGCCAGCGCGAGCTCGTCATCGGCGACCGCCAGACCGGAAAGACGGCCGTCTGCATCGATACGATCATCAATCAAAAGGGTACGCATGAGGCGGGGCAGAGCCCGGTGTTCTGCATCTACGTTGCGATCGGGCAGAAGATGTCGAACGTCGCCCGCGTAGTTGATACGCTTAAAGCTTACGGAGCCATGGAGTACACCACGGTTGTCGCGGCCAGCGCTGCCGATGCGAACGCGATGCAGTATCTGGCTCCGTTTGCAGGCGCATCGATCGGCGAGTTCTTCCGCGACAACGGGCAGCATGCACTGGTCATTTACGATGACCTGTCAAAACACGCCCAGGCCTACCGCGCGCTTTCACTCCTGCTCAGAAGACCCCCAGGTCGCGAAGCCTATCCCGGCGATGTTTTCTACCTCCACAGCCGCCTCTTGGAGCGCGCTGCGAAGCTTTCTGACGAACTTGGCGGTGGCTCGTTGACTGCCCTGCCGATTATCGAAACGCAGGCAGGAGACGTGTCCGCCTACATTCCCACAAACGTCATCTCGATTACGGACGGTCAGATCTACCTCGAGCCCGACCTGTTCTTTGCCGGTGTTCGCCCCGCGATCAACGTGGGTATCTCGGTTAGCCGCGTCGGTGGCAACGCGCAGATCAAGGCAATGAAGCAGGTTGCTGGAAAGCTCAAGCTCGAAATGGCACAGTTCCGCGAGGTCCAGGCCTTTAGTCAGTTCGCTTCCGATCTCGATATGGCCACGCAGCGGCAGCTTCGGCGCGGCCAAAGGTTGACGGAGCTTCTCAAGCAGGATCTTGCCTCGCCGTACGACGTCGTGGACCAGATCGTGGTCATCAACGCGGGCACGCAGGGCATCCTGGACGAGATTGAGAACGACCAGGTGAAGGCGTTTGAGATAGGCCTGCTCGCCCATGTCAAGGCCAACTACCCGGATGTCATTGAAAGCATCCGGTCCAAGCGCGAAATCACTTCCGACATCGAGGAAACTCTCAAGAAGGCGACCACCGAATACCTTGAGGACTTCAAGAGCACCGGCGCCAAGGCAAAGGCGCAATACGATACCGGCAAGGCCAACGTGGAAGACGCCCTCAAAGAGGCTGTCAAGGCCTAATGGCAACCCTTAAGCAAATCCGACTTCGCATCCGAACCGCGAAGA
>JBASWW010000008.1:0-38701 GCA_049276675.1 Fimbriimonadaceae bacterium
CCCGCGCCTCCGCCGCCGCCACTGTTCGCGCCGCCGATGCTAGGTCCACCGGATCCTGGTGCCCCCGGGGCGCCTGCGCCGCCTTGAGCCTGCTGCTGCTGCGGAACCTTCCGGTCGATTGTCAGATTAAGAACCGACTTGATCAGAATCTTCTTGTCGAGGGCGAACCAGCTGATCTCTTCGAACTGCACACGCTCGTCCGCGCCCTTGCTGTCGGAGGCGAAGCGCATACCCGCGAAGTTGCGGCTGGACGCGGTGATCACTTTTCGGATCTTCGCGCAAGGCCGACCCATCTCCCATTCGACTCCCAGGAATTCGCCGCGAGCCTCAAGCGGCCGAATGACCGTTGAAGCCTCGCGCAGCATATCGGGCAAAGACGGGAACTGGAACCAGCCCTTCCATGTGTCGCCGGGCTTCACGCGCTTGTCGGGCAAGGTCGGAAGTGGCCGGATCACGTACAGCTGGAAGGAATCCGATGCCGGGCTGCCCTCGATCGGATAGTAAGTGGGAAACGAGGTGAATACTTCGCTTCCTCTGTTATTGATCCTCATGTACAGCGAGCCCAGGTCCTCTTCCATGTAGAGCTTTTGCTCGGGAGATTCGCCTTCGAGAACCGCATTGTAGTAAAGGTAATTCTTGCCACGCGGGGGGATCGCCTGCATGCGGAGCAGGAGGTCGCCGTTTGCGTATTTGTTGTCCACGCTGTACAGAAGCCGGGTGACCGCATAGTCGAGCGGAAGCTCTTGTGTACGGCTGGAAGGATTGCGGACGTCCGCATCGCTCAGGATGGAGGTCGACGTGCGACTGATCTCCTTGTATACAAGTTCCTGGCCAGTCTGCATGCCATAACGGAGCAGCATGCCCGAAGCGGGGACCTTGATGCTTGCCGAATTCTGGACCCTGACGTTCACCGAGGAGCGGTCGAGAATCTTGGGCGCCGAGGCCTCGGAGTCCATGTAAAGAACGGCCTCGATCTTCAGGTTGCCGTCAGGGATGCTGCGGCCCTTGGTGTCGAGGGTGTACTCGTAAAAGTTGCCCCTTGCGTTGGGGATGAGGGCCTCAACGAACTTGCCGCCCACGAAAATGCCGATGTAGCCGCCGTTCGGAACACTGTTCTTCGGGATCTGAACTTTGACCTTCTCCCGGACCCTGGACCCGTCGGCGGGCCTGACGATGGTGAACGGGGCCTGCGCTGGCGCTGCCGCCGCGACTGCCAGCCCGATCAAGATTCCAATTGCTCGCTTCATGTTGCGAAATCCTTCCTTCATCCCCAACCTTGGCCGGGGGTGTTCTACTGTGATTATGACGCTTGATTCGCGCCGGGCGTCACACCGACGCCAACCGTTGACACGTTGCACGATCTCAGGTTTGGGTTTTGGCCAAGGGTCGAAGTGTCAAGGCGCGACCGAGCAGTCTGAACTTAATCCGAGGTGTCCAGGATATAGCCGTAGGTCTCGGACACGCGAGAAGAAAAGCGTGGCTTGGTCAGAGACCCAACAATGAATCGCCCGTCCGCAGATACACCCCTGGCATTTTGCAAACGGCCCCCGTTCGGCAAGAGATGCCGATACACCTCGTCGAGGACTTCGAGTTCGCCCCCGGGCAGCTTCCACCGTACCGCTCTAGCCGGCGCCGCGCGGACGCTCCCAACAATAGTATTACCGTCATCGCTTACGTCGCTCGGGGTTGTCCCGAGGCCAGGCAGCGGCTGAAATTCGCCGCCATTCTCCCAATATCCGGATCTGGCCTCTCCGTTCACGGGACATCTTCCGAATATCCGGGAGCCATCGCCAGAGACAGTATAAGCAAAGGCCGTCTTGAAATCACTTGGCAAGTGTCGGAACCCCATGGAGTCCGTTCTCCACCATGGAAGAAAGATATTCCCAGCAGAGTTATAACCGGCAATGACCCGGCCATCGGCCGACATGGAGGTCATGTTACTGCTCTGCCCCATGCCGCCGAGATCTTCCATGCCAAGTTGTCTGGTCCATCGAAAAACGCGGCGATGGCCCTGAATATTGGTTCCGTCTCCGGAGATGATCGAACCATCTGCGGAAATGGCACGTGCATGGCCATCTCCCCCCAGGGTCCCAAGGTCTTCGATGCCTGTAGAATCTTCCCATCGAAAGGCGTGGGGTGGTTCGTTGTGTGAGAACATTGCCTCTCCAACAATCACTTTGCCGTCCGCCGAAATGGCGGTCGCAGAGCTTCCCCCTGGCACCGAAAAAATCTCCATGCCGATGCCCCTGCGCCAGATGAAAGCCTGGCGTTCTCCACGCGCTGGCTCGCAGCTTCCCACAACGACATTGCCATCGTCGGATACCGCAACGGGGCTAACCGCGCCCGCACGAGGATCTACGCCAACTCGTGGGAGTACAATAAGCTCGGCGGAACGACACCACTGGGCGACCAGGCACAATGCTGCAAGGACAACAGCTCGCATCCCAATCGAGGACTGATCCATGAACGAAGAATAGCATTTTTTTTAATTGCAAAAGCTGCTATCGCGGATGAGATCGATTGGAAAGCCTCGTCGGGCACTTCCGTTTTTCACCAGGATTTATCGAGTTCTGAGCGGCAAAAGGCGTCCATAATCAGGTTACACCCCGGCGCACATGGCTGCGATCTGCGCACTCAGAAGGATGACCACGACCACCGATCTCCAATGCCTCAATCCCGACCAGCGCGAGGCGGTGGACCATCCGGGCGGGCCGATGCTCGTGTTCGCTGGCGCAGGATCGGGCAAGACGAGGGTCATCACCTGCCGCATCGCCCGACTCATCGAGGAAGGCACGAGACCCCATCAAATTCTCGCCGTCACCTTCACCAATAAAGCCGCTCGCGAGATGAAGGAGCGGGTCCAGAAGATGGTCGGCGAGCATGCGAAAAACATGTGGATGGGCACGTTCCACTCTCTGTCGGCAAAGCTCCTGCGCATCGAGGGCAAGACGATCGGGCTCGATCCGAATTTCGTTATCTATGACGACGCCGACCAGATCAGCCTAATCCGCGAGATTTTCAAGGCCAAGAACATCGACGACAAGAGCATCCAGCCGCGCGCGGTACTAAGCGAAATCAGCAGCGCCAAGGAGAAGCTCAAATCGCCTGAAGGCTATGAGGAGGGCGTGACCGGCTTCTTCGAAAGGATCGTGTCCCAGGTCTATCACAGCTACAACTCGCTGCTCCGCAAGGCAAATGCGCTGGATTTCGACGACCTGCTCCTCTTTGCGGTCCGGCTGCTCGAACAGCGCTCGGACGTGCTGGAAAAGTATCAAGAGCGGTTCCTCCACGTGCTGGTCGACGAGTATCAGGACGTGAACTATGCCCAGTATCAGATCGTCAAGCTGCTTTCCGGCAAGCACCGAAACGTGATGGTGGTGGGCGACGACGACCAATCGATCTATGCGTGGCGCGGCGCAGATGTATCGCTGATCCTGAAGTTCGGCTCCGACTACCCAGATGCCAAGATCGTCAAGCTCCAACAGAACTACCGCTCGACACAAAACATCCTGACCGCCGCCTACGAGGTCATCCGCCACAACCGATCACGGGCGGATAAACGGCTCTGGACCGAGAACCCCGGGGGCGCCCAGATCACCGTCACCCAGGCGGGAACCGAGCACGACGAGGCGATGATGGTGGCGGAAGCCGTGCTCGGCGACACCCGCACCGGCAGGCGAACTTACGGTGACTACGCCATTCTTTACCGGACCAACGCTCAGAGCCGCGTCATAGAAGAAGCCTTCCTCACGATGCGCATCCCCCATGTGCTCGTGGGCGGGCAGCGGTTCTACGAGCGCAAGGAGGTCAAAGACATGCTCTCCTATCTCCGGCTCACCTGGAATCCGCAGGACGATGTGGCCGTGCGGCGAGTGATCAATGAGCCGACGCGAGGCATCGGCAAGACGACGATGCAGCAGGTCGAGGAGGTCGCCACATCGCAGTCCGGAACGCTCTGGATGGCGCTCAAGGACCAGGCACTCCAATCCACCATGCAGCGAAAGCAGCTTGGCGGGATCCGCTCTTTCCTGGCGACGATCGAGGAAGCTGCTGAGATCGCCGAGAGGGGCCTCGTGACCCCGGTCATGCAGCACCTCCTTCAGGCCAGCGGCTATATGGATGCCCTCAAAGCCGAGCGCACGGAAGAGGCAGAGGGCAGGCTCGAAAACCTCCAGGAGCTGCTGACGGTCACGCAGGAATACGATTCGAGCGCTGAGTCACCGTCGCTCGGGGAATTCTTGGAAAGCGTATCGCTCGTGGCCGATATCGATACGCTGGGCGATGGCGGCGAGGCGGTCACCCTGATGACCCTGCACTCGGCAAAGGGTCTCGAGTTCCCTTGCGTATTCATCACCGGCATGGAGGAAGGCGTGTTTCCGCATTCGCGCTCGCTGACCTCGGATGCGGAGCTCGAAGAGGAGCGGCGTCTTTGTTATGTCGGCATGACCAGGGCCAAGGAAGAGCTGCACCTGCTCAATGCGCATCGTCGGGCGCTCTATGGGCAGCCGAGCTTCAATCGGCCCTCTCGCTTCCTTGAGGACATCCCCCACGAGCTCACGCGGCCCCTCGAAGGCTATGGCGGCCGTCCTTATGGAGTACGCCAGGTCACCCAGCAACGGTCGGGCACCTATACGGTCTCCGCTCCACGGCCTCTTCCAGGGGAGCAACGGAAGCTGCGCGGGCCGGAGTGGAAGCCGCCTTTCGAGGTCGGACAGAGGGTTAGGCATGGCAAGTTCGGGGTTGGGGTGGTCGTTGCCTGCAATCCACTCCAGGGCGATGCAGAGATAACGGTCGCGTTTCCCGGCGTGATCGGGGTCAAGAAGCTGGTGCAGAGCTTGGCGAAGCTGGAGGCGGCTTGAGGTTGGGAAGGAGGTATGGGGTGAGGGGAGCATTGCTTTCAGCGGCAAGATCTGCCCTCATCATGCTCCCCATCCTCCTCCTCGCCGGTTGCTCCAAGTCTCCCGATCTCTTCCCTCTCGAAGTCGGCAAGAGCTGGAAGTACACCGTGTCGAGCGGCATGTCCAAGAAGGTGATAACTCTGCGGGTCACTGGCAGGGCGTCATTCGCCGAAGCCCAGGGCTATGAGCTCCAAAGCGATATGGGCAACTTCCGCCTGGCCTGGAAGAATGGCTGGCTTCTTGCGGGCTCACTGGCCGGCACGCGGTACAGCCCGCCATTGCCCATCCTTTCCCAAGATTCACCGGCCACCGCAAAATGGAAAGGCACCGTCCATTCGATGGGCAGAGCCTTGGAGGCGACGGCCGATATCCTTCAAGAAAAGCCGAGCCCGCGGAGCAAGGAAGCGGACCAAGGCGTAAAAGTGATCATCAAGATGCAGGCCGGGGGTAAGAAGTTCGAAACCGAGTCCTTCTACAAGCCAAAGCTGGGCCTGGTGGAACAAACCCAGCGTGTGGACGGGCTGCTGACGATTGCTATGAGATCGCTATAGTAGAACAGCCTGGATCAGGCAACCGGCGCCTCTCATTAGAAACAAGCGCAAGATATCCTAATCGAAATGGAATCCCCTGCTGCCACCGAAACCCGCATCACCCTTAAAGAGGTCAAGGCCAACCCCAAGGTCAAGAAGCTCATTGACGGAGCTAACGAGGTCATGCGGTCAATGGGCTACACCGAGCACGGGCATCGCCATGTCGGTGTCGTCAGCAGCATCACCCGCTACATCCTCGACAATCTCGGCGTCCCTCAACGCGAGATCGAGCTCGGCCAGATCGCCGGATACCTCCACGACATCGGCAACGTCATCAACAGGATCGGCCACCCCATGAGCGGCGCATGCATCGCATTCACGATCCTCAATGAGATGGGGATGGACGCCGCCGAGATCGCGCCGATCCTGGGAGCCATCGGCAACCACGAGGAGCTCGCCGGCACCCCCGTGAGCACCATGTCCGCCGCCCTCATTATCGCCGACAAGAGCGACGTCCATTACAGCCGCGTACAAAACCCCATTCAGGAAACGTTCGACATCCACGACCGGGTCAACTATGCCGTCCAAAAGAGCCGGGTTGAGATGAAGCAGGAGGGGCAGACGATCGCACTTGTGCTGGAGATCGACACGAGCTACGCGAGCGTGATGGAATATTTCGAAATCTTCCTCTCACGGATGATCATGTGCCGCACCGCCGCCGATACGCTCGGCTACAAGTTCGCCCTGAGCGTGAACGGAACGTACATGGAGTGACGATCCGCTCCATGCGGCCCAGCGAATCGGGTACACCTTGAACCAGGCATGGCAGCGGTAGCAGGAAGCGAAAAAGGGGCGCAGGACATGGTGACCCTCACCATCAACGATACGCAGATCGAGGTCCCCAAGGGCGAGCTGATCGTCGAATCGGTTAAGCGCGTGGGGCTCGAGATTCCGATCTTCTGCTATCACCCGCGGATGAATGCCGTGGGCATGTGCCGAATGTGCCTGGTCGAAGTCGGGTTCAAACAGCCAGACGGCACCGTCCGCAAAATGCCTAAGCCGCAAGCCGGATGCACACTGCCCGCCGATAACAACATGGTTGTCTATACGGACACGCAGATGGTCCATGACGACCGGCGCGGCGTACTAGAATTCCTCCTCATCAACCACCCGCTGGATTGCCCAATCTGCGACAGGGGCGGCGAGTGCCCGCTGCAGAACAACACCCTCTTTTATGGCCCTTCGACCTCACGCTTTACCGAACTGAAAAGGCACCTGCCGAAGGCCTTTCCCCTTTCCGAATATGTGACCCTCGACCTTGAGAGATGCATCCAATGCGGGCGGTGCGTGCGCTTTACAGAGGAGATTTCCGGCGATTCGCAACTGGCCTTTCGCTTCCGTGGCGCCCTCATGCAGCCCTCGACCTTCGAGATGACCGACTTCGATTCCAAGTTCAGCGGCAATGTGATCGAGATTTGCCCAGTGGGCGCCCTAACCTCGTCGCACTACCGCTTCCGAGCGCGCCCGTGGGATATCGAGACGCGGCCCGCGATCTGCACGGTCTGCTCCAATGGCTGCAATATCTGGTTCGACCACCGCGTGGGCAAGCTCATGCGCATAAACGGGCGCACGAACGAGGCGGTCAACGAAGAATGGACCTGCGACCGGGGCAAATTCGGGCACGAGTTTTACAATAGCGAGAACCGTCTGACGAAACCGCTGAAGCGGGAAGGCGACGCACTGATCGAGTGCACATGGCCGGAAGCTTACGAGGCGATTATCGGCGCGTTTTCTGTCGGCGGCAACAAGGTGGCTGCGCTCGGCGGAGCCAGATGCTCGAACGAGGATGTCTACCTGCTCCAAAAGCTCTTTAGGTCGCGGTTCAGCAGCAACAACCTCGATCACCGCTATGAGGCGGAATTGCTAAGCCCCGAAGACCGGTTGGAAGCGACACTAGGTGTTAGGTCCGTGCAGGACTCCATAGCATCATTCGAGTCCAAGGCAGCGGTGTTCCTCTTTGGGACCTCGCTCGCGGACGAGGAGCCCATTCTGTTTCTGCGGATCAGGAAAGCCTGGTTCCAGCATGGGACAAAGCTTGTCGTCGCCCACGACAGGCCGACAGATGCCGATTCCTTCGCGCATATCGTCCTGCGGTACAAGCCGGGCACTGGAAGCGTGCTCCTGGCCGGCCTTGTAAGGATCGCTATAGAGGCTGGCGGCATGAAGGATGAGCACGGACTGAAATCGAAGGTGGCCAAGTACACGCCGGATCATGTAGCGGAAGTTACAGGAGTGCGTTCCAGTGATGTCGTCGAGGCCGGAATGGTGCTCGCCGGCAACATGGCGGCCTGTGTCGCCACGAAAAACTTATTGAACGAGCCGAACGGACGACAAGCCATGGAAGCTCTGGCAGCCTTTTCGCAGGTAATAAAGGGCTCGTTCAATCTCTACGCTCTCGAAGCGAACGATCAGGGGTGCGAGGACCTAGGGATCCTGCCCGATATGCTTCCCGGCCATCGGCCGCTGCCAGAGGGTGAGCGGGGACTAGGCACCCATGGAATTCTTAAAGGCTGTTCGGAAGGAAAGGTAAAAGCCCTATGGCTTCTAAATTCCGACCCGTTTGATCGCCTGCCGGACCGGGAGCAGGTGGAAAAGGCCCTGGAGAGCGTGCCGTTTCTCGTCTTTCAGGGCACCAACGAGTGCGACGCAATGCGCTATGCGAGTGTCGTCTTGCCAATGGCCGCGCCTGCCGAAAGTCATGGCACATTCACAAACATGGAGCGGCGCGTCCAACACATGCGGCAGGTTTTTGCTCCAAGGGGCGAAGCCAAGCCTGGCTGGCGCATATTCAGCGAGATATTGATGAGGATAAAGCCTGAGGCTCCTTTCTTCAATCCGCGGGAGATCATGACGGAGATCGGAAAGACGGTGCCGTGGTTCGACCAGGGCGCCTACGAGCACATCGAAGGCGAAGGGCGCATTCTTGAGTTCAACGACAGGTTCAACGGCAACATGGCGGCCTCCGTAGAGACATTCGAAAGGCTAAGCGTTCCTACGATCCAAGAAACCAAGTAAGAGCGACTAGGATCTTAGACGTCGCCCGCCGATTGGACCCCGCAGTCCGCCACCCTTTGCGGGAGGCGGTGGCTTCTTCTTCAATCGTCCCTCGTTGAGCAGGTCGTCCTCTTCCTCATCCGAGTACATGTCTCCCACCATCTTGAAGGCTGCCCATTCGTCGTCGTCTTCCTTGGTCGAGATCTCGAACCACTCGGCAGCGATGTCCTCGCCGCGCGAATTCTTCATCCGGGATTCGCGCTTGCCGGGACCGCTGCTTAGCAGCTTTAGCTTTTCATTCTCGCCGTCATACTCGGCCCGGACCGTCCAGACATAGCGCCACCGGCCGTTCGTAAGCTCTTGCTGAGCCTGAGGCTGGCCCGTAATGATGGCCCGGCGGCTGCCCTTGCCATACCAATATTCGACCTTGGTGGCCGTGACGGAAACCGGATACTTGCGGATGTTCTTGGTCGAGCTCACCTCGGTGTCGCCATCGGCCACCGGCGCCGGGGGTCTCGTCTTCGAGATCGCGTCCGGCACGACCGGCTGGAAGGGGGGAATCTCGCGTTCTTCGAGAACCTGCTTGTCCTCTGGCTTGATTAGCATATCCACCTTGCCGGTAAGCGTCGCTTTCTTCGCTTTCCTGTCGATCACCGCTTTCTCTGCGATGAGGTCAGACTTCGCGCTGAAGTAGCGGACATTGCCGGTTGCGGTGATCACGTCGGTCTTAATGTCCCGTTCGCCCTTTTCGGCACGGACGATGATTTCGCCATCCGTCGCATAAAGGTTGGTTCCCTTCTGGATGCCGTTCTTGACAGCCATGTCGTCGAACGAGATCTTCCATTTGCTTTTCGTCGCCTGGCCGCCCGCCTCTTGCAGCGGATTCTTGAGCTTGCCTTCCCATTTGCTCGGACCGGCCATGTAGGAGTCCTTGCCCGCGTAGTAGACCAATCCGTTGGTGACCAAGTTGCCATCAAAGAATCGGCCCGAAACCTTGCCCGGAATATTCAGCCGCTCTTCCTTCTGGTCGTATCGGAAGTTGGCGGCTCGCAGGTCGACATCCTTGTTTTGAACATGGGCGCCGCCGGTAAACAGAACCTCGCGCCGCGCCGCATTCCACTGCGCCTTGTCGGTCTCGAACGAGAAGCCACCCTTCTTCGCGTAATACTTGCCGTCGGTCACGCTGAAGAAATCCAGCACCTGCCGATTGTCGGCGATGTCAATCTTGCCGATCGTGCACGACGCGGTGAGCTTGGAGCCCTCATATTGTCGCATCTTCACGCCCTCGAGCCGGATCGCCACCTGCTTGCCTAGAGGTTGGGTATCGAGCTGCCGAAGCTTGGCGAAAGGATCGAGCTTGACAAGGGTCTGCACCCACCAGATGCCACCAATAACCGCTCCCGTCCCGCCGAGCAGGATCGCCGCATTCTTGAGCATTCTATTGGAGCGTGGCATCGTAGCGATAAACCTCACTCTGGTCGGTTATTGTGAATGGTCCGTGCGAGTCGCTCAGCAAACCCTTCTCGAAATCAATTGTATAGGTTCCAGGCGGCGCCCAGAACCGATAGATCCCATCTCCGCCAACATTCACCACACGCACCGCGACGCCGTTCTCCTTGAGGGTGGCCACCGTGCCCGGCGCATCGTTTGCCGGTGACACGCGCCCCCATATGTTAAACGGCGGAGGCGGCGGATTGGGGTCGCTATTCGGCGTCAAAAGAATGTCGTCTACAGTCACAACGCCGCCCAGAGCCACGTGCGGCTGGGCACTCCATTCTGTCGCAACGAAGTCCGGATGCCGTGCAAATCCCGCGATACCCCAAAAAGCTGCCTGATTCGTGCTCGAATAGGCCACTTCGGCCAGCGAAAACTGGCCATTGACGTCAGTGGTCGCGTACCGTCCGGCGAAGACGACGGTGGCGCCGGCTATTCCGTCATTGGTCGCAGCATTGCGCACGAACCCCGTTACAGCCACCTTTTCCGGCCCCACCCATAGGTCCCCGATATCGGTGGTTCCGGAGATCGGCGGAAAGCTGAAAATCCACACCCCGAAGGCGCTCAGTGTATCTACGGAAAGCGAGCTGGTCCCGAGCGCCGCGGCAAGCGTGAAGGAACCGTCCGAGGCCGAGGTCAGTGTGCTTTCAGAACCGATCTGGACGCTGCTGCGAGGGTTCGTCGGCCCACCGGTTTCGACGTTAAGCACGCGTCCGAGAACCTGGGGGCCACCGCCGCCGCCGCCAACGCCGCCTCCACAACCCAAAACCACCGCCAAGAAAGCGGCGGCGAGCCAAAGGGCGAGCCGCCTCATCGGCCGCCTCCCGCGACGCTCAGCTCGATGCTCCGAGTCGTGCCCGTTGCCTGGAAGGTGTACACATAGTTTGTGGGCACCCGCCGCCGCAAGCCTCGCACGGGGTCGTAGAGATCGAGGTAGGTCTGGCTGCCCGACACGTTCGAGAGGATCAGCGAATACATGTTGCCTACGCGGAGGCCCTCTATCCGCATCCGATAGGTTTCGGCCTGCCCGAGCTTTCGCGTGTCCCGGTAGAGCGCTTCGCCGGACTGGCTCCAAACCTGCAGCCCCGCAAATCCGGGCGGTAGGCCGCTATCCTCGCGGCTGTCGAATCCTCGAGTGGCCGTTGTGGATTGTCCGATAAAGGATTGCGCCGATCGGCCCTGGTGCTCCGTGATCGTGGTGCGAACCTGCCATCCGCCTCCATTCGACTGGCCACCAGTCGAGCCGCCCTGCCGTGATATGGGACCGAGGGGCGTGTCAGGCTCGAACAGCAGCGACGATCCCTCAGGCGCAAGCACCCGCACGAAGTACATCTTGCCCGCTTCGAAGGTCGTCGCGGCTACCATCGAGCCGGTCTCAGGCGCTCCCGTGTTCGGATCGATGGGACCTGGCTGGAAGGTAAAGAAGTCGATCCCCAGCTCGATGCCCGCCGCGTCGACGTAGGATTTCGGAAAGTCCGCTCCCTTGATAACGCGCACCTGCGAGACAGGGATCGTCTCGTTAATGGGGGTCGAGATCATGTTCCAGCCTGGTCTTAGGGCAACCGCGGTGGGCGTACCAGGGTGTATGAGGCCATCAATGATTAGCGGGGCCGCTGCCGGCATCCGGACAAAGTAGCCATGCCCCAGCTTGAACGGCTCCAGCGAGGGGAATAAATCGTAGGCGGTTCTAGCTGCGTTAAACCGGGCGGCGAGGACCTGATTGGCAGGCAGGCCCAAAATCTGCGGAATACTGCTCGCAAAAGGCTCGATCGGAAGTCCGAACGAGGACATGCCTTTCGAGAGCCCGCCCGGAAGCGTGTAGGAGACGTCGCCATTGATGCGCAGGTCGAGCCCGAGCGCGCCGGGACCCTTGTTCACGATCCGCACAAGCACATCTTCGTCGAGCGAGCCAGCCGTGCGAACCACCTTGACCAGGAACGAGCCGCTCTGCAGATAAGGCGCGGTGTCGATGAGCGTCCCGTAGGCTCCGTTTTGAATCGGCGCTTCGGCGAGCAGGATCATGGCGGGCAAGCTGTAGATCTGGACCCGGCCCGTCGCTCCGCCCGAGAGATCGAGCCCGACCACCGTGCCATAGAAGTCGTTTGGGGTCTGATTGGAAAAGGTTGCGATCGCGCCTGCTGGAAGGTAAACACGCGCCATCTGATCCTGAACGGGGATATCCACGGTGACCCGGTACGGGTTGCCCATCTGGTTTTCGAAATTCGGCGTGACCGAACCGTAGCCGCCAGCAATGGACATGCGATCACCTCCATCCAACACCGGGTAAAAGCGATTGAACGAATCCTCCCAAAAGATCGGGAAGCTCGTGCCGCTCTTCAGGATTTCATTGCCAAGAAGATCAGTCTCGAAGTAATGAGTGGAGATGTCAAAAACGCCGTAATCGGCCTCATTCAAATTTGGAGGTAGCGGCAACGGCTGGACCAGCAGCTTCGTGCCG
Source organism: Fimbriimonadaceae bacterium (assembly GCA_049276675.1). GTDB lineage: Bacteria > Armatimonadota > Fimbriimonadia > Fimbriimonadales > Fimbriimonadaceae > DATLGQ01. The sequence continues at coordinate 12,435 of JBASWW010000008.1, forward strand.
AAGGTGTTCTCCGTCTCGAGGATGAATTGTCTCCGAAACCACTGGGCGAAGCTGCGGCCCTCGATGGTCGGATCGCCGGGGCGTAGGAAGTCGAGCACCTGCTGCCCGAGCGCAATCAAGGCAGGGACATTGTCGTCGATCGTCGGGTCCAGGTAGTAGCGTGCATTGAACTCCGAGATGAAGGCAGGATGCTCCGCGATCACCTTCTGCCAGGCGCTCCCCGCCATCTCATAGCGCAGGAGATAGAGGCCGCCGGTGCTCCCTCCGGGCGGCAGCTCGGTGTCCCGGAGGTTCGGGGCGATGAACTGCGGTCCGCCGAGCGCGCGCTGGTTGTACCAGTCGTACCACGTGCCGACGTCGTAGAGGTTTTCGAGCACTTGCTCGATCTGACCCGTGTCCAGCGTATTGGGCAGCGATCCGGGAGTTCGAACAACCTTCATGGTGGAGGCCCGCACAAGCCCCTCTTCGAAGGCATCGAAGAAGTAAGGATTCTGGCCCTGATAGGCGAGCAGGAGCGTATGGACGAAATTGACCGCCGCCGCCTCTTGCTGGTTGTATATGGGAAATGCGATCTCCATTTCGCCGGCGCCATTGTCGGCTATGAAATAACCTCCGGCAACCGCGTCGCGGTCTCCGATATCGGCGTCGTAGTTGCGCACGAAGACGGTGCCCGGATTGGCGGGCTGGCCGAAAGTGGCGTTCAGCACGGCGCGGCTCTGGTCGAAAACGCTTTGGAGAAAGTCGCGGTATTCCTGCGGAAATGCTCTCGGACCTGAGCTGTCGAACTGCAGCGTGATATCGCCGCCGCCCTGAATCACGTTCCCTTCTCCACGATGGTTTGTGCGTGGGAAGGTTCGAATGAAAGTCGGCAGGCTGAATGGGATGCGCGAGTCGTAGCGTCCAGCCCTGACGAGACTGGCCCGATGAGCTTTCGTGAGGGCGGCGGCGTTTCGCGCAAAGCGGCGCACGGCGGCATTTGCGCTGAGCCTCACTTCATCCCGCGAGCGGGAGCTTGGGAGGGTAAGGCCGCTCTGGGCGGCCGCGGCCCCGGACAGGAAGATGCATACAAGGAAGCTGACCGTTCTCAATCTTTCACCAAACTAGTCCTACGCCATTCGGCATGGGAAGGAACTGGCCGAAGGCTTGATTGCGGATTTCGGGCGCAAATTGCTGACGACCGGCAGGTTCGCTTAGTTCGCGGGTCTCTGATCATCACAACATCTACGTGTATAGGGATGATCGTGATCGCTTGGGCTCCGCCACGGGAAAGGCCAGCCCGACGCGGGCCAAGGCCCCGATGGCCAAGCGGTATCGCTCGCCGTCTCAAAAAAGTGGGCGCAGGCTTGAGTCAGGTCAATAGATAAACGGACCAAGCGCAAACCTAGAGCAGCGCGATGAATCGGTACACTGGCCTGTGGGGAAGGGGGCTGCTTGATCAATATCCAAGACATCATGAAGTGCCTGCCGCATCGTTATCCGATGCTGCTGGTGGACCGCATTATAGACGTCGTGCCGGGCAAAACCTGCACGGGGCTCAAGAACGTGACGGCCAACGAGGCATTTTTCCAGGGGCACTACCCGGGAATGCCGATCATGCCGGGCGTGCTTATCGTCGAGGCTATGGCCCAGGCGGGCGCCGTCATCATTCTGAGCGATCCGGCGCACGAGGGCAAGGTTCCCGTTATCGGATCGATCGAGCATGTCAAGTTTCGCCACCCCGTGACCCCCGGCGATCAGCTCATCTCCAAGCTCGAGCTGCTCTGGTTCAGAAGCGGCGTCGGGAAGATGAAGGGCGAGGCCTGTGTGAATGGCAACGTGGCGGCGACGCTCGAACTGACCTTCAAGCTCATCGAGAGGCCGGAACCTTAGGTGTTGAGTCTTGGGTGTTGGGTGTTGGGGAGGATCGCCTAGTTGGGCAGGATTCACCCTGCCTCGGTTGTTGATCCAGAGGCGGAGCTCGCTTCCGATGTGGTGGTTGGCCCCTTCTGCCATATCGAGTCGGGCGTCGTTATCGGCGCGGGCTGCCGGCTGGACTCTCATGTTACGATCAAGGCTGGCACGACCCTCGGCTCGAACAACCTCCTTGCCCAGGGGGTGATCCTTGGCGGCGACCCGCAGGACCGCAAGTATCAGGGCGAGCCGACCTACCTCGAAATCGGCAGCGACAACGTCTTTCGCGAGTATGTGACGATCCACCGCGCTACCGGCGAGGGGAATGCGACCGTCATCGGGAACGACTGCTACGTGATGGCCTATAGCCATTTCGGGCACAACGTGAGGGTTCACGACCATGTGACCATTGCGAATTCGGCGGGTGTCTCCGGCCATGTGACGATCGAGGAATTGGTCACGATCGGCGGTATGGTCGGCATCCATCAATGGGTGCGTGTCGGCCGGGCGGCGATGGTCGGGGGCTTTACGAAGCTAACCCGCGACGTTCCTCCCTTCATGATGGTGGAGGGACCGGACGAGCTGCTGCGGGATATCAACGCGGTGGGCCTGCGGCGGCTCGGGGTGGATTCGAAGAACCGGCTGGCGCTGCACAAGGCGGCAAAGCTGCTGTTCAAGTCGCAGCTGGGCCTTAGGAATGCGATTGAGATCGTGCGTCGCGAGGTTCCTTCGACGCCGGAAGTGGAGGCATTGCTGGCTTTTGAGGAAAGAAGGTTTAAGGGCAAGAATGGGAGAGGGGATCAACCCTAGAGTGGTTATTGGTTATTGGTTGTTGGGCCGGACTCCTAACCAACAGCTAACAACTAAGAATTAACAACTATCGCAGTCCCAGATCCATGTATGAGCTATGGCCGGGAAGGAGCTTAGCTTCGGGGTGAAGCCCTTGTCCTCGATTTTCCCCTCCCCCTCGATCCCCCTCCCCATTTGCGGGCACGAGCCATCCCGAAAATGGAGAGGGGGAGGCCGGGATCAGCCTAGCCCGAGCTGCATATCCGAGCTGTGGCCAGGAAACAGCTTGGCTTCGGGATCGAGCCTTGTCTTGGCTATGCAGACGGCTGTGACGGCCTCTCCGACACCGGTCGCGATGAGCTTGATCTTGCCGGGGAATGAGCAAACGTCGCCAACCGAGAACACGCCTCGAAGGTTCGTCTCGTAGGTTTGGGGGTTGACGAGTATCTGGTTCTTGTCCAGATCGAGCCCCCAGGTCTTGATCGGGCCGAGCGACGACTTATAGCCGACATTGACGATCAGGGCGTCGATCTCGATCCTTTCGCGCGCCCCGGTTTGGCTGTTCTCGATGGTGACGGCGTTCAGCCTGCCGTCGCCGTGGAGCTCTTTCACGGCGCACCATAGCTTCATCTTCACGCGGCTCGCCATGACCTGCTTGATGCTGTCCTCATGCGCCCGAAACTGGTCTCGCCGATGCACGAGCGTGATGTCTCCGGCAACCGGCTCCAGGTTCAGCGCCCAATCGAATGCGCTGTCCCCGCCTCCGACGATAGCGAGGTTCTTGCCCGCGTAGGCCGATTTTTCGCGGACCCCGTAGGAAAGCCCGCGCCCCTCGAATTCTTCCTCTCGGTCGAGGCCGATGCGGGCCGGCGAGAAAGCCCCCGCGCCGGCGGAGATGATCAGAGTGCGAGTGGGAAGCTGAAGGCCCTTGGCGGTGACCACCGTATAGCCTTCGCCATCCTGCCGGAGCTCGCCGGCGGTTTCTTCGAGGACGGCTTCGGCGCCAAATTCGAGCCCCTGTCGCGCCATTTCGTGGGCGAGGTCCTTCGCGAGGACCTTAGGAAAGCCAGGCATGTCGAAGACGTACTTTTCAGGATAGAGCGCCATGAGCTGGCCGCCAAGCTCTGGCAGGCTGTCGACGATGCGGCATGACATCCCGCGCATCCCGGCATAAAAGGCGGCGAAAAGCCCGACGGGCCCTCCTCCGATGATCGTGACGTCAACTCGGTTCACCAGGGAGATTATGACGACCCCGGTCTTTCCCCGTTCATGTACCTGTTTTTGTTCTCGATGCGGGCCGCCGCAAGCACTGAAGGGCACGAATCAGGTACTCTGATACGTGAATATGCCTTACACTCAGAAGGCGCCTCCGATCAGCTATGCGGAGGAAGCGCGCCTCAATCGGGCCTTTCAGAGCCTATCACCCGAGCAGCGGGCGAGTTTGATTGCGGTCATCAGCGGGCATTTGGTTACCCCTCGGATCCAGTCTCTGCAGAGGCGGGGCCAGTTTCTTTATGTCGCGATGGCGGACGATCTGGGCATTTACGATTTCGGCAGCGAGCGGATCGCCCAAAGCTGCTTGACTGCCTTGACCGATTGCCTGCGCAGCCAAAGGGCGGCGGTTCAAATGCTGATGCCAGTCGCGCCCGGTGTCTAGCTGCCCGGCCTCTTCTTTAGTCCCTTGTAATGCATGTAGACCAGCTTTTGTTCCAAGGGCGGCTCGGGTCTGAATGCACGGTCGATCGCTTGCCGCAGCAGATCTAGGTTATAGGAATCCGACAGATCGGCAAGCTCCTTGATCTTCACGTGGCGGACGCGGCTGCCCTCGCCCAATAGCCGTCGTTCCGGGTCGGCGAGGTCCGCTCCATAGGGAAATCCAAGAATCACGTTCTTGAGGGTGGAGGCGATGAAGCAGAATCCTTTGACGTGGGTGTGGGTGAATGTATAGCCGCAGGACACGGCGTTCGTGGCATCCGCGATGACCTCGGTGCAGTCCGGTGCCTCGCTCAGCACGAGGTCCCGCGTGGCAAGGTGCAGGGTTCTCATGCGTTCCGGGTATGGCTGGAGGAATTCGGTCAGTTCGGACGGCACCATGTTGTCGATCTCGTGTTTCGCTGTTAGAATAGCAACATGAACGACCTCGATGCGACCATAGCGAAGCTGCAGAGCTTGCTGCCCCAGCTTGCGTCCGCTTATGGAGTCTCACGCCTGTGGATCTTCGGATCTCGCGCAAGGGGAGATCAGTCGTCGACAAGCGATATCGACATCTTGGTGGAATTCAGCAGGCGAGGATTTTCCCTTTTTGATTTTGCGTCCCTGAACCTGTGCCTCGAAGACGCGCTGGGCATGAAGGTTGACCTGGTTGAGCGTGACGCTTTGAGACCGGAGTTGCAGCCATTTGTCCTTCCCGAGGCGGTGGCCGTCTAACTTGGACCGAAAGGCCCGGCTGTTCGTCACGGACATGCTCGCATACGCTCGCGAAGTAATGAGCTTCGTTGAAGGGCGCTCAGAAGATGACCTAGAGAGTGACAATCAATTCCGCTTTGCCGTGATCTACGGCATCCAGACCCTTGGCGAAGCTGCCAAGAACGTGCCCAAGGACATAAGGGATTTGGCACCGGGCATTCCATGGCGGGAGATCAGCAAAACACGGGACATTATCGTTCACCACTACTTCGGAGTCCGGTTTGATGTCGTCTGGCGAGTTGCCCAAGTTGAACTCCCTAAACTGATTCCTCTACTCGAGGAGCTACTCGCGTTGGATGACGATGCGTAGAGGCACCCTGGAAATGCTCACTGTGGCAAGACTCAACAACAGGGGCCTCTTCATTGCGAGCTTCCTCGCGCCGGCGGCCATCATCTACGGCCTCTTCGTCGTGCTGCCACTACTTCAAGCCTTCGTCCTCTCTATGTATCGATGGCGGGGGGTAACTCTCAAGAAGACCTTTGTCGGAACCCAGAATTTTGAGAAGCTCTGGGCGGATGACGCTTTCTGGAAAGCGCTCAAAAACAATCTGTGGCTCATGGTGGTTTGCGGGCTTGTGATCATCGTGCTGGCCATCCTGATTGCGCACGCGATGAACCAGGCTGGGCGTATGGCGAGGATGCTGCGGAGTGTGTATCTCTTCCCGCAGATCGTCTCGATGGTCGTGGTAGCGATCCTATGGATGTTCATGCTGAATCCATCGTTTGGCCTCGTGAACAGCGGACTGGTGGCGCTCGGATTCGATGGAATGAAGAACAAGCCCTGGCTCGGAGAGCCCGAGACTGCCCTGCCCTCCGTTGGATCGGCGTTCGTTTGGTATTCGCTGGGGTTCTTTGTGATGCTCTTCGCAGCGGGCTTGAAGTCGATCCCAGATGAGGTCAAGGAAGCGGCCGAACTCGACGGCTCGAAGGGATTTCATCGCTTCCGGACGGTCACCTGGCCGATGCTGTGGTCGGTCAAGCGCATAGCAGTCATCTATGTGGTCATCACGGTCATGAACATCTTTGCGCTTGTGTTCCTGATGACCCGCGGCGGGCCGGACCGGGCGACGGAGACGATGCTAACCTACCTGTACCAGCAGGCCTTCCAAAACAGCGAGTTCGGATATGCGACGGCGCTTGCAGTGGCGAACTTCGTCATCGCGATGTTGTTGGCACTTGGGATCATGGCTTTCTTTAGGAAGGATCCCCAGGAGGCAAGGCGGTGACGCGTGTCCTTTCAACACTTGGTCTCTTCCTCTTCGCTCTGACCGTCGTCCTGCCACTGCTCTGGGTACTGACCACTTCGCTCAAGACGGGCCCGGAGATATTCCAAAGTCCGTGGGCCCTGCCCAAAAGCCCGCAATGGCAGAACTACGCCAACGCCTGGAGCCAGGCGGGCATCGGCCAGAACTTCGTCAACAGCCTCATCGTGACGCTCGGGACGCTGCTCATCCTACTCCCAGCCGGAGCGATGGCAGCCTATGTCCTCGCGCGCTATCCATTTCGGGGCTCGAAGGCGATTTTTGGCTCCTTCCTCGGCGGGATGATGTTCCCTCACTTCCTCGTGATCGTGCCCCTGTTCTTCCTGCTTAGGAACGTCGGGATGCTCGATACGAAGACCGGGCTTATCCTGGTCTACGTAGCGTATTCGCTCAGCTTCACGATCTTCGTGCTCTACGGCTTCTTTCAGGCCCTGCCCGGCGAGCTTGCGGAGGCGGCGATGATCGACGGCGCGGGGCATGCGGGGACTTTTTGGCGCGTCATGCTGCCTCTTGCCAAGCCAGGGATCATCGTGGTGGGCATCTTCAATGCCATTGGACTCTGGAACGAGTATGGGCTGGCGCTGGTTCTCGTCTCATCCCCGGAGAATCGCACGCTGCCGTTGGGGATTGCCGATCTTGTGATGACCCAGCATTACCAGAGCGATTGGGGCGCCCTCTTCGCCGGCCTCGTCATCGTGATGATGCCTGTCCTGTTCGTCTACTGGCTCTTCCGCGACAAGATCCATGAGACGATGCTTGCGGGCGCGATCAAGGGGTAGGTGGCATGCCCCTCCTCAGAGCCTGCGGTACTTGTGCGAATGTCGCACCTACGGAGGTAATCTTTGTTTCTGATGCCCGTCCTCAAAGCGATCAATTATCTCTCCTTCCCTGGCGGCCTGGATAACACCTTTGACATGTTCGAGGCGATTACCGCCGCGAAAGAGCTGGGCTACGAGGCACTCGAGCCATGCATCGCGGACACCGGGGTGCTTACGCCGGAAGCCACCGAGGCCCAATGCAAGGCGATTGTCGAGGCTGCCGAGAAAGAGGGTATCGCGATCCAGAGCGTATGCAGCGGGACCTACTGGAGCCGCTCTCTCGGCGATTCCGATCTAGGAACAAGGAATCTTGCACAGGAGGATCTGCGCAAGATGATCCAGATCAGCGCATGGCTTGGGGCGAAAACTCTGCTCGTTATCCCTGGAGCGGTCGATGTTTTCTTCCTGCCCGATCGTGCGCCGCAACCTTATGACCAAGTCGAATCCAATGCGATCAGAGGGCTGAGGGCGGCTCTTCCGGATGCGGTTCGACATCAGGTGAGGCTTGGAATTGAAAATGTTTGGAACCGTTTCCTGCTTAGCCCCATGGAAATGGCGGGATTCATCGACATGTTTGATTCGCCATGGATCGGGGCGTACGTGGATGTGGGCAACGTAATGCCGTTCGGGTATCCGGAGCAGTGGCTGCGCATCCTCGATCACCGCGTGGTTGGGGTGCATTTCAAGGATTTCAAGCGGGCGGTGGGGACGGCCGAAGGATTCGTCGACCTGCTCGAAGGCGATGTGGATTGGCCGGAGGTGGTCCGGGCTCTTGGGGAGATCGGCTATGATGGCCCGGTCTGCGCGGAATTGATCCCCGAATACAGGCATCACCCGATGGTCCGGGTGGAAAATGCTTCCAGGGCCATGGACGCGATTCTGGGCCGATAGCCCATGAGAGAGTGATCACAGTGGTTGAGCGCGGATCGGTCGAGCTTTTCAGGTCAATGTCCGAGTTTGCGAGGGGCGAGCTGATTGAGGCGCTCGATGGCGTGTCCGAGGGTAAGGCATGGGCCGTACTGCCTCCTGCGGGCGAGGAGTACCTCCATTCGGACGGCTCAATTCATGGGATCACGCTGCATATCGCGGTGTGCGAGGTCATGTATGGGAGCGCGGCGTTCCGCGGCACGGAGATTCGGTGGCGCGACCTGGAGGCCCGGGTTGCAGGTTTTGAGCCCTCCTGGAAGGCAGCTCGGGAATACCTCGATGAAGCCCACCAATATTGGCTCGCCTCATGGGCGGAGCTGAACGACAACGACCTAGATCGAGAGGTTCCTCACTTCTCAGGTGAGGTGCGGCCCGCTTGGCAGATCATCCGGATGATGACCCACCACGATTCCTATCATGCCGGGCAGATCGCGGTGCTTCGGTACGCGGTGGGCGAATCGGACACGCCTCCCCCTTCGGTCGCCCTCGACATCAGGACTCACTGCGCCGCGCTACCTGGCTGGTAGCAGATCTTGCAGGAGGGACACGCTCCGTCGTGTCAGACAATGCAGGAGGGACACGCTCCGTCGTGTCACACAATGCAGGATGGACAAACGCTCCGTCGTGTCACACAATGCAGGATGGACACGCTCCGTCGTGTCACACCAATGCAGGAGGGACACGCTCCGTCGTGTCAGACCAATGCAGGAGGGACACGCTCCGTCGTGTCCGCCTGGTTGTGTCCCGGCGATGCCACCGCAATCCGGTAACACCCGCCCCGCAGCTTCGTCTGTACCTCCAGAGGTCAGGAGGAGCAAGATGTTAGCCACACTATTGGCGAGCGCCGTGATGGCGTCGCCCGCAGCCGTTTCCACCAAGGTTGTTTCCGCGTCGCTGTTCAAGAACGGATACGCCGTCATCGTCCGAGAAGCCCCGCTGGCAAATGGGGAAGCCATTCTCGAAGACATGCCGCAAGCGGTTCTGGGCACGCTCTGGATCACCGCCAGCAAGGGCGTCAAGATCCGGGAGATCATCGCCACGAACAGGAGCACGGCGGGTACGCGGGACGTGGCCTCGCTCGACGAGGTGATCACCGCCAATATTGGCAAGTCGGTGACGCTCTCCACCAACGACACCGTATTCATCGGAAAGATTCTCAGCGCTTCTGGAAGCATCCTGGTGATCGATTCGGACAAGGGTGTTCTTGCGCTCAACAAGAACGAGATCAGGCGCATTACCGGCAGTAGGGAAACGGTATGGAAGATTGGAACATCCTCCAGCGCCCGCATTTTCCGAATCAGGGCCGACGCCCCCGCAAATGCAAAGCTCTACATCCTGTCCCTCGAGCGCGGCCTTACCTGGGCTCCCGCCTATGCCGCCGACATAACGGGCGACAAGAATCTGGAACTGACCGCAAAAGCCACCATTCTGAACGACCTTGCCGACCTCGACAACATAGACGTTCGCCTTGTTACCGGCTTTCCGAACCTTCCCTTCGTCAACGTGCTTGACCCTTTCTCCATCGCCTATTCGGTTGACCAATATACGCAGAGCCTCATGGCGATAGGAACGCCCTCGGAGTTCAGGAAAAACGCGGGCATGATGATTAACCAGGCGGCCGGCTACGACCGGCAGGAAAAATCGTTCAGCGATGCCTTCGCGCCGAGCGGAGGGCAATCCTTGCAGGCTGAGGACCTGTTCTTCTACACCCTCCCGAAGCTCACGATGAAGAAAGGGGATCGCGGCTATTTCATGCTGTTCGACTTCATGTCCAAATTCGAGCATGTGTACGATTGGGAGGTCGAGGATCAGGTGCAGGACGATCAGTATCGCGGCTCATCGAGGCCCAAGGACATGCCCGAAGATGTCTGGCATAGCCTCAAATTCACCAATAACGCCAGCCATCCGCTGACGACCGCCGCTGCGATCACGATGAAGGACGGCGAGATTCTGGGCCAGGACATGCTGATGTTCACCAACGCGGGCCGCGAAACAACGCTCCGGATAACCAAGGCGCTGGATGTCGTCGCGGAGTCGGCCGAAGAGGAAACCGGCCGCGAGCGCAAGGCAATCGCCTGGGGCGGCAGCTCGAATTATCCGTTCGACGAGATCACGCTAAAAGGAACGTTGAGCGTCCGGAACCTGAAGACGGTTGCCGTGAATGTGCGCATCGCGAAGGAGATGAGCGGCACCCTGGTCTCGGCTGACGGCATGCCGGAGACCACGAAGCTCGCGAAGGGCCTCCGCGCAGTGAACCCTCGGCAGCGGATGAAATGGACGATCCCGCTCAAGCCCGGTGAAAAGCGCGAGATAATCTATACCTATAAGGTTCTGATCCGGACTTAAGCAACGACATCTCCCGGTAACCTGGGAATGACTAGGATTAATGAGAGCGCTGGTTGATTGTCCCAACGGCTCGCGCACTTTACGACATTACCGGCGCGCCGACGCATTCTCCCCATCAAAAAGAGTGTGCCCCTGTGTGGTGCAACCATCCACAATAGAACCGTGTCCGCCCAGGCATTGATCGAAAGCGCCTTCGAGCGCCTCAACAAGCTCCCCGGATTCGTCGAGAGGGTGGATCAGAAGCAGCTTGCCCTCCTTTTATCCGACTGCATCGAATCCGAATCGACCGGCGCGTTCGAGGCGCCGACCGGACTTGGAAAGTCGCTCGCCGCCCTCATTCCTGCGATCGCCCACGCCAAGACGGACGGCAAGCGCACCGTCGTCGCCACCTACACGAATGTGCTCGCCGAGCAGTATTGGCGCAGCGACCTGCCACTTGCGATGACGCTATTCGAGGATGATTCCCCCTTGCCCGCGCAAGATTCATCGCGAGGAGGAGGACCCGATTTCCCCACCCCCCAGCCCCCTCCCCGCGCACGAGCCATCCCGGAGAGGGGGAGTGTAAGGACCGAATTCCTAATTGGCCGCCAGCGCTATGCCTGCCTTGCTGCGATGAGCGAGCTGGATGATCGGTCTCTCAATGAGTTCCGGGCGATGGCAGAACTTGGGATCGAATCGGAGTTTCGAGATTTCGTCAATCGGCCAGGACGGGAGGTGGCCAAGCTCTGGCAGCAGGTCTCCGCGCCGCCCGTGTGCCCTGCCCGACTTTGCCCGCACTTTCAGGAGTGCTTTTACTACCGCGCGCGGCGCAAGGCCGAGCACGCCCATATCGTCGTGACTAACCATAGCGTCGTGCTCCAAGACAGCCTGCTCCGGAAGGCGAGCGACGGCGAACTGAGTCTGCTCGGGGACTACGATTTCCTCATCATCGACGAGGCCCACGACTTCGCACAAGCGGCCCAGGGCTCACTCGAATTTGAGCTGAGCGAGCCGAAGCTTAACCTCCTCATCGGCCTTGCGGCGAGGATCGAATCGGCGCTCATGCCGCTTGCGATCGAGGCGGGAGAGGCGCCTAGCTGGACGGAGACCTGCCACGAATTCAAAAAGGCCCTGGAGCGAACGGCAAAAACGGTCAAATCCTACGGCCTCACCCTGGGCGGCCCCGGCATCCTCGCGGCGGCGCCCGAGGAGGTTTGGCAACATCCGCAGGTCAAGAACAGGGCCTCGACGGACGGACTCTATTCGGCAAAAGAGCTGGCGGCCGAGATTGCCGGCGAGACGCTTAGCTTCATATCGGGAGCCGAGCGGACGCTGGAGGGATGGAAGGTCGAGGGATTTGTGAGCGCGGCCAGTGCGGACGAGGCAAACGAGGTCCTCCATCACTATTCGATGTACTTGCGCGAATTCGCCTTCGGGTGCAGTTCATTGTTCACGCCATCGGGAGTAGCGGTCAGCTATGCGGGCGGACCGGAAGGAGCGACCATATTGCGCAACGACGTGGTTGGCCTTGCGGCGCCTTTAAGAGAGCTTCTCTGGGATCACGGCTCGTGGGCCTGCATGTCCGCGACGCTCGCGCTAGATGGCAATTTCGAATTTTTCCGCCGAACCACTGGCGCCGAGCCGGCCTTTGAAGAGATCCTGCCCACGCCTTTCGACTACGCGAGCCAAGCAGCGGTTTACCTACCTCTCAAGGGATCCATACCCGATCCCGCCGAGGCGAGAAAGCTCAGAATTGAGGACGCCTATTTCCAGGCGATGGCGAAGGAGCTCGGGCAGATCATCCGGGCGGTCGGCGGCCGAACGCTCGCGCTCTTCCACAGCCGCCGGGAAATGGAAGCCGTTCAGCTTCTGATGGACTTGCCACCGGAGCTGCCCATCCTCATGCAGCGGTTCTCCGGTGCGGCCTCCGTCGGGGAGAGGTTCATCAAAGAAACAAACGCGAGCCTGTTCGCCCTCAGGAGCTTTTGGACGGGCTTCGATGCGCCTGGTGAAACCTTGTCCTGCGTGGCGCTGGTTCGCGTGCCCTTCGAGGTACCGATCGATCCTCCCGCGGTCGCCCGTATCGCGTGGCTCCAGACCCTCGGCCTGGACGCATTCAGCTCGCATTCCCTGCCCGTCGCCAAGATGCTGATGCGGCAAGGGGCGGGCAGGCTGATCCGGCGGTGTGATGACAAGGGGATCATCGCCCTGCTCGATCCCCGCCTACAGACCAAGCGCTACGGGGAGGAGATCTTCGCTAATCTGCCGAGCGGCATTCGCACCTTCCGTGACATCCATGATGCGGCAGCACATGTCGGACTCGAAGCAAGCCGGGCCCGTGCCGCACTATGAAGGCCAGAAGCCTTCCACGATGGCAACAATTAGGCAGATCGCCGCACTGCCCATGATCAAGTAGCCCCCAATGTCGAGCGACGGGAAGATCGGCGGCTTGGCAAGCGCAAAGGACAGCACCGCCGATACCGCCAACCCGGTGCCTATGCCGCTAAACGTCATCCAAGTTTTTGGCGAACCTTTGCCGGCGCCCAGGAGCAGCCCGGAGAGAATGATCAGGCCGAACCCGACGGGGAGGGTCATCAGCCACTTTTGAACCTCGGTGCCTGCCCAGATCGTGTTGCCCTGGCTCGCGCCCATCCCTTCCTTCAGGAAGGGCAGGAAGCATCCGGCCAGACCCGCACCTGCCACGATCACTAGTATCCAGCCCAGAATAGACCCAGACGCAGTGCCGTACGAGCGGCCCTGGCTGTAGTCGTATCGCGTCGCGAAGGAGGGGCCCTGTTCCCCTCTGTCGGCGGCTGGGCCGGGCGGCTGGGGTCCCGCTCCAAGCTTGGCCCCGCACTTGGCGCAATACGCCGCATCTATCGCGTTCTCAAAGCCGCATCCACTGCAAAACATGGCTATTTACCCTCCGCGAAGGCGCCTATGATGCTGAAGATCATGGCGATGACCGAGCCGATGAGGAGCAGCCAGAAGCCGATTCCACCGCCCCTCTCTCCTCCAAACTGGATCATCGTGATGAACGTGGTCAGGATGAAGCTGCCCGCGAGGCCAGCTGCGATGCCCGCCAGCGCATACCAGCATGCCTTTCTGCTGAGACCGGCGAGCGCGACCACAAGTCCGACAATCAACGCGACGATCATCCCTGACAGATACAGCCACACCGCGTTGGCTCCGCTGGCAATGTCGTAGAGCGACGCGTCGACATCGGGGGTCAATGGCAGAAAGCAGCCGATGACGCCCGCCGCTGCTCCGGCCATGACGAACCAGCCAAACACCGAGCCGCCACCACCGCTAGAATGGGTTGGATTGCCGTATTCCCGGTATTGCGTGTAAACGGGCTGGCCGGTATGTGGGGGCGGCGCACCCATGCTGGCTCCGCACTTCGCACAAAAGCCCGCGCCTGCGGCATTCTGCGCCCCACAAGACGAACAAAACATCCTTCCTCCGATGCGCCGGTGCGCTGGGTCATGTATAGCGACGGATGAGGCGAACGGTTAGTGGCGAGGCGGTCTAGTCCTTGGCGATCAGGTTATCTGGATTCAGGCCCTCCAGCTCCGGCAGCACGAATAGTCCATCCTTGCGGATGAGCTTGCCGTCGAACCAGATCTCTCCGCCGCCATACTCTGGCCGCTGGATCAGCACGGTGTCCCAGTGGATCGCGCTCTTGTTTCCGTTGCCGCCAGGCGGATCGTAGGAATTGCCGGGGGTGAAGTGGAAGCTGCCTGCGATCTTCTCATCAAAGAGCGTGTCCTTCATCGGATGCAGCACGTAGGGGTTGAAGCCGAGGGCGAATTCGCCGAAGTAACGCGCCCCCTCGTCGGTGTCGAGTATCTCATTGATCTTCTCGGTGTTTGGTCCTGCGCTCGCCTCGACGATCCTGCCGTTCTTGATCACGTAGCGGATGTCCTTGAACTCGGTCCCCTGATAGAGGCTGACCGTGTTGAACTGGACCGTGCCGTTGACGGAATCCCTGACCGGGGCGCTGAAGCACTCCCCGTCGGGGATGTTGCGCTCGCCGTAGCATGGGACGCTGCCGATCCCTTTGATGCTGAGTTCGAATTCGGTGCCGGGCGAGACGATGCGAACATGGTCGGTCTTGTTCATCAGCTCGTGCAGGGGGTCGCACGCTTTTTTCATTCGGCCGTAGTCGAGCGTGGTGACATCGAAATAGAAATCCTCGAAGGCGGCGGTGCTCATGTTTGCCTGCTGTGCCATGCCGGGAGAGGGCCAGCGTAGGACAACCCATTTGGTCTTGGGAACTCGCACTCCGAAGACGACCGGCTGGGCATACTCCTTGTTCCAAAGGTTGAGCTGGTCGCTCGGCACATCGCTTTGCTCGGCATAGTTTGCTCCCCCGCGCAGGGCGATGTAGGCGGTCATCTGCTCCATCTCGTATTTCTCGATGTCAGCGATGGTTTGCACATTGTCGAGGGTGAGGCCGAGAAGGAGTTGGCGACGAATCGCGCTGGATTCGAGCCTGAGAACAACCTGCGCGCCTTTCGACTGGGCAACTCGGACGATCTCGGCGACCGCCTCATTGGGAATATCGAAGGCGTGGATCAGGACCTTGTCGCCCGGTCCGAGTTCCGTGGAGTGGGTGCAGAGCAGCTTGGCGAGCTTGGTTACGCGGGGATCGAGCATTTCGCAAGTTTACTTGCGGCGGAAATGAGTGATGGGCGCCCTGGGGACGTCATGTTCAATCTTCCCCAGTTTTCATCATTCATCGTTCATCACTCACCACCCCACAAAAATGGCCCCCACCCGAAAAGGGATGAGGGCCTGTATCGTGACGGGCTAAGAGTTAGCCAGTCGTCGTGGTTGTGGGAGCAGGCGGTGCTGCGTCGCCGGTCGTGGTCGTCGCAGGCGGAGTCGTGGTCTCCTCCTCTTTGGCTCCGCAGCCGGATACGACAACAACGATAATGCCTGCCATGAGCAGTGCGATAAGTTTCTTCATTTTTCGATTAACCTCCTGAATTGCGCGGCTCTTGTTCCGCAGCCCTGATTTCTCAGGGATGAGCTATGATACCAAACTCTGCGATTGCTGCATTGGGCGAATTCTAGCTCCTACCGATCGCTTGGCGCGGGCCAAACCACTTGTCGTTGATTCCAGACGCTAATTCAGCCCTAAACGCATCAACCAAAGCCAGAGCCTGGCTTTCGAAATGATAGGACCCGTCAATTTCGCCCTGCCAGATGGATTCGATCACCCATGGCGGCACGGGCAGAAATACGATTCGCTCTGGGGCTTTTAGCCTAACGGTCAGCACGGCAGCAGCGCCAGCCGGGTCCGGATAGATGAACTCGAGGAGAATAGCGTCTGGCTCATATCTTGCCGTGCCGATTTGGGGCGGGCCCTTGGACTTTCCTTCCCTAAGAATCGCCTCATCGAACTCACCTTCCCCGGGAGGCTGTCCCTGCTTCAAATCCTCATAGATCGCCTTGCGTTTTTCCGCCGTGTAAGCGTTCAGTCCCATATCCGTAAGTTTACTGGCGGCAGAAATGCGGGGTTTGATACCACCCGGTAATTTCGCGGGCCGGGGTATTGCCGTAATAAGGCATTTGAAGGTTTGGATAGGGGCAGGAGGCGGCTGAGCACAATGCTGGACGTCGAATGGTCTGAAGCCGCAAGGCTCACATCACGGAGGATGGAATGTCATTTCGCGTAAACACAAACGTCGCAGCCATGAACGCTCTACGAAACGTAGGGTCGACGGGCATGGACTTTAGCAAGTCGATTACTCGGCTTTCTACTGGTCTTCGAATCAATTCGGCTGCCGATGATCCCGCAGGGCTCATCATTTCTGAGAGTTTTCGAGCGCAGATCTCTGGTATCGACCAGGCGGTCCGCAACAGCCAGGACGCAATTAACTTTGCGAAGACGGCAGAGGGCTCGCTCGACGAGGTTAACCGGCTGCTGCGCGATGCGAGGGCTCTCGCCGTCGCCGCAGGCAACAGCGCCACGATGACCGATGAGCAGAACCAGGCCAACCAGAGCCAGCTCGGCTCGATCGTCGCATCGATCTCACGCATTGCGAGCCAGACCACGTTTGGCACCAAGCGTCTGCTCGATGGCAGTGCAGGCGTCTATGCTTCGGTTACGAGCGGCACCAACGTCGCCAGCATGGGCTTCTCGGGCGTCTTCAACAGCTCGGCTGTGACGACCAACTCGGTCATCACCCTGACGATGACGACCGCCGCCCAGAAGGCGATCATCACCGGCTCGCGCACCTTTGCCGCAGCCACCACGACAGTCAACGCAGGCTCGTTCACCCTGAACGGCATGACGTTCTCGACCTCGGCAACCGACACGATCTCCGATGTCGTCGCCCGGATCAACAACGCATCGGATGCAACTGGCGTCACGGCCTCATGGTCGGCAGGCGCGGGCGTCGTCCTGCAGTCCAAGGAGTATGGCGCGGATAAGAGCGTCAATCTCTCGGATGCGAATGCGATCCTGATGAGCGCTGCGGGAAGCACGATGGATGCCGGCGTCAATGCCGCCGCCAGCGTGGAGATCGACAGCAACGGCACCACCGCCGGCGGCGTGGTCACAGTCACGTTCGACAAAGGCACGGGCCTCGTCCTTCGCGACAATGAGGGTAACAGCATCTCGCTGACCGAGAACGGAAACCTTCTCGGAGCGGCGACCGCGGTTGGCCAGCTCACGGGCGGCGCAAGCCAGTTCCAGATCGGCGGAAACGCGGGTCAGACGGCGGCGTTGTCTCTTGGCAACTTTGCAGCCAGCGAGCTTGGCGATGGCGCAGTGGCCGGCAAGACGATGGCTAACCTGGACCTCACAACGTCCAGCGGAGCCACCGATGCCCTGAAGGTCATCGATGCAGCGATCAGCGAGATCGGCAAAGCACGAGGCTCCATCGGCTCGTTCCAGCGGAACGCGCTCGAGTCGAACATCCGTTCGCTCGGCGTCGCAAAGGAGAACCTTGCAGCCACCGAATCCACGATCCGCGACACGGACGTGGCGGCGGAGATGACGAACTTCACGCGGCTCCAGATCCTGCAGCAAGCCGGCCTTTCGGTCCTTGCTCAGGCGAATGCGGCGCCGCAGTCGGTTCTGATGCTGCTCAACTAATTCGAGTCTCGAAGAGACCCGAACATCCCAATGCCCCGGCTTCGGCCGGGGCTTTTCGTTTTCAAGGATAGAGCGAGATACCCTCCCACCGTTTCTCCGTCTCTCCCTTTTCCCTCACCCCCTCCACGCCTCCAGCCGTTTCCTCAACTGTTTAGCAAACCGCACATTCCCCAGGAGCGTGTCCTTCTCCCTGGGTTCGATGAGCAGGCGAACCGGCCTGCCATCAGCCACTCCATCGATTGAGATCCATCCGCCGAGGCCGACAAAGGTGTGGGCGTTCGGCCGGAAGTGAATTCCCGTTATCTGCTCCCTCCTAAGTGAGACCTTCTTTCGCTCGCCCCAGTACTCTATGGTCCAAGTCCCTGAGGGCGTCGGTTGAGCTTGCCCCGTAAGGGTCCCGGCGGCTCCCCCCTCATGAACGACCAAGAAGCCGACATCCTCGTGCGGGTCCACGATGCTCGAGTACACGGGGCTTGCCATGCCCACAAACACCTTCTCCAACCCATCCTCGCCCCTTTCTGCCCGGTATTCGCGAAGCATATGCCTCCGCATTGCGCCGTTCTGAAATAGGCCGAGGAAGTTCATGGCGACCCATCCAAAGACCGGGCCGGCTGCCACCCAATAGAGCCCCGGTCCAAAGGTCTGCCCCGCCCGGATAAGCTGCAATACCCCAAGAGCCATCGGGGGAACCGCGAAGAGGGCGGGCAACAGGTTGCCCATTGCCCGCCTGAAGGGGGTCCACACCATCTTCGACTGAGCTGCCATTGCTATCCAGGCTACTTCAAACCTGAGCGCCGCAACACCGTTCCGCTCACACTCAAGCCCCGCGACCCTGATACACTCCGTGCGGGGATGGCTAAGGCGAAGATCAGAATCATCAGCGCGATCCCCGGCGCCGCGAGTCTCGGGCCCATCGTGGCGGAGTTCTGCGGCAAGGGGTCGGGGATCATCACCTCCCTCTCAGATCAGCGGCTGCGTGTGGCCCACGCACTTATCTCTGAGGACTCGCAGGTGGAGGTCGCCCCCTTCGGCGAAGTCGTCGGCCGATATCTGTTACTGTGCGGTGAGCAGGCTCAGCCGATGGCCAGAAAAGGGCACATCGAGGCGGCGATCGCGGAGGCTTGCGAGGGCCTCTTCGTTGAGGGGCCGTTTGCGGCCTCCGCCAAGTTTCCCGGCACCCACCGCTCGCTTCAGAGGGCACTTGCCGAGCTGCGGTCCTGGGGCATCGACCACCTCGAGCTGCGCCGGATCGCAGAACAAACAGATCAACCTGCCCTCCGCGAAAAGCTGCTGTGCCTGGCAGAACTAGACAGCCACCTCCATGAGACCCTCGACCAGCTTGGCCTTGCCACCAACGACGATCGTATCCGGGCCTGCCTGACGAGCGAGCCAGAGGGCATGGCGCGGCTCGGACGGCTGCTCATGCTTGCCGGTTCCGAGGCGAGCCCAAACGATCTCGCCTGGATTCATTGGGCGGGGTCCAGAGGCGCCCAGATCACCTTGGTTGTCGACACCTGTGCGAGCTCGACCGACCGGCTTTTCGAAGGCGCCGACCGGATTGTCAGGGCCATCGGGCTCGTCCCAGAAAAGTCGGGGATTCCGAATGAGCTGGCGCAGCATCTTTTCGCCTCCGATTCCGAAGAGAAGCCTGCTTCTCACGGGACGATGATGGCTTCGATCGCGAGCGCGGCAGATTCACTCGCGGAAGTCGAATGGGCCTTGCGGGGGTGCCTTCGCGACGCAAGCGGCGGGATTCCGATCCACGAAATCGCCCTCTACGTGCGCCATCTCGAATCCTATGCGCCCTTGATTGAGTTTGCTTCTGCAAGGCTCGATATTCCGATCCAAATGGCGAGGAGGACGCCCCTGAACACCAACGCGTTTGCTCGCCTGGTTCTGGCCGCATTGGACTTTTGCGCTTCGAGAGACGTTCGATCGCTTCTGCCCCTCCTCAAGAGCAGCTATCTCTCCTTGAACTTGGAAGCGCAGGCCGAAATCGGCGGCGCGCTGAAAAATGCCCACGGCCAGCGTTCATCACAGTGGCCGATCCTGGAAGAGTGGGCGGCGGGTCAAGCATCGGAAATTCCTTGGCTCGCAAAGCTGCTCAAATGGCGCTCCGAAGTCGTTCATGAGCGCGCGACCATGGCGGGCTGGATCGACCGGCTGCGGACGATGGTGGACACGGTCGAGTGGATACGTGCCTCGGCAGATGGTCCAGCCGCCACCCGTGAGCGCGACGTTCGAGCCAGGAACGCGCTCCAGCGGGCTCTCGCTCAGCAAGCCTCAGTGATGCGCATCGGAGAAAACAGGCGCCTGGATCTGATTGAATTCGCTCATGTTTGCCGCCACATCGTCGAGGAATCCGACACGAGCGTCCCTGGGGGCGAGTCGGGCATCCAAGTGGTTCGCTCGGCCGAGCAGCTTGGGCCGGTGCAATCGCTCTATGTGCTTGGCATGCTCGAAGGCGTTTTCCCTCGCCGCCGCCGCGAAAACCCCATCCTGAGCGACGACGAGCGAGCGGAGATATCTGGCCACCGTCCCGAAACGACGCCCCTGCTGAACAGCCACGACGCGGCACGTGAGGAGCGGGACGAATTCTATAGGGTTTGCGCTGCACCAACGCGGAAGATCACCCTGAGCTATCCGCTGACCGACGACGAGCGCGACAATGTGCCCGCTTTTTACCTTGAGGAGGTCAGACGAACGCTGCCTGGACGCATCGATCCGATCAACCATCCCCGCTCCAAGCTGACGCCGGGATCGCACGACTGCCTCTCAGATGCCGATCGTCGCCTCTTGAATGCGCTCGAATCAGACCCTGTCGACCCGCTTCCCAACCGGCTCGCGACCGAGGATGCGGCAGCCGCGATCCGCTCAAAGGAAAGGGAGCCCTTCGAACCGAGGGAACTGCGGGAGATACTCGAATGTCCTTTCCGGTGGCTCGCATCTCAGAGGCTCCGGCTGAGGGTTGATCGCGATCGAAGCCGCTGGTCGGCGCTCCGGGGTCTTCCTCAAAGGGTGCAGCTTGCCAAGGTTCAGACTCGCGAAGACGCGAGGGCCGCTCTGTTGGCTGGCCTAAGGGCCGAGCTGGATCGTTACTACTCGGAAGCCTCTGAGTACGACCTTGCCCTTCT
This sequence comes from Fimbriimonadaceae bacterium, assembly GCA_049276675.1. Lineage (GTDB taxonomy): Bacteria > Armatimonadota > Fimbriimonadia > Fimbriimonadales > Fimbriimonadaceae > DATLGQ01. The sequence goes on from JBASWW010000008.1 coordinate 33,154, forward strand.
TGAAGCTGGCGGGCGGCGCCTGATAGAAGAATGGGTGGATCGCGAATTTGGATCGCGCGAACTATGGCCGAAGGATGAAGGCTCGATTCGCACGCTGCAGAGCTTTGGCGATGAGTCCCTCAGGAGCGAATTGGCCCTGTCTGGTGGCCCAATCCTGCTCGAAGGCGAGGTGGGAAGCACCGCGAAAATGGGCCCATACAACGTGGCCATGGTCACGGAGGGGCGCAAGCCGAAGGAGGACCCGGAATCGCGGGAACTCTCCGACCTCGACAAGCTGGAGATGGGGCTGCTTTTACTCGCACTCCATGTGCGCGGCGCCGGTGCCGCTGTAGAGGCCGAATCAATGCATGGCGAGCGCACACTTTACGTATTGCCGCGCGTCGCCGGTGTATCCCTCCAGAGCCGCCGGCAGGACGGTCTCCGGGTCGTCGACCTCGGCGATCCGGAGTCGTTCTACAAGACGGTCAAAATGAAGCTTCGGGAGGCCCTGCGGCGAATGTCCAAGCCGGATGTGGACGCCGAGCCCGACGAGCACTGCCGCTGGTGCGACTATGGCGAGCTCTGCCGCCGCCACCTCGACTTCAGCGAGGCCATCAGCCCCTTCGACAAGGAGGGTGAATTTGAAGAAGTATGAGCCCAGCCAAGAGCAGGCGGCCGTGGTCGACTCTGGCCATTCCCACCTTGTCGTGCGGGCCGCCGCAGGCGCCGGCAAGACCCGTGTCCTTGTCAGCCGCTATTTGAGGCACGTGGAGCGGGACCGGCTCTCGCCGGATCAGATCCTCACGATCACATTCACCAAGAAGGCGGCCGCCGAGATGAAGTCGCGCATTGTGGGAGCTTTGCGAGAGAAAGGATTGATGGAACAGGCCCAGATTGCGGAGACCGGGCCGATCCAGACATTCCACAGCTTCTGCGAAAGGCTGCTGAAGGAAAACGCGATCGCGGCCGGCCTCGACCCGGAGTTCGAGATCCTTTCCCAGGCGGCGTCGGCTCGGATGCTTGAGGAAGCGATCCAGCACGCGCTGGCGGGGTCCCAAGACGACAACCCGCTCGTGCATAAGCTGGTGGGCGACCTTGCCGGGCGCCGCAGCTACAACGAGTGGACCTCCCCGCATTCGCTCCTCTCAAAGGCGGTTCGGGAGATTCTGCACACCCTCCGCCCCACCGGAATCGATCCGACGGAGCTTGCGGCCAAGCACGTGGACCCCGAAAAGCTCATGTCGATTTGGCGCGATCGGATGCTAGACAGTCTGCCGGCGGAAGTGCGCGCCGCATTCGAATCAGATACTAGCTCCGAGCCGCTGGTCACGAAGCTCAAGGCGGCATTCGTGGCGGCAAAGCATCGCAGGCCGAAATGGGTGAAAGCGCTCACCCCGGAGGCGGACATCGCGTGCGCGGAGCACACCGCCGGGCTCGTCCAGCTTGCCACTCGCGCGTGGCGATACATCGAGCGAAGGATGGACCGCGATCAGGCACTTGACTTTACCGCTCTCGAGGCGAAGGCGGTAGGGCTCCTCCAAGGCTCGGAGTCGGCTCGGCAACGTGTGCAGAAGCAGTACCGGATCGTGCTCGTGGATGAGGCCCAGGACGTCAACCCGGTTCAATACCAGCTCCTAGAAGCCATGGGCCTTGAAACCCAGATGTTCGTGGGGGACGCGCAGCAATCCATCTATGGTTTCCGGCAGGCCGACGTCCAGCTCTTTCGCGAGAAGGTCAAGAGCGCGCAGGCCCACACCCTCGAGCTCAGCAAGAATTGGCGCTCGGACCGGGGGATTCTGAGCTTTATCGACCTGCTCTTCGGGCGCATGTGGTCTGAACAGCCTTATGTGCCGATGCTCGATGGCAAAAAGGAGATCGACCTCGATGCGACCGAGGCTATCCAGCTCAAATACGGCGTCGAGTTCTGGCACCAGCAGGCAAAGGACACCCTGCTGACCGCTCGATGGGTCAAGGAACTCGTCGACGAAGCGCCGGAGGTCTTCGTCGAGGAGGCGGATGAGACCTTGAGGCCGTGCACCGCGTCCGACGTCGCGGTGCTGGTCCGGCATACCAAGTACGCGCTCGATCTGTTGCCCCAATTGGAGGCGCTTGGAGTCAAGGCGCGGATCGCAGGCGGGACGGAGCGCTTCTACACGCGCCTCGAAGTCAGGGACGTGGCCAACGCCCTGCGCGCGCTCGCCGATCCTTACAATGAGTTTGCCCTTCTCGCCACTTTGCGCAGCCCTTTTGCGGGGCTCTCCCTCGATTCGATCGTCCTGCTCGGCAAAACGAAGCCCCCATTCGAGAATCTGGAATCGTTCATTGCCCCAGTGCCCGAAGACGAGCTCCTGCTTGACGAATTCAGAAGATGGTTCCTGCCTCTCAGAGGCTATGCCGACCGGATGTCGGCGTGGGAGGTGATATCGGCTCTCCTTTCGCAGACGTCGTTCCTCGAGCGCCTTGCCAGGGGCCCCAAAGCCGACCAAAGGCTGGCAAACGTGCGCAAGCTGCTCGCGCTCGCCGCCCAAGAGCCCGACCTCGGCCCGCTTCAATACGCCGAGCGCCTTGAAGAAATCCAATCACTGCGCCATCCGGAAGGCGACGCGCCGGCAACCGACGACTCGGAGCCGACCGTGACGATCATGACCATTCATAAGGCCAAGGGGCTGGAGTTTCCGATCGTCGTCGTGCCGGAAACGCATTGGCCGCCCGCCAGCCGCTCGAGCGAGATCGAAATCGACGCGTCGTTGGGCCTCGCAACCTTCAAGATGCCCGAGCAGCCGCCGTCCGTCTTCCACCTTTGGCTAGAATCGCGGCGGCATGACCGGGACGAGCAGGAAGAGCTGCGCGTGTTGTATGTGGCGCTCACCCGCGCCCAGAAACGACTCTGTATCTGCCTCCATCCGCGGTGCAACCATTCCTGGCTTGCAGGGCGCATCTGCCAGGCGATCGGATACAAGGACACTGCCTCGCTTCCGCCCGGCATTAAGGTGCGGGAGTAAACTCAGCCATGCCATTCACGGTCGCTTGCGCCCAGATCGCTCCGCGCAAGGGCGAGTTGGAGGCGAACCTCGACAAGATCGCGGCCCTCATCTCGCAGGCTTCTTCGGAGGGTGCGGATCTTGTGATCTTTCCCGAGGCTGCTACGACGGGCTACTTCCTCGAAGGCGGGGTCTTGGAACTGGCGCAAACGGCGGGGGCGTTGGCGGCGGCCGTCGCGTCCCGGATTCCCCACCCCCCTGCCCCCTCCCCATTTGCCGGCACGAACCATCCGGAAAATGGAGAGGGGGGGCCGGATGTCCTCATTGGCTTCTATGAAAGAGCGGAGGGGAATCTGTACAATTCTGCCGCCTATCTGTCCTTCGCAAGCGGCAAAGCCGAGGTCGTCCACGTCTACCGCAAGTTCTTCCTCCCGACCTATGGGGTCTTCGACGAAGAGCGTTTCGTCTCCCACGGCAGAGGGCTCGGGCTCACCGACACCAGGCTCGGAAAGACCGGCATCCTGATCTGCGAGGACGTCTGGCATTCCGTCCTCCCCACGCTCCTTGCCGTCAAAGGCGCCCAGATCATCCTCGTGCCCAGCGCATCGCCCGCCCGCGGATTCCAGGGCGAGACCCCCGGCAACCTCGACCGCTATCGCCGCATGCTGACGGCGATCAGCGAAGAGCACGCTGTCTTCTGCGTGAACTGCCAGCTCACCGGCTTCGAGGGAGGCAAGGGCTTCGTCGGCGGAAGCTCGGTCATAGACCCGTTTGGCAAGCTCATCGCGCAAAGCCCGGTTCAGGAGGAGCATCTTCTGCTCGCCGAGATCGACCTTGGCCTGATCGAGATCGCCCGCGCCCGGGCCCCCCTCATCAGCGACCTCCAGGGCGCCTGGCAGGACATCCTCAAGCTCGGCCAAGGCTGATCTCTATGCAAGAGTCACTTGGTCTTCAAGCTGAAAACTCTAACGGTAACGATTTCGCCAGTATGCAACAAGCTCCCTAACTTGTTGTCGCCTCTGCTCGTCAGTTTGACCATCATACCGCACTCTCTTATCCAACTCCTCGAGAATAACGGCAATCCGATCGACTACGATTTCATGGAGTTGCTCATCGTCACACAAGAGAAGCTGAGCAAAGGACCTGCGCTGATCTTCCCGAGCCAAGTAGGTCACTGATCTAGCAAATAGTCTCCTCATCCCTGGAACCGACGTGCTCCTAGCGCTCTGCAATCTTGTTTCATCATCCGTTCGGAGCTTACCGACAGATGGAAATGATAGTCGATCAAAGTCGATCAACCGGTCGAGAGTCGGGTCAGTTTCCAACCCCTTTAATGCAGTCTCGAAGGCAGACTCGATTTCCTCGTATCCCCACTCAAGCAATTTGGCCAAGAGGATCGCCCTCTGTCTTGGGGCCGCGACCTCAGCTAGTCGTGCTATCAACTGCCCCATGGGTCCCATCCTCCTACGCCCGCCCGCATGGACGAGAGCCATGTTGTCCTCGTAATCGGGCGGCACAGGTAAGAGACGGGCAACTTCCGCTGATTGCGGGGCCTCCGATGAAGCAATCACTTGGGCAACACTGATGAAAAGCCTCTCCTTTCGGTTAGAAGCTGCAGGCAAGGAACTAAGTTCACTAGGAATGGCCACTTCAGGGGAAAGCTGATTTTCGGAAGCAGCCATCCTTAGGTTGGTGCGGGGAACTAGGGCGTATCCACCAATGGAGCGAAAACCAATGAGAAGGTATCGCCCGCCTCTTGTCATTGATTGCGGGGTTGCGGACCTCTGCACGAGCGGAACCAAAATCTTGACTACAGTCCCGTTCGCAAACCCATCTGAGTCAATCACCAGGACTGTCTGTTCTACGCAGTCTCTCTCCACTGCAGGTCCGCCATCTAGCGGGGAGAGGGCTCTACTGTTGATCTCGGCTTCGCCTTGTGCCATCACCAAGCTGACGGTGTAGCCAGCAGAGCCATCCGAATAAGGTATCGCAGTGCCTGACTGAAAGAGAGTCGATTGGGATGATAACGCCCCTCTGCCTAGTGCTCCGCAAACGAGAAGGATACCGAAAAGTTTGTACATGAGTCGCCTCCTATGGATTGTGTGTAACTGTTCCCCTTGCTCCTACTGCTTGGGCAGGTGTAAAGGTTATCACAAATGTACCGACCAAGACGCCACGCCCGCCCACCGACGCGTCCCATGTACCGCCCCAGTATTGGTGTGTTGCAGACACCACTGATGCGTCCCCTGGTCTGCCCCCCGAAAATGAAGACATCATAAAATGAGTCCTTCCCGTCTGGGAGGAATTATGAAGAAATCGAAGTTCACCGAGGAGCAGATCGTGCGGATCCTCCAAGAGGCCGCCTCCGGAGCAAAGACCCACGCCCAGCTCTGCAAGGACCACGGTGTCAACCTCAACACCTTCTATATCTGGCGGCGCAAGTATGCCGGCCTCCAGACCGAGGACCTGCGAACGCTCAGGGAGCTAGAGCGCGAGAACGCGCAGCTCAAGCGCCTGCTCGCCGAGCGGGACCTGGAGATCGACGCGGTGAGGGCACTGTTCCGAAAAAACGGGCTCGCGCTCCCCAG
>JBASWW010000009.1:0-169534 GCA_049276675.1 Fimbriimonadaceae bacterium
TTCTCATGGCGGGCCCGTGGCGGCATGAGCGTGGATTTCACCCTGTATCACAACTCAGCGAGCGACTACAACGACGAGCTCGGATACGGGTGGACCTGGACCTATGACATCTACATCTCCGAATCGGTGGACCGCGATCGAAAGGAAAGTTACTTCAGAGTTCTTGCGGACCCGGTTTGGGGTGATGACGGCTCATCCGATCGTTGGGAACGCGGAGGCGGATAAGACTGTCGTTGAGCGCGGAGGACCTCCTCTTTGATGCCTTGATCCTTGAGAGGCAGGGATACTACGGCCCCGCAATCTCTATTCTAGAGCAGATTGCTGCTGACGCTAGCCAGGTCAACGAGAACATCCTTATGGCAAGGCTCTTGCATAGGGTAGGGCAGAGCTCAGAGGCTCTTAGCAAACTGCGATACACTCTGAATGCGACGGGAGACAACGCCGTGAAGCATCCAATGTCCCTCCTCTTGGCTTCATGCGGCGCATATGATCAAGCTCTCTCTCTGCTGGAATCGATTCCCCTATCGGATCGTGAGCAAGCATTCCATAAAACGCGCGCCCATATCTTTCTGCAGATGTCGTTTGTAGGTAAGGCTGAGGCTGACTTGCATGTGGCATCGAGTTATGGTCCAATGTCGCTCGATGTCCTCAAACTTGGCCTTTTGATTAGCTGCAAGAGGCATGACAAAGAAAAGACGCTTTCAATTCTTCATCAAATACTAGAGCACGCGGAACTAACATATGTTGATTTGGTTGAGATTTGCCCGCCACTCTCTGGCGCAAGGCTTGGTAGACAAGCGCGAGCTGTACTAGAGCGTGCTAAGAGTCTGAACAGGGAAGGGGTTGACTTGGCTTATCTGCAAGGACAATTAGATTATGTAGAGGGTCGTTTTTCGGAAGCCGTGCTGTGGTTTGAGAAGTGTTTGTCGACGAGGCCACAGTGGGAAGCCGCAGCGGACTCTCTTGCCTGGGCATGCTATAGAACCGGCGATCGGGCGAGGGCGAAGGAGATCATCGAACAAGTCAATCCTTCATGGCGATCGATGGCACTGAGAAAACTACAAATAAAGATCGCGCTTGCTGAATTCAGAATTATCAAAGCTGCAGTGCTGACATTTGCATTCATTTTTAAGTCTCCTCAGCCTTATTGACCAGTCCCCAATAAGTTTTATCCCTGTAAAGTGTTTTGGGCTGCGGGCTGAAGAGGCACGGGATTTGCCGGGAAGGTCTTGATCGGTCCCCGATTTCTTTCCAGTCTAAGAATATAGAATCTCCGTCTCCTTGGGTGCTTGTGACCTCTGCTTGAATGCCATGGGGGTCAGCCCGCCGAGTCCAAGGTGAGGTCTGAAGTGGTTGTGACAGGTTCCCCAAAACGAGCCACTGTTGAACCGTAGGATTCGTCTCTGCCAAAATGGAGGACAGGACATGAGCGCCTGACCTCCTGAAATGGGCACTTGAGGGACGCATTTCGATTTTCATCCTCGGGCGAGCCAGACCAGGGACAGGTAGGAGGCGGTCCGCCGCAGGGCCTGGACCGTGTCCGCCTCGAGCTGGCTCATCTGCACCTTGAGCTCGCTTGCGTCTCCCGGCTCGATGCGGAACAGGACGCGGTTTCGCCCGACGACCGCGCCATCCTTTCGGATCACGATCTCGAACATCTCGGGGGTCTGGTCGAAGAATTGGTTGACCCTTGCGGCGGCGGCTTCGGCCCGGATCTGGGCTTTGTCGCCGACGAAAGTGTAGATGCGCCGGGGGCCGAACCAGGCTTCGAACTTATCATCGGCGACCTTCTTGACGGCCATGCTGAAGGAAGTGGTCACGGCGCTTCGTTGAACCGGCACCTTTGCGGCGGCCATCTGCTTGACGAGCTCGGTAGCACGCTCTTTCGAGGGCGGGTGGGTCCGGAAGATGCCCTGATCCACTCCGTTTTCGAGGCCGACGTCCCGGCCCCGCGCGAGCCGCTCCATGAAGGTGAGGATGCCGGTCGGGTTGTACTTGCTCTGAAGGAGGTATTGGAGCCCGGCATAGTCGGCGGCGGACTCGGCTTTCTGGCTCCAGCCGCTGGATTGGGACTGCTCGAAGAGCCTCGTGGCGAATATGGCGTCGGGAGCGGCCCTTCCCCCGGCGAATATTGCGACGAGGATCGCGGGCAAGGTCCAGCTGGATAGCTTGGCGGCTTCTTTTTGGAGGGTAGCGAGATGCCGCAGCGAGGCGTGGGCGATTTCGTGGGCGATCACTCCGGCAAGCTCGTCGTCGCTCTCGATGAACTTGAGAAGGCCCTCATTGATATAGATGCTTCCGCCGGGCAGGGAGAAGGCGTTGACGTCGGTGTCTTCGAGGAGCTTGAAGGTGTATGGGAAGGGATTGAGGCGCTTGTCGCCCCATGTGACCTTGACGGGCGTTACCCGGGCAATCTCGGCAAGGCCGCTTGCGATCCGGTTGATCCTGTCGGCCATCTCCTGGTTCTTGCTGAGCTTGAGCTCTTTTTCGACTTCGACGGAGAATTTCTTGCCCGCCTCGATGTCGTTCTGCAGGTCTTTTTGATGCTGTATTTCGGCCTTCGACTGCGGCGGGGCGGGATTCTGGACTGCGCCGATGGAAAGCGTGAGTAGCAGAGCGTTGAGCATCTTCTCTTATCTGACGACCGCTCATGTCTTTGCGTGTCGGAGAGTCGTTCATACTCATTGAACCCGATGCCGACAGTTGAAACCACGATTTGGATCGCCGCGCCTCTGGAAAGGGTTTACGAAATCGCGAAGGACAATCGCTCTTTTCCGGAGTTTATGAAGGATGTGAAGTCATTGGAGATCGTCGAGGAGGATGGGGGCCGGGTTGTGAGCGACTGGGTTGGGATAGTGCCGACCTTCGGGCTCAAGGTGCGCTGGCGGCAAGAGGATGTCTGGGATGATGCGGCGCACGTTTGCACTTTCCGGCAGGTGAAGGGCGACTACGACAAGATGGAGGGCGATTGGCGGTTTGTCGCTGCCGATGGCGGGACGCGGTTCGACAGCCGTGTGGAGTATGAGTATCACGTTCCGACGCTCGGGCCGCTCGTGAAGAAGGTGATTCACGGGATCGTGGTGAAGAATCTGGAGAACGTGCTGAAGGCGATCAAGGAGCGGTCGGAGGCTGGCTGAAGGACGACATCGGAGAGATGGCAGAGCGGTTTAATGCGGCGGTCTTGAAAACCGTTGTGGGTCAAACCACCGGGGGTTCGAATCCCTCTCTCTCCGCCAAGACCATCACTCATCACTCATCATTGTCAGATGGATCTTGGGATACACGGTAAGGTCGCGATGGTTGCGGCGGCAAGCAAGGGAATCGGGCTGGCTTGCGCCAAGATGCTCAGCCAAGAGGGCTGCCGGGTCTCGATCTGCGCCAGGAATGAGGAGCGGCTCGGCGAGGCATGCGCGGAGATTGGCGGGACGGTTCGTGGATATGTGGCCGACGTCACTGCATCCGATGATCTCGAAAGGTGGGCCGCTCACACGGCTGCCGAGCTGGGCCCACCCGACATCCTTATAACCAATACCGGTGGCCCTCCGGCGGGCCCGCTCGACCAGATGACCGACGAGCAATGGCAATCCGGCTTCCATGCGACGATAATGAATGTGGTCCGGCTGGTTCGTTTAGTGGCCCCAGGAATGGCCGATAGGGGCTGGGGAAGGATCGTCCATATAACTTCGCTGGTGGCAAAGGAGCCGAGCGCCATGCTGCCTATATCCTCGACCCTGCGCATGGGCTTGCAGGCGCTGGTGCGACTCCAGGGCCGCCAATATGCACCTGCAGGAGTGACTGTGAACGCCGTGCTGCCTGGCCACACTCTGACCGATCGGCAGACGCATCTCGCCGACCTAAGATCCCAGCGGGAAGGAATCGGCATCTCGGAAGCTATGGCACTTCAAGCGCTCTCCATCCCAATGGGCCGCATCGCCGAGCCCGACGAGATCGCGGCGGCTGCGGTGTTTCTGTGCTCGCAGCAAGCAGCCTATGTTACGGGCACCTCCCTGCTGGTCGATGGCGGATTGGTAGCCGGCGCCGGTTAAAATCCTGGAGATTGCTCGCCAAGCTTGCGGATTCGGCTCAGGAGTGCGGCGTCGTTGGCCAGAGTTTGTGCCCGACGAATGTCATCGTCGAATCCTGCGAAATCGCCCTCGCGCTGAGAAAGGACCGCCGCCCGGTACGACGCATCCGCTGCTTTGTTTGTCAATGCCTCGCCTGATTGCGAGTAGCCGAGCCCTTCTTCATATGCGAGCGATGCCTGCCGGAACCGGTCGCGCTGCCTGCGAGTATCGCCGGCGCGCGCTGCCGACTTCATATAGAAGTCGCCCAGCGCTTCATACCATTTCGGATTTAAGCTGTCCGAATTGATCGCTTCGCGCATATTTGTTTCGGCGCCCGTCTCGTCGCCTCGCTTGAGGATCGCTTCCGCATTCTCCACGTATAGCTCGGCAAGGCCCGCCCTTGCCGATTGAAGCGTGTTGGGGTCGCGCAGCTGGTTCATCAGCGAGCGATATGCCTCGATACGCTCCGGCATGGGAATGCTTTGGCTTATCGCGGCCATTCTCTCCTTGATCTTCCCATCAACGGCTTCGCTGCGCATGCGTTCGTAGACCTGCCCAGCTGACCATACACCGACGATCACGAGCCCGATGAGCGCCCCAAGCAGCATCGAGACCACGAATATGCGGGCGAGAAAGCGCTTGGTCTCCGCCTTGATCAGGGGCTGGCGGGGAGGCGGCGGATAGTAATTGGGCAGGGGAAGCATGTAGCCCGGCGGGACAGTCGTTTGGCCAGGCGCGGTTCCGGGCTGATAGGGATTGTATGGATAGCCGAATGGTGGCGGCTGGGGCGCAGGGGGCTGATAGGGGGTCAGGTACGGGTTGCCGGTCGGTGGCGCGAACGCGCCGGGTTGTGCAGCCGGGGGGTCGAGGACGAGCGATGCCGAACCTGCTTTGGCGCGGACCAGCTCTTCACGGAGCTCGTTTGCGGAAGCTTGTCGGAGCGCGGGGCTCTTGTCCAGCGCCTTTGCGATCAATTGCCAGACGACGAAGTTGATGTTCTGGGGCCGGTCTGGCTCCTTGTTCATGATCGCGTAGGTGATCGCCACCACGCTGTCCCCTGTGAAGGGCTTTTGGCCCGCGATCATCTCGTACAGCACGATCCCGAGGCTGAATATATCGCTGCGGGCATCGATGTCCTTGCCGACCACCTGCTCGGGCGACATATAGCTGGGTGTGCCAAATACCTGCCCGTCCATCGTGATATTGGGCTCGAATGTAAGTCTTGCTATACCGAAATCGGTGATCTTGATGCGCCCATCGGAGAGGAGCTGGATATTGTCCGGCTTTATGTCGCGATGCACGACCCCGTTCTTATGGGAGAAGTCGAGCGCCTCGCAAACCTCTATAGCGATCTCTATAGCTCGATCGGGCGACAGGGAGCCATGCGTATCAATTTCGTTACGGAGCGTGTGGCCGTCCAGGAACTCCATGGCGATGAAGTGCCGTCCGCCTTCCTCGCCCACCTCGTAGACGGTCATGATGTTCGGGTGGGAGAGGGAGCCCGCCGCCTTGGCTTCACGCAGGAACCTCTTGATCCGGTCTTCTTTTTGGGTCCCCGTCGAGCCGCCGGGGATCGCCAGTTCCTTGAGGGCGACACGCCGGTTCATCAGCGGATCGTAGGCCTCGTAGACGATGTCGTTCGAGCGCGCGATCTCGCGGATGATCTGATATTTTCCGAGCGTGGTGGGAGGGCTGCTCATTGGATCGCCGACACTACATTATCGGACGCTGCGTGAATCCATTGCGTTTGAACCCATTGCGGCGTTGCCCAGGAAGCGGACCGTGTCGGGTCACCTGAGCAGCAGCGGGCGGCCCTATTTTCTCTTCTGATCTTCGATCATCACAACATCTACGTGTATAGGGATGATCGTGATTTTGATTTGGATTTCGCAAGTTGTCGTTCTCCAGTCTCTGGCGCGACAGCTTGACCAAATAACAGTTTTTTCCACAGTCCCGTTAGCTTCTGATGATGCAATGCCGAGAATTCTTACTGGTTGGTCTTGCGGGAAGGCCCGGAAGAACCACTGCTGGAGGATTCATGCCGCTCTTCGCATACACGGCAATAGACGCAAGCGGACGTACCGTCAAATCGGTTTTGGAAGCAGACAACGAGCAGCTCGTGCTCTCCAAGCTGCGTGACATGTCCCTGCACTGCACCGACATCAAAAAGGCTGCAGCCAAGGGTAAGTCGTCCCTACTTGGCAAGAAAAAGCACAAGCCAAAGAGCATCGTCGTCTTTTCGCGACAGTTCGCGACGATGATCGATGCCGGTATCCCGATCCTGCGATGCCTGGACATTCTGACCGGACAGACCAAGGATCCCATGCTCCGAGACGCCCTGGAGCAGATCACGAACGACGTGCGAGGCGGCCTCACGCTTAACGAGGCGATGGCCAAGCATCCGCACGTGTTCAGCAAGCTTTACGTGAACATGATCCGGGCCGCCGAGGTTGGCGGCATCCTGGATCAAATTCTCGACCGCCTCGCCGGGTTCCTCGAATATGAGGCCGACATTCGCGGCAAGATCAAGAGCGCGATGATGTATCCCGTCCTCGTGCTGTGCTTCTCGGTGCTCATGCTGTTCGTGCTGTTCAGCTTCGTGCTGCCCAAGTTCAAAGAGATTTTTGTGGGCATGAACGTGGAGCTGCCATCCATCACGGCCGCCCTGTTCAGCATGGGCGACTTTATGTCGAAATACTGGTGGACGGTCATCTTCATGGGCTTTGGAGCCTTCTTCGGGATCAAGCTCTGGGGCAAGACGCCTATGGGCCGCGAGAAGATGGACTATCTCAAGCTCAAGTTTCCCGTCGTCGGCGAGTTGACGCTCAAGATGAGCATCGCGCGCTTCACGAGAACATTCGGCACTCTCATCAATAGCGGCGTGCCGATGATTCGGAGCCTGGAAATCGTTCAGGAAACCCTGGACAACGTCGTCCTTGCAGGCGCCATCGAGCAGACCCGTGCAAGCATCAGGGAGGGGCAGAAGCTTTCGACCCCGCTCATCGCTTCCGGGCTATTTCCGAATATGGTTACTTGTATGATCGACGTCGGCGAAGAGTCGGGCCGGCTCTCCGAGATGCTCGTCAAGGTCGGTGATTTCTATGACGCCGAGGTCGAGACGACGGTCAAAGGCCTAACCTCGATGATCGAGCCAATGCTGATCATCTTCATGGGCGTGGTAGTCGGATTCATCGCCATCTCGGTTATGACCCCGATATTCAAGCTCGTCAATAGCGTTCAATAAATCATTTGGTGCGGCATTCGTGTCGCACCAAATGGAAAGGAAGGGCGAGCCTCGCTACGAGGCAAGCCCGGCCGGGAGGCAAGGATTGCCGAACGGAGATTGGTCAATGGAGTGAATATGCCTGAAAGTTCGTTCACAAATCAGGACGGAGAAGGACTGGTACTGCGCTATCTAAAGGATAAGCAGCCGGACCTCAAGGACCTGATCATGGTGCAGTATTCGAATCTGGTCGAGCGCGTGGCTCGGCGCTTCAGCGGACTTGAGGCGTTCGAGGACCTTTGCCAGGTCGGCTATATCGGCCTGCTCAATGCCCTGAGCAAGTTCGATCCGGAGGCGGGCGTTAGGTTCAATACCTACGCGACATACCTCGTCGCCGGCGAAATCAAGCACTATCTGCGCGATCGATCGCAAACCATCCGGCAGCCTGCATGGCTCCAGGAGCTCCGCCATAAGGTCAGTCGGGCTGTCAGCGTGCTCCAACAGAACCTCGGCCGTACACCCACCGAGCGCGAGATCGCCGAAGAATTGCAGGTGAGCGAAGCCTCCGTGCATGAGGTCTTCGCAACCCAGGAAATGCTCAAGGTCGCCTCACTCGACGCCGCTCCCCAGGGGGACGAGGACAGCGACTCCGATGTCGAAAAGCTCGACGCGTCCTTTTTCTGCCCGGAACAGCTGTCAGTCGAGGACCGAATCCTCCTCGAGACGGCGATGAAGCAATTGCGCGATCTCGAGCGCGAGGTGCTCGTCCACTTCCACTTCGAGGCGATGAACCAGACCGAGATCGCGAACAAGCTAGGCATCTCCTGCAATTACGTCTCCCACATCCTTAGGCAGTCGCTCTCCAAGTTGCGGAAGATCCTGTCGGTCGAGGAAGAGAAGGACCGCGTGCTGCGTCGCCAGTCGGTGGATCTCGATTACGACATCCTCGACCCGCTCACCGGCGCCTACACGGAGAGCTATTTCCGGGCACGGCTTGCCGAAGAGATGCACCGTGCATCCTGCCAGGACACCGCGGTGGCGATCGTAATGATAGATTTCGGGGGCCTCGAGACCTTGCGCAGCTTCTATGGCGAGGCAAGTGTGGACGACTTCATGTCGGATGCGGCCGAGTTTTTCCGCTCGAATGTCCGGCGTCTCGATGTCGTCGCGCGGTTTGGCGAGAGCGGCTTCGGCCTAGTTTTGCCCTCTACGGGCCAAGGCGTCGCCCTGGTTCGCCAAAGGCTGCTCTATCGAATCGCGACCTGGATGGCGAGCCGATTCAGCCAGAACAGCCCGATCCAGGTGACCATCGGCCAGGCCGCTTATCCGGATGACGCCCGCACCGCACAAGACCTGCTCGTCGCGGCGGAAATGCGCCCCGCGACCGAAGTGGCGATGCTGAAAGCGGCGTAGGAACTTGGCGGCCTCGGAGGGACTCGAACCCCCGACGCCCTCCTTAGGACGGAGGCGCTCTAATCCACTGAGCTACGAGGCCGTGGTTCTAGTATACGGCCTAAGAGCGATGAGCGTTGAGCGTTAAGCGGTGAAGGTTGGAGCCTTTGAGGTGCAAATCTTGGTCATCCGACAGCAGAAGCCAGATTCTCCAATAGCCGCCGCGTCTCCTCGATCGAGATGCACCCGTCCGTAATGCTCTGCCCAAACACGAGATCCTTCCCCGGAACGTGATCCTGCCTGCCCGCGACCAGATTGCTTTCGATCATCACCCCAAGAATCGGACAGCGTTGGGCGTCAGGCGTCGAGCGTGCGGATTCGTCCCCTCCCCCTCGATCCCCCTTCCCGCGCACAACACATCGCAGAGAGGGGGAGGCCGAAAGCTGCCGACATATCTCCCCTATCACTTCCGCTTGCTTCGTGTGATCTTTGTGGCTGTTCCCGTGGCTGCAATCCACCATCACCCTGGCCGGCAATCCGCGCTTTTCCAGCAGCGAACAAGCCCGCAAGACGCTCTCTGAATCAAAATTCGGCCCCGTTCGGGAGCCGCCACGCAGGATGATATGGCAGTCCTCATTGCCCGTCGTCTGGAAGATCGCGCCCACACCCTGCTTCGTCACCGAGGGAAACCAGTGCTGCGAGCGAGCCGACTGGACCGCATCGACCGCACTCGTCAGGCTCCCCTCTGTCGAATTCTTGAATCCAACCGGCATCGAAAGCCCCGAAACAAGCTCGCGGTGGACCTGGCTCTCGCTCGTCCTTGCCCCGATCGCCACCCACGAGGTCACATCCGCCACCTGCTGCGGGATCTGCAGGTCGAGAAACTCCGATCCGGTCGGCAGCCCGAGCGAATTAACGTCCAGCAAGAGCTTCCGGGCAAGGCGCAGGCCCTTGTTGATCTGGCACGACTCGTCCAGGTCGGGGTCGTTGATAAAGCCCTTCCAGCCGACGTTCGTGCGGGGCTTTTCGAAGTAGGCGCGCATCACCACCAGGACCTTAGCCTTCACCTCATCGGCGATGGCTTTCAGTTCCGTCGCATAAGCAAAGGCACCAGAAGGGTCGTGGATCGAGCACGGGCCGACTATCGCCAGGAGCCGTTTATCCCTTCCGTGAACGATATCCGCAATCGCTTTCCGGGTTGAAAAAACCAGCTCCGAGACGTATTCCGTCATCGGCAACTCCTCATGAAGGATCGCGGGAGGAATCAGCGGCCGGGTCTGGATGATGCGAAGGTCGTCGGTCGGGCGGCGCATGGGCTATTCGGCCACCTTCAGCACCGACAGAAACGCTTCTTGGGGAAGCTCAACCGAGCCGATCTGCTTCATCCGCTTCTTGCCCGCCTTCTGCTTTTCGAGGAGCTTGCGCTTGCGTGTGATGTCGCCGCCATAGCACTTTGCGATCACATTCTTCCTAAACGGCTTGATCGTGTCCGCCGAGATCACCTTCGCCCCGATTGCCGCCTGCACACGGACCTCATACTGCTGCCGAGGCACCACCTTCCGAAGCTGCTCCACCATCGCCCGCCCGCGCACGAAGGCAAACTGCCGATGCACGATGAAGCTCAGCGCATCCACCGGCTCCCCGTTCAGCATGATGTCCACTTTCACCAAATCCGCCTTCTGATAGCCCGCGAAGTCGTAGTCGAGCGATGCGTATCCCTTCGTCGAGGACTTCAGCTTGTCGAAGAAGTCGAGCAAGATCTCTGCCAATGGAAGGGTGTAGTAGACCATCACGCGCAATGGGCTCGGATATTCCGTCTTCTTGAAAACCCCTCTCCGGTCCTGGCAGAGGTTCATCACCGTCCCGACAAACTCGGTCGGCACCATGATGGTCGAGCTCACGACCGGCTCCTCGACGTCTCCGATGTCGTTCGAGTCGGGCCAGCCTGCCGGGTTCGAGATATGCACCTGCCCGCCCTTCTTGAGGCCAACCATGTAGTCCACGCTCGGCGCGGTCAGGATCAGGTCGAGTCCGAATTCCCGTTCCAGACGCTCCCTCGCGATGTCCATGTGGAGCAGACCCAGAAATCCGCACCGAAATCCAAAGCCCAGCGCTGCGGAAGTTTCCGGCTCGAAGTCCAGGGAGGCGTCGTTCAGCTTAAGTTTCGCGATCGCATCCCGCAGCTCCTCGTAGTCTTCGCCGTCGCTTGGATACATGCCGCAAAAGACCATCGGCTTGGCTTTGCGATAGCCTGGCAAAGGCTCGGTCGCGGGGTTCGCGGCGCTCGTGATGGTGTCTCCTACCGACGCGTCGCCGATCTCCTTCATCGCCGCAGTCAGAAAGCCAACCTCGCCTGTCTCCAGCGATTTCGTGACCTCGAGTTTGGGCCGGAAAACCCCAACCGAGTCCACGTCGAACGCCTCTCCCGTGGCCATCATCCGCACCTTGTCGCCCTTTTCCACCCGCCCATCTTTCACCCGGATATAGGCGACCGCCCCCTGGTATGGATCGAAATGGGAGTCGAAGATCAGGGCTCGGAGAGGCGTATGAACCCCCTCTCCACTTTTCGGATGGCTCGTGCCGACAAGTGGGGAGGGGGCAGGGGGAGGGGCTCCGGAATCTCCCAACTCCACCACCCCTCTTGGGCTCGGCACCCGTGCAACCACCGCCTCCAAAATATCCTCGATCCCTTCGCCGGTCTTCGCGCTGCAAAGGATCGCCTCCGAGGCATCTATCGCCACCGCGTGCTCGATCTCCTCCCTCGCCCGCTCCACGTCGGCATGGGGCAGGTCGATCTTGTTGATCACGGGCACGATCTCCAGGTTCTGGTTCATCGCCATGCTCGCGTTCGCGATCGTCTGCGCCTCCACGCCCTGGCTTGCATCCACCACGAGGAGGGCGCCTTCGCATGCCGCGAGCGCACGCGAGACCTCATAGGTGAAGTCCACATGGCCCGGCGTGTCGATCAGGTTGAGCTGGTATTGCTGGCCGTCGCGGGCCTTGTATTCGAGCCGGACGGCCGCCATCTTGATCGTGATGCCGCGCTCGCGCTCGATATCCATCGAATCGAGCATTTGGGCCTGCGCCGTTCCCCGTATCGCGCCGCACCGCTCGATCAGCCGGTCCGCAAGGGTCGACTTGCCATGATCGATGTGCGCGATAATGCAGAAATTCCTAATATGCGCTTGATCCATGGCGGGGGGAGGCTAGAGTGTACCGAGAGCGACGGGTGCAGGATGGCAATGTAGTCCATGTCCTTGGCCGAACAAGCACAAGCCGCGCTAGAGACGGCGGGCTTCCCCCTTGCCGTTTTATAACCCCCTCAAGGAACTGGGATCGTGGTCGGCATGGCATTCTTTTGCGGTCAATTGCGACTTGGCGGCTTGGCGCGAATTGATCCCGAAGCGGCTTGGCGACAGGGCGTTCACGCAAAGACGCAGAGCCGCAAAGTAGTGCAAATGAATGCGAAGATAACGGGGCTCCGCCCAGAGCATCCCCCCCACGATGCTCCGGCTTTCGGTCGGCATCGAGGATACGGAAGACCTGATCGAGGACTTGGACCAGGCCCTCTCGAATCGACAAGACCGCGACGACCTTTTCGACGGACGACGGGCTCGAGGTCTCGGGCGCAGTGAAGGCCTTCAAGGTGTACGTGGTGACCGAGGACGACAACGAGAAGGGCCAACACGGTGACAATCACCCGGCCGTAATCCACCCCGAAGCGTTGATAGACCATAGCCCCGTGGTCGACCCCCGGAGCCCCGGGGAATTGTGGGACAACCCAAGCCCGCACCCAGCCGGGTGCCAGAATCTGCACGCCGGGCACCCTTTCAGGGTGCGCCTGGCCGATCTGTGACAATTCCCAGGTCTGCGACCAGCGGCTTTTCCCTTTGGGATCGAGCAGGTGGTCCCGAAACTACCGAATCTCGAAGGGCCAGACAACCTTGAGGATCAGGCTCGTGCGAAAGGTTTGGGCGTTCGGATCGCCGAGGATCAGGTAGTACTCCGCGCCGCGATTGCCGCTCTTGCGATATGAGAGGTAGATATTCCAGTCGTCGTCGCGCTTGACCATCCGGCCGCTGAAATAGCTGTCCCGGCCCATGTCGTAGTTCCAGCCGAGGATGCCCTGGTCGGAGCGCTCGAAATGGTCCACTGCTTGATAGCTTGCGGTGAGCTGGAGCTTGTCGATCGGGCGGTAGGCAATGCCCAGTCCGATGCTGCGATAGTCCTCCATTGCGAGGCGCCCCCAGTCGTATTCGAGCGATATATTGCGATAGGGGTTTCCGCGCGGGAAGCCAAGCCGGACGGTGTTGAGCCGGTCAAATGTCCCGAGAAAGTCCTCTTGGACCTGGCTTAGCGAAAGGCCGATGCCTCCTTGAAATGCGAGGCTAAGGAGACTGAAGAGGGTCTCCCGATAGTGGCCCCCGTCGAACCTCTCGTAATCCTGATAGAACGCATGAGCACCAATTTCGCGAATCGGGCCGGACGAGTAGGGCTTGGTCCATGAAACGCCCACATTCGGGCCCTTGTAATCCCTTTCCGGCGCAAAGCCGAGCCGCGGCAGGAAGTTTTCGCTGACCGCATCCCAACCCGCAAAGAGATCGAGGCCCTTTTTGGAGTAATTCATGCTCGCGGTGTTATAAATGCCGTCGCCATTGATGGAGTCCTGCGTTCCCATATTGCGAAGGAACACGCTCACGGGGCCGAGCACCTTGTTGTAGCGCACCAGGTAGCCCTCGTTGTCCAGGCCGGGGGTCGAGAGGCTGGTCGCGGTGACCCGGTAGCTGTCGGTGGAGTTTGGATCGTAGCTGAAGTTCCCAACAAAGCTGTTCTGCTCGCCAAAGTCGATCGTGTTGAGTAGGCCGAAGCTGATTTTGTCGGACAACTTACCGTGCATATTGAGGCCCGCATCGAAGCTGGAGATGCGCTGGCTTGCGAACAGAGCGGATTCGAGGTAGCTGCTGCCCTCTTGAAAGAAGGGCCTGGTTTCATCGCCGAGGCGTTCGAACCGGCTGAAATCGAGGGAGAGGATAGCGTTTTCGATGTTGCGGAAGTCGGGGTTGATGCTGCCGATGAGGGTGATCTGGTCGGCAAGGTTGGTTTTCATGTCGAGGCCGGCATTGACGATGTGCTCGTCCTCGTCGGCTCCCGCATAGGCATAGGGCAGGAGCTTGATCGTTCGTTCAAAGGGCGCTTTTGGGATCTCAACGCCGGTCCACTTACCGGCTCTGTCGGAGTTGCCGCCTCCGGTGAACTGCCATGCGTAGTCGCGCTGGGTTCTTTGCAGCTGCCTTCCGACATTAAATCTGATCGTGCGTACGCCGGAGGTAGGGAGGCGCATGATCCTCCAGGGGATTCGCGCTTCGACTTCCCATCCTTCGGACGTAATGCGACCCTGGGAGATAAATTCCCCGCTCCATTCGCGCTTGGCTGCCCTGCCGCCAGCAAGGTCGATTTCCGTTGCGCCTCTCGGATTCATCCCGAACTGGTTAAAGTCGGCGAGCGAACCCGAAAGATCGAGCTCGAGGTTGATCGCGTCGTCTCCGCTCAGGCTGACATTGGTTCGATATTCGGTGGCCCGGATAGTGGATGGCTGGCTGTCGAAAACCTTGGCGGCGAAGTAGATGTAGTTCTCGTCGTATGCGAGCCAGAACCGCATATTGTCCTGGGCGCGTTCGCCGGTGTCTTCATCGAAGGCGCCTTGTCCACTGGGGACTCCGTCCCATTCGGCGAGGTCTATTGTTCCATCGACGATCGGCGGCTGGGCGATCTTGTATCCGGGCAAGACGTTGTCCTGCGCCCAGGTTAGAGAGCCGGGCAACATAGCTAGCAGCAGCAGCAGATTGCGCACAAGGCAAGTACGAGAAGGAAACATGGTTTAGGTTCCTCAAGGTCGCACTCGGCGGCTCACAATCCGTAGAAGTTCTATAATAGTTCGTCTGGCCCGATGTTCCCATTCCTGCCCGCTCTGATATTGCTCCTTTTGAACGGCCCTTCCGGGCTCGATCGGCCGCAGCATGACGCCGGGCTGCCGGAGGCGATTCGTGCGCTGCACCGCCATGTGCGCCAGGGCAGCGATCGCGCCGAGCAGAAGGTCCGGAACTTCGAAAGCGACCTCGTCATGGCTTCGCTCATCGCGGCAAGCGGTGACGGGGAGCTGGGCAAGGTCGTGCAGGAATTGCTGCAGATGATCGGAGAAGTGGCCCCGACAGATCTGCCGGACCGCGCGTTCATAGATTATTTGACCTGCATCACGACCGTGGCTTCGCGAAGGATCGAAGGCCCTGATCTCAATTCTGATCGGACCCGCGACGGACCCGTCTCCCGCTAACAACTCTCACGTCCATTTGCCTTTCGGTGCGCCGGAGGGCCCCAGTGTTAGCTTCAAACGGATCCAAAAATGCAGTTTTTAAGAAAGTTTTTTGATACAAGCAAGAAAGACGTCGAGGCAATCCTGCCTCTCGTCGAAGAAGTAAATCGCCTTGAGCCAGAGATTTCGGCTCTGACGGACGAGCAGCTCAAGGAAAAGACCCCCTATTTCAAAGACAAGCTGTCCGCCGGGTCGACGCTTGAAGAGATCATGCCGGAGGCGTACGCGGTGGTGCGCGAGATCAGCAAACGCAAGCTCGGCATGCGGCATTTTGATGTGCAGATCGTCGGAGGCGCGGTGCTCCACCAGGGGCGGATCGCCGAAATGAAAACGGGCGAAGGCAAAACCCTCGTCGCGGTGGGTCCCCTTTATCTGAACGCTCTCACCGGCAAGGGCGCCCACCTGGTGACGGTCAACGACTACCTTGCCCGGCGCGACGCGGTTTGGATGGGGCCGGCCTATCACTTCCTCGGCATGACGATCGGCATTATTCAGGGCCAGTCGCAAGATTCCGATGAGCTTGGGGGCAGCTATCGCTACCAGCCCGGCGCCCGGCATGAGGACCCCCGCTATCACAATCTCGTGCCCTGCACCAGGCGCGAGGCCTACGAATGCGACATCGTGTACGGTACCAACCACGAGTTCGGCTTCGATTATCTTCGCGACAACATGGCATTCGAAAAGGAGCAGCTATCCATGCGCGAGCTGAACTATGCGATCATCGACGAGGTTGACTCGATCCTGATCGACGAGGCGCGCACCCCTCATATCATCAGCGGCCCGTCGATGGAAGATGTCTCGGTTTACAAGCAGGTCGATGCGGTGGTCAAGCAGCTTCAAGTCGAGGTTCATTACACGGCCGACAAAAAGAACCACAGCGCGAGCCTGACCGAAGAGGGCATGGACTATGTCGAGCAGCTTCTCGGCATAGAGAACATCGCCGCCGACCCGAAAATCTTCCACCATGTGAATGCTTCGGTCAAGGCCTATTCGCTCTTCGACAAGGACATCGACTATGTCGTGAAGAGCGGCGAGGTCATTATCGTCGACGAAAACACGGGCCGCATGATGTTCGGCAGGCGCTATTCGGATGGACTCCACCAGGCGCTCGAAGCCAAAGAGGGCGTCACCGTGCAGCGCGAGAGCCAAACCGTCGCCGTCATCACTTTCCAGAACCTGTTCCGGCTCTACGACAAGCTTGCCGGCATGACCGGGACCGCCAAGACCGAGGAGGACGAGTTCCGAAAGATTTATGGCTTGGATGTGGTCTCTGTTCCGACCCACCGGCCAATGGTGCGAACGGACGAAGCAGACGTCGTTTACAAGACGCTCGAAGCGAAGTTCCGGGGGATCGCGTGGGAGATTCTGCGACTCTACAGCAAGCAGCAGCCCGTGCTGGTGGGCACGCGGTCGATCGAGATGTCGGAGAGGGTTTCCGCGCGGCTGTCCGGCGACATGCTCCAGAAGCTCCTTCTCATAAGTAGGCTGCGCGACCAGCTCGAAGTCAAGAAGGACATTCCCAAGGAGTCGCGGGAGGACGTCAAGGCGATCATCAACGAGGACCTGCTCGAATTGAAGCGGCCCATTTTGTCCCAGTTGCTTCCCAAGGCGAACATCAACACAGACCCTCTCGGCGACGAAAATCTCGACTGGGCGCTAACGAAGTTCGAGCTCGGGCCGGACAACAAGCAGTACCTTCAGGAAGCGCTGAAGCATGGCATCCCTCATAACGTGCTGAACGCAAAATTCCACGAAAAGGAGGCCCTGATCATCTCGGAGGCGGGGCGCAAGGGGCAGGTCACGATCGCCACCAACATGGCGGGCCGCGGTGTCGACATCCTGCTCGGAGGCAGAGTCGCGGATGAGCTGGTCAAGCAGGCTATGGAAGCCGAGCTCGAACATAGCTTCTCCGACGAGTATGCGGAGACCTATTCGAACTTCCGTCGCGGTGGCCAGGAGCGAGCCGCGCCGCCCCTGCCCCTCGACGATCAAGAGCGCTTCGCGCTTGCCAAGGCGGTGGTCGAGTTGGGTGGCTTGTTCATCCTGGGCAGCGAAAGACACGAGGCCCGTCGCATCGACAATCAGCTACGAGGCCGGGCCGGACGCCAGGGCGATCCTGGCCAATCCAAATTCTATGTTTCGCTCGAAGACCAGCTTTGGAAGATATTTAACGCCAACATGCTCGAAAACCCGCTCCTCAAGGCATGGCCGCCAATGGAAGAGGTGAACGCCAAATTCCTTTCGCGGATGATCGAAAAGACCCAGGAGCGGATCGAGGGACATTTCTTCGAGGCTAGAAAACATGTCTTGGAGTACGACGACGTGCTCAATGCGCAGCGCGAGCATATTTATGGCATGCGCCGGGAGATCCTGCTCGGCAAAGACTGCCGCGAGGACCTCAAGGCAAGCATCCGGCAGACGATCGAAGAAGCGGTCGGAGGAGGCTGGGTTTACGACGAGGATCAGGGACGGGTCTTCGATATGGAGCAGCTATTTGCAACGATAAACGAGATTTTCCCGCTCGTGGACTACGCGACGCTCGACCAGCTCGAAGAGGTCGGCCTTGGGCCGGAGCTTGTGGACTTCATTTATGAGCAGGCTTTGAAGGCCTACGATCTCAAGGTCGAGGAGTTTGGGGAGGCTGCCGGAATGGTGGAGCAGCAGGTCATGCTACGCGCCGTGAACGACAAATGGATGGACCACCTGCAGACGGTGGAGTACATCCGCGAAGGCATCGGGCTGCGCGGCTACGGCCAGGTTGATCCGCTCGTCGCCTACAAGCGCGAAACCTACGACCTCTTTCAGAAGACCCTGCACGGCATATCCGAGCAGGCGGTCACCACGATCTACCGGGCGACGATCGAGCGGCAGGCGCCGACGCCGATGCAGATGATGCGTGTTGATGATGACGTGGCTTCTATCGAGGCTCCGGGGGTTGCCGATAACACCTTTGCCGACACCTCTGCAGTCTCTCCTGTGGTTTCCATGGGTGATGGCAAAGCTGAGAATGGCTATTTGGGAGAGGTCGACTGGCGCAAGGTAGGTCGGAACGACCCATGCCCTTGCGGCTCCGGCAAGAAGTTCAAGGCCTGCCACTATCCGACGCTGAGGGCCGAGGGAGTGATCTAGAAGCCGCTGCCTAGGGGCGATGTAGCCGCTAGGTGATTCTTCCCGGCGAGAAGATGCATCCTGGCGCCAGGACGAACCACCCGGCGGCTACTGGCCGCGATTAGAACCTCCCCAGTGGATTAACCGCCCGCCCATTCACCCTCACCTCGAAGTGGAGATGCGGGCCTGTCGACAGCCCCGTCGAGCCCACCGCAGCAATGACCTGGCCACGGCGCACCCGCTGGCCCGACCTCACCGAGAGCCGCGAGGCGTGTGCGTAGAGAGTGGTCTGTCCGCCGCCGTGATCGATAATCACATTATTGCCGTATCCCCTGCCGTAAGAGGCAGAAATCACGACCCCACCCGCAGCGGCAAAGATCGGCGCCCCATGCCGCGCGCCAAAATCAATCCCGCTATGCATCCGCATCACTCCCAAGATCGGATGCCTGCGCACTCCGAAGCGGCGATTGCCCATCGGCGCGTTCACCGGCTTGCCAAACTTGCCGGTAAAGGCTGGCAACTTTGGACCCGGGCGGCGGTTATAGGCGTCGATCCTCGCCTGGATTTCGTTCTCCTCCGCATCTAGCTGGGCGATGATCCGCTGCAGCTTGCCCTGCTGGGTTCGCAACTCACCCAGGACATCGGCCTTGGCTTCTCGAACCACTTCAAGCTCGCCTTGCCGCTCGCGCTGGGATGCCGCCAGCGCGCCAATCTCCGTGACGAGCTGGTCCACTCGCAGCTTCTTGGCCGCGACCTGATCCTTCAATATACGGAACTCGGCGAAGAGCTCCCGATCCCGGACAGCGATTCGCTCCATGATGTAACGGCGGTCGGCCAGTTCGCCAAGGCTGCGGCTGCTGATGAGCTCCGCAACCACCGATCCTTGGCCGCGAATGTACATCTGCCGAACCCGCTTTCGCACCTGCACCCTGCGCTCCTCCAGCTTTCGCTCGGCCTCCTTAAGCTCGACGGCAACCTTGGCCTGCTCGTCGCGCGCGCTGCCCAGACGAGCGGTGGTTTGGTCGAGGGCATCTTCTACCTTCGAAAGCTGGGTGTCCACTTGGGCCACGTCTTGCGCGGCTTCACGGGCCTTCGCCTTGGTCGCCCGGAGCCTCTTTTCCCATGCCTCCTTCTCAGTCCTTAGCTTGGAAAGGTCCGTCTTGAGCTGCTGCTTGGTCGGCTTTTTCTGGGCAATGAGACCTGGGGCGAGGAGCAAGAGGGCGCAAGCGATCAGTAGGCGAGTCCTCACCCTCTGCCCCCCTCCTGACACCGGAAATCTAACTGGGCGGAGACAGGAGATGGGTTCCATGAATCCGAAATCCGAAATCCGAAATTCATCTGAACCTCGTCGGCTCGCGAACGGCAATCAAAGAGCAAATGAAGCCGTACAGCGCGCCCGCTGCCGCCAATGCACCAAAAGCGAGGCCGACCGGGAAGTCATCCGGCATCTGGATG
This sequence comes from Fimbriimonadaceae bacterium, assembly GCA_049276675.1. Classification (GTDB taxonomy): domain Bacteria; phylum Armatimonadota; class Fimbriimonadia; order Fimbriimonadales; family Fimbriimonadaceae; genus DATLGQ01. The sequence continues at coordinate 19,613 of JBASWW010000009.1, forward strand.
AACTTGACGTTATAGTCGACGTAGTTCTTGATCGCGATCTGCGCTGCCCACAGAATGCAGGCGGCGAGCGTTCCGCCAAGCGCCCCTTGGACGACTCCCTCGATGAGGAACGGCGTGGTGATCGTTGCGCGCCTTGCCCCAACAAGCTGCATGATGCGGATCTCACGCCGACGGGATATGATCGTGAGCTTGATCGCGTTGTAGATGAGAATTCCCCCCGTGATCAGCAGAATTCCGCCAAGCCCAATCCCCACACGGGTTAGCATGTCCAGGAAGTCGGAGACCATTCGCTGGACCTCCGTTTCCTGGACGACCTCCTCGACCTCGGGCATCGCTTTGATGACCTTGGCGGTCGATTCTGCCTTCGAGAGGTCGCCCCATGTGACCTTGTAGGCATCGCTGTACGGATTGTCTCCAAGGTCGTCAACCTTGTAGCCGTATTTGGCAAAGTCGCGCTTCCAAGCTGCATCACGAGGAATGTGCTGGACGGTCTTCACGCCCGGCAATGCCCGTATCCGATCGGCGATCTCGCTGAATCTTGCCTGCTCCGTGATTTCCATCTTAAGGTGGACCCGTGCATCGAGCTGGTCAGGCAGGGCTTCTGCGTAGGTTTGAAGCCGCAAATAAACATATCCGAGGCCGCCAAGAAAGAACAGCGATACCGCGACGGTGGTCACCGCGGCCAGGCTCATCAGGCTATTGCGCCGAAGGGCAACGAACGCCTCGGCGATAATGAATTCTATTCGGTCAAGCATCGCGCTCCTCCATCTCGTCGATGCCCTTTGTGACCTCTTCTCTGGTCAGTGGCAGGATTTCTTCGGCTGGGGCAACCTCGGGCTCGACCTCGTGCTCAGGCTCTGGCGCCGGCTCTTCCATCGGTGGCAGGTCGGCCATGCTCGAATTGATTTCAGGCGGTGCCGGATCGGGCTCGGGGCGATGCGCATTGTCGGAAACGATCCGGCCAGCGGCCAAGGTGACAATTCGCTTGTTTGTACGGGTCACCACGGTGATGTCGTGGCTGGCGACGAGGATCGTGGTTCCCCGGAGATTGAGATGCAGGAGCACCTCCATGATCTCCCACGAGTGCTGGGGGTCGAGGTTGCCGGTCGGCTCGTCCGCGAGAAGGAGGGGCGGGTTGTTGATGAGCGCTCTTGCGATGGCAACCCGCTGCTGCTCGCCGCCCGAGAGCTCATGAGGAAAGGCATCCGCGCGGTGGCCGATATTCACCTGCTCGAGGATTTCCGGCACCCGCTTGCGAACTTCCCGCCGGGAGGCGCCGATCGCCCGCATGGCATAGGCGACATTCTCCCATACACGCTTGCGGGGAAGCAGCGCGAAGTCTTGCGGCACGATGCCCATTTCCCGGCGCAGCATGGGCACATCGCTCTCCTTGATCTGCCCGACATCGCGGCCATTGAGCATGACGCGCCCGCTGGAGGCGTTCACTTCTCGGCTCAGCAGCTTGAGCATCGTGCTCTTGCCGGCGCCCGTCTGCCCGACAAAGAACACAAAGTCGCCGCGATGAATCTCCAAAGAGACCTCATGGAGGCCGTACACCAATTCGCTGTACCTTGCCTCGACGCGGTCGTAAACGATATAGGGCCCGGACCTTGCCTCGTACACGCAGCGGTGAGAGTACCTCTCTCGCCCGTATACTGTTTCCGGCCCATGTCGATGAACCGCTTCCAGCGAACCCGCGAGGATCACAGCCGCGAGAATGCGGAGGACTACGTCGAGCTCATCGATGCGATCACCCGCGAGAAGGGCAAGACGCGAGCAGTGGACCTTGCCCGCAGGCTAGGCATCAGCCATGTCACCGTCACAAAAACTGTCCAAAGGCTCGCGCGGGAGGGCCTCGTGGCCTCTGAGCCCTACCGAAGCATCTTTCTCACCGACGAGGGAAAGAAGCTGGCCGAAAAGGCGCGGGAACGGCATGAGCTGGTTCACCGGTTCCTCGCCGCTCTTGGAGTCCCCGCTAGCCAGGCGGAGATCGACGCCGAGGGAATCGAGCACCATGTGAGCGAACAGACCCTGGAAGCGATGCGAAGGTATCTTGCCTCGCGTCCCTAAGGGGAGACGGGCATTTGTAGTCGCCGGGCGGTTCTTTCCTGGCGTTGTTTGTGGTGGAGACCAACCCCTCTCGCCGGGACGAACCACCCGGTGGGCCGCAAGACACTGATGGAAAAAGTCAATTGGGGAATATTGGCGACCGGCTCGATAGCGCACAAATTTGCGCGTGGGCTCAAACACTCTCGTACGGGCGTGCTGGCGGCAACCGGCTCGCGCAGCTTGGAAAAAGCCGTCACCTTTGCCACCGAGCACGGCGGCAAGCCGTATGGCCGTTACGACGATGTACTGACGGACCCGAGTATTGACGCCGTCTACATCGCACTCCCCCACCATCTGCACGCGGAGTGGACGATCAAGTGCGCCGAGGCGGGCAAACACATTCTTTGCGAAAAGCCGTTTACCCTGAATGCAAAAGATGCCGAGCGCGCGCTAAAGGAGGTGGACAAGGCTGGCGTGTTCTTCATGGAGGCCTTCATGTATCGCTGCCATCCGCAGACCCGCGAGCTGGCGAAAATGGTTCGGGAAGGCGTGATCGGCAAGCCGCTCGTGGTCAAGGCCGAGTTCGGCTTTGCGGCGGGACGCGATTGGGTAAACTTCCGCACGGTGGGCGAGCTTGGAGGCGGCGGGCTCATGGATGTGGGGACCTACTGCGTGTCCATGTGCCGGCTGATCGCGGGCGAGGAGCCGATCAGGTGTGAGTATGTGGCGAATCTGAGCCCCTCAGCCCCTGCCCCCTCTCCCCGCCATTCATCGGGGAGAGGGGAATCCTACGACGAATATGGTACCGGCTGCCTGAAGTTCCCGTCCGGGATGACGGCGATGATCGGCACAGGCATCCATGTATCTCTCAGAAACGAAGTGCTGATCTATGGAACCGAGGGCTCGATCCGCGTGCCGTCACCCTGGTTCTGCGCGGAGCCTTTCGTGGTGCATGCCGCAGGGAACGACCCTATGCCCGTGCGAATCGGAGAGGGACTCGACCTCTACGGGCAAGAGGCAGACGCCGTCGCCGAATGCATCGAGCAGCGTGAGCATCCAGCGATGACTTGGCAGGACACTATCGGCAATGCCCGGACATTGGACTCCATGCGTGCCAGCGCCCAGATGGCAGACCTCTAGAATCGCGCCACAATCGATAATCAACAATAGGCAGCCGACAATTCACCCTGCGCTCGAAGCGATCCGCCTGGCAACCATAGGCACGCCATATGAAGGGCGGCTCTGGCTAGTCGGTGGGGCGGTGCGCGATGAGCTGCTCGGCAGGGCGGTCAGCAACGACTTCGATATCGTCCTTGAAACGCCCGCCGAGGATTTAGCTCGGTTCCTCTTCGAGAGGCGCATTTCGAGCATCGCACCGGTCACCTACCCGCGATTCGGAACAGCGCTCGCTCATGTGCAGGGAGTCAACATCGAGCTGGCGACCGCGCGAAAGGAGAGCTATGCCGACGAATCGCGAAAGCCGGAGGTCGAGCCAGCAACCCTCGAAGAAGACGCCAGGCGACGCGACTTCACCGTCAATGCCCTGCTGCGAAATCTCCACTCCGGCGAGCTCTATGACCCGCTCGGCTCCGGGCTGGCGGACATGGAGGCCAAAGTGCTTCGAACTCCGCTCGATCCCCAGGCTACTTTCTATGACGACCCTCTGAGGATGCTTCGGGCCGTCCGGTTCCGTTGGCAGTTGGGTTTTGATCCTGTGACGGGCCTGTATGAATCGATCGCGCAGGAAGCTCATCGGCTCCAGATTATCAGTGCCGAGCGAATCCGGGATGAGGTCGTGAAAATGCTCATCCTCGAGGAAGCTGACAGGTCGCTAGAGGACCTGCGTGCGCTCGGGCTCCTTAAAGTATTCGCGCCTGAGCTGGATGCGATGAAAGGGGTCGAGCAGGGCCACTTCCACCATCTCGATGTGTGGGATCACACGTTGCTCGTCGTCCGAAACGTAGGGCTTGGCGACCTCGCGCTGACCCTCGCCGCCCTGCTTCACGACGTTGGGAAGCCGCAGACCCGATTCATCGACGAGGAAGGCCACACGAGGTTTTTCGGACATGAGGGTTTGGGGGCGGACATTGCAAGAGGTCTGCTTCGACGGCTGAAGTTTTCAAATGAGCAGATCGAGCCGGTAGTCCGCCTCGTGAAAAGCCACATGCGCCTCGGAAGCTCGCCTACCTTTACGGCGGCCGCCGCGAGAAGGCTCATTCGCGACTTGGGTGACGATGTCGATCGACTGCTGAAGCTTGTGGAGGCGGATGCAAATGCTCTCAGGCCAGGAGTTAAGAAGCTCGATCTGGGCCCGATCCAAGAGCGGATCGAGGAGGCATCCCTTGCCACTCCGAGGCATCAGCTCGAAAGTCCCCTGTCCGGCAAGGAAATCATGGAAATCACGGGTCTGCCTGCCGGTCCGGAGATCGGAAAGCTTAAGGAGATGCTGGTCGAGAAAGTCCTCGAGGGCGAGCTCGGGCCGGGCGATAAGGAAGGGGCTGCCCGACTCATTAGGCGGTCCCCGTAGCCGCCGGGTGGTTCGTCCCGGCGGGAGAAGGGAACGCTCAAACGTACCACCCGGCCGGTAGATAGGGACGCCTCGACGAACCACCCGGCGGCTACCGCGGTTTGAGCTCGTGAAGGAGGCACCACAGCAATTCGGAACCAGCAGGATTGCGCTCAAGGCCCGCAGGCTGGATTCCGAGACCCCCAAATGGCCGCAAGGTCGTGGCGATGATTCGTGCCCCCTTGCATTGAGCCCGGATCATGATGGGGTGATCCTTGTAGGTTCGCGTATCAATTCGGTTCATGAGAACCTCGATCGCTGACAAGTCGAGCTTGGCAGTCAGGTGTTCGATGTCGAGCGCGCAATCAGGAGAAACCGCAAGGAGGCGCTCCCACCTATTTGCGAAAGGAACGCGCGTCCAGAAGCCGTTCAACTCGGCGAATTCATAAGCCGCCTCCCGCCAGAAGGGCATCGGGATCGTGCCCTCGGCATCGAGGAAATGCATCTGCTCCCCCAGGCCCTGCGTTTTGAAGGATTGGTCCAATGGGCCAAGTCCAAATTGAGTAAAGCCGCGTTTCGGCACAATCCAGATCGGCCATTCATTCGTCGCCTCACCAAAACTGACGGAGAGCCGATAGTCGCCCGGCTCGTCCGCGATCCAATGGACCTGGCCAATCTCCCGCGAGTCCAGCGGTCCGACCTCGATCGGCCCGAATTCTCCTTGCGAGATGGTCTGACCCCCGCGAGCCACCGACCAAGATCCGCGGCCGGAGACCCCTCTTTCGGAGTGCAATCCGATCCGCCAGAAGACCTGGCCCACGAAATGGTTATATGCATCGCTCCAACCTGGCCGATTGCCGCCGCGAATCCACGGAGGCCGGCGACTGGGAATGATGAACAAGCAGGTCTCCCGGTTCCAGGAAGCGATCTCGTCCGCGCCGAATCGGGGCTCGCCCCAATCGTCAATGATGCCCGAGGTCGAGATCGGGGTATCGCGCCAGCCGGTCACAACGTAGCCGCCAATCTCGCCACGAGCGCGCACCGCCTCCTGCACGTACTTGCGCATGAACAGAGCCTTGTCTCGTGAGCTGCCCCTCACCCCCTGCCCCCTCTCCCCGCCATTCATCGGGGAGAGGGGGTTCTCGGAATCTAGGAGCGAAGGAAGGTCATGCTGCCAGCGAACCCCCTGAGCATTGAGGTGGGAATCAGGGCTTGCCCAATAAGGGCCCTCCTTTCTTAGCCGAGGTAAATCGCGGACCACGTCGACATCATTGAATTCGCCCAGAAGCATCGGCATATTCGAGCGCGGACCCGGCAGTAGGGAGTCCAAGACCAAAGGGTAGAAGGGGGTGTCGCTGTAGGGATGGAAGTCGTAGAAATCGCCAAACTCGCGCAAGTCTCCGCCATACATCTCCGCCCCGCCCGAATTGTCCTTTACGAGGGGGCAGCCCGTCTCCCGCTTGATCATTTCAAACAGCGACCGGCGGAACTCCGCCGAGGTAGATTCGCTGAGCTCGCAGCCTGCGGTCCAGATAATGATGTTTTCGTGGCGGCGGTATTGCTGGACGATCCGCACAATTTCCGCGAACATCCTTGCTTGCCTTCGAATATCCGATGATGGGTCCCAAAGCGGGAGCTCCAGCCAGGCTTCCATGCCTTCCTCGCGCATGATCTCCAAATAGCGATGCGGGGGCACCCATAGGCAGAACTTGATCGTGTTGAATCCAAGCTCCTTGGCCTGCCGGATCTCGCGCCGAATCGTCGCCTCCGGCGGATTCGTATGCCCGACCTCTGGGTACCAGCCCCATGTCAACGGTGCGCGAACGTAGAACGGCTGCCCATTGACGAGCATCCTTGACCCTTCGACGGTCACCTGTGTTGGACGCGCTTCGGCCAGATTCGACAGAGGGTCAGACTCCGACACAAGCAGCTCGACCGGCTGATATATTCCCCCGAATGTATGAAACACGAACGGCAGAAACCCTGAAGCCACGTCCTTGACCGGATGGGTTGGCCCCCCGTTTTTTATGACCTCGACTTCGAGAAGAGTTGGGTGTTCGGCATTGGGTGTCACGATCGGAACTGAGAACGCATCCCACATTCCCTCGTGCCGCCCAACCTCGACCCCGTCAATCCGCACGACGCACGCGTAGCTGACCCCGTGGAAGACGAGCCAGAGCGAGGCATTGGGTATTGGGTATTGGGTATTGGGGCCGAGCGACGTTCGGTAGGTAGCCGGACCCTCCCAGGACGCTGGCATATCCTGTCGCCAAGCGTGGGGAACGACGATCGGCCGCTCCACTCCGTCTCCATATTCAACAGTCCAGCTTGCAAGCAACACTTGGCGGCACCGATTTTCGCCACGGGGCGTAGGAACTGAAACGGTACCCTCAAGAGGGCTCGCCGCAAATCCATGCGTCACGCCCTCAACGACTCAAGGAGGAGAGAATGATTCTAACGACCATCGTCTTATCAGTCGCGCTCACCGCGCAAAACCAGGGAGCGCAGCCCATCACTGCCGCCGCCTTCAAGCCCGCAGCCGTCACAATCACACCTAAACGAACCTTTTCGGACGCCAGCGTCATTCAAATCGCGCCAGCCCCAAAAGGCTCGATCTTTGCCGCTTCCACCATCGATTCGAAGATTCGAATCTACGACGCCAAATACAGCAAGATGATCATCGAGCTAGGCGACCACCCGCAGCCCGTCTATGCCCTGGCATGGAGCCCCGATGGCAGATACATGGCGAGCGGGGATGAATCCGCCCGAATCTTTATCTGGAAGACAGAAGACTGGTCGCTTTGGCGTCAATATCGCTCACACCAGCGCGGAATCCAGCAGCTCGATTTCAACGCTCAAAGCACGATGCTGATCAGCACCGGCAAGGACGACATGATCAAGCTTTGGGACCTCCGCAGCTCCAAGAAGGGTCCTGCGAGAGACTATCCCGGCATGGGCGCCATGTATATGGGAGCGCGCTGGATCGGAGCCACCGAGAAGTTCGGGGTCGGCATCCTCAGCTACGGAGCGCGCGAGTATTCAGGCGCGACCGGGTCGCTCCTAGGCTTTTTCCCCACCAAGCAGAGCGTCCAGGATGTGGACTATCGACCGGACGGCAAGCTCATGGCGGCTGGTGGGCGAGACGGCAACATTTCTGTGTGGAACCCCGCCAAGAGGGTGCGACTCGCCACGATGAAAGGCCACGAAGGCTGGATCTGGCACCTGCGGTTTTCGCCCAACGGAAAGCTCCTCGCAAGCAGCGCCGATGACCGGACCATCCGCATTTGGGACGCAGTGACCTATCAGCCGGTTATGACTATCCCGAATCAAGCCTCTTTTGGCTCACCGCTGTCCTGGACCGCCGATGGCAAGTACCTGCTGACGGTCAATGTTGGAGAGGTGCTGCAGACACACACGGTTTCGCCCGAGCAGAGCGCTCCGCCCGTGAAGCCGCTCAAGCCAGTCAAGAAAAAGGCCAAGCCTCGCAAGAAAAGATAGCCTGTCGATCTTCGCGACCGGTACCCGCCGGGTGGTTTCTCCCGGCGGTTCGGTCAAGAGCCCTTCTCAACGAATCCACCCGCCACCGCAACCGCATCGCGCAGCCTCTTCTCTACCTGCGGCTCAGGTGGCGACTTCGCCTCCCTCAGCCTTGAGATCATCGCCCTGAGCGCAGCCAGATACTTCCCGCACCGCGAGCAACGCAGCGAATGGGACAGCACGAACCAGCGGCCGATTCCGCGCGACGATCCCTCCGCTTCCTTGTTCAAGAGCTTTTCCATGTGCCGGCAAGGTGGCCCCGCTTGGTCCGAATGCAGTCTCATGTGTCCTCCTGGCACCAAGCCAGCCTGTCCCTCAGCAGCCTGCGCCCCCGAAATAATCGCGAGCGAATGGTCCCCACCGGTACTTCCAATGCATCCGCCGCCTCGATATAGCTCAATTCCTCGACGTCGCACAAAGAGACGGCAAGCCGGTATTCCTCAGGAAGGCCGTCGAGGTGCTCCACGATCGCATCAGTCAACATTCGCGTGTCCAAATCGCGCCAGGCGGAGTCTTCGCCGTGCGGCTCCGGCCCATCCTCAAAGCTCGTCGTCTCCGGCTTGGACTGGACCGACCGGCGCAGCCGCAGAAATTCGTTCTTCATGATCTTGATCAGCCACGAACGCGGAAAGCGCCCATCGAACGAAGTCCATCCTCTGGCCGCGAGAAGCAAGGTCTGGCTCACGAGGTCTTCCGCATCCGGCCCCGAGCCGATGAAGCGTCGCGCCGTCCGGTACAGCACGGGCAGCTCCTTGATGGCAAGGTCCTCGAAAGCTTGCCTGCGGTCCGGCACATCTACGGGACGATCCTGAATCGCGCTTATCACCTCACCAGATCGCAATGCACGTCGGGAGGATAAGTTCCATGCAGGGAGGCGGAAACAACTTCTCTTGCTCTCAAACAAGCAGAAGCACGTTCGGCCCCACTAGAATTCGACCGTGCGCCTGGTCTACGTCCCCTTGCCAAGCAGGATAAGCACGTCGTAAGCCACCGGATCGAGGAAGATTTCCTTCACGAAGAACCGCAGTTTCTGCTCCGAGGTCATCTCTTCCGGCTTGAGCGAGGGGTCGAAAACCTTGGGGTCGAGAGCATTGGTGGCGGCCTTGATCTGCCCCGCGTTGAGGTGCTTTTTAAGGGCTTCGACCACGAGGTCGGTGTTCTCTTCGGCGATAAGCATCCGCTCGAGGCCCTTTTCCTGGAACATCCTGATGATCTCCGCTTGGAGCGCCCGGCCAGGGGTCTGCCCTGTCTCGATTGCCTTCTTGTAGGCCTCGTTCAGCCTTGCTTCGAAGGCCTTGAGGGCGGTGTATTCCTTGTTTTGCGCGGCCTTCACCCTAGCGCGCGCCTTTTCCACGGACGGCAGGATGTTTTTGATCTGCTCTTTGGTCATGAGCATCGGCAGGATTTGATTCATCACATCGAGCTGCTTGACCTTGTTGAGCATCGCTTCGGTGTGCTTTGTCTGTTCGGTAACGGGCTGGGCAGCGCAGATGGCGGCGATGGCGAGGCAGAAGATTAGGCTCAGAATGGTTCGCATCAGGGTTCCCTCGGGTCATGTTCTACCTTAGTGGACGGGCTTGGCGCGTCCGGCGTTACGATCAGGGTGATCATGATCGCCGCCGCGAGGACCTGTAGGTGCACGAAGACGATGCCTATTCCCAGAATCGCGGCGAACGCCCACCACTCAAAGCCGTCCTGAGTGACGCCTCGGGCGGCCTGGATGGCGAGAAGTCCGCCGAGCAGGACGAGCGCAGCCAGCAGAAAGAGGCCCGCGCCGGCAGCAGCTCGCTTGCTCCGGTCGACGCTTTGGAGACTCTGCTTCGAAACCCTCTTGCGAAGGATAAATCCGTAGCCGATCCAGATAAGCATGAGCCCGGCGGCTTGAATGCTGAACACTTTTAGGAATCTACCCCGGGAGTATCCTCATCTCACCGTGATCCTCATTTTCGGCACTATCTGCCTCGACCGCGTACGACGCGTGCCGTCCCTGCCTTCAACCGGCGGGTACGTCGAGGCGCTTGATGAAACCATCATGGTCGGCGGAGAGGCGGCGAATACTGCCCTGGCGCTTCAGAAATGGGGCGCACAGATCGAGCTTGCCGGCAACAGCCTCGGCGCAGGCTCGGAAGGAGAGGCGCTGGAGAAGCTGGTGCGCGAGAGTGGGCTGCCGATGGATCATCTCAGCCGGGGTGATGTGGACGCGCCGGTTTGCGATATCTACGTCACGCCGGACGGCGAGCGCACGATGTTCGGCCGCGGCTTCTCGGCCATGCAGGGCTCTATCGATCCCGCTTCAATCCCTTATCGCCCAGGGGAGTGGTTCACTGCCGAGCCAAACATGGCCGGGGCAGCAAGCGAGGTCGCGCGGCTTGCCCATGATGCCGGCATGATGACCTACCTGATGGACTTCATCCGGCCCGGCGATCCCGTTGCCCCCGGAAGCTTCTGGCAGAGCAGCACGGATTGGAGCGGCGTCCGCGGCGATGCTTTGGCGAACATCGAGTGGGTCCGCCAATGGGTCGCCGAGAAAGACTGCTTTACAATCGTCACGGACGGGCCGCGCGGATTCGTCGCCGGCTCACGGGAACACGAGATTCGCGCCTATCCGCCCTACCCGGCTCCGATCACTCTGGACTCGACCGGCGCGGGCGATATGTTCCGCTCTGGCATGCTGTATGGCCTCGACCAGGATTGGGAAATAGCGGATTGCCTGCGATTTGCTTCGGCAGCAGGAGCGCTCGCCTGCGGCGGTCTGGGGGCGACAGGGAAGATCCCGACTGCCCAGGAGATTCGGAGTTTGCTGGAGGCTGAACCGGACATCAGCGCAGCCTATGACGGCTGATGGCTGTACGTTCAGCGGGTCACCGATCAGCCGTCAAGCCATCAATCACCGTCCGAGCGGCTACCAGTCCCCGTGGCCGTCGACCGCACCATTGGACGTCAGCCTCGTCCATTCGCTCCCATCCGGCAGCATCCTGTAAACATCCTCGTTCGAGCTCACAACCGCCGTGACCACAAGCCGAGTGCCATCGGGAGACCACCTGGGCCAGAACTCCTGCGTGCCGTGGCCTCGGTCCTCTATGTTGCTGCCGTCCGGGTCCATGATGCTGGCGCGGGCCTCCCCGTTCATCAGCCGAATAAACGCGATCTTGGCGCCGTCCGCCTTGAAATCGGCCTGATAAGCCTGGGCGCTCGGATCGGTCGTCAGTTGCTGCTCGTTGGTGCCGTCCGCGTCCATGATGAAGAGCTGGCGGCTGCCCGTCCTCGTGCTCGTGAAGATGATGCGCCCGGCAGGCGTCCAGCCCGGCTCATTGTCATTGAACGCATTGTTTGTGATCTGCAGCGGGTTCGAGCCGTCAGGGTCCATGACGTAGATCTCGCGAAGCGTGCCCGAGCCGCGCTGGAATACGATCTTCGTCCCATCGAAATTGAATCGCGGGCAATTGTCGTCGCTGGGATGGGTAGTGAGCTGGGTCAGTCCCGTCCCGTCCGCGTTAATCGAGAAAATATTGTCGTCGCCGAAGCGGTTGCTCACGAAGAGAATCCTTGCGTTGTCGTGGGAGAATGCCGGCTGCCGGTCGGTCCCTGAGTCAGCGGTCAGCCGCTTCACGTATAGGCCGACACTGTCGATCAGATATATTTCCGAGTTCCCGTCGCGCGTGCTTTCCATGACGATGAACGGGGGAACGGGAATGATTGGGGCGCTTCCCCCACCGCCGCATCCGATCGCCAAGACGAGGAGCGGCGCCCCTCTGAGTCGTTTCATGCCCCATAGATTACTTCGGGCACTGGCGCAAAGCGGCCGCGACCCTGTCCTTCGAGCCGGCGTTCGAAGGACAGAGCCAAGTCACCTAGGGGACTCCAGGATACTTTTCCAGGTTGGCATCATAAACCGCCATCCCCGGAAAAACATAGAGCTTCACCGCGCGGCCGTTTAGGTCGAAAGGGAGCAGGCGTACATTCTGGATGGGGACTTGCTCGATCCTGCCATCCTTCCAGCCCACGATGAAAAACCCTTCCGGACTGGATACGCGGCCCTCGATCCCGTCTCCTTCTGCACGATTGTTGCGGACGTACGTCATGCATTTGAAAGCCACTTCAGCTTGGTAGGGCTCCAAAGAACTGATGGTGAATGACAACTTCTCTGGTCGTCTCTCGAATTCGGTCTCGGCGTGGTCCTGGTCCGGTAGTCGCAGCAGCGCTTGATCGACTTTCCAGCGGTCCCAGCCATTGGCTCGGAGAGCGGCCATCAATTGGGCGGCCTGCTGCAGGGCCTGGGCAACGTCTCCCTTTTTCACAAGGTTGACCTCAACTCCCGGCGCACTAACGCCTTTCGTCAGAAGGAAAAAAGTCGCCAAACCGGAGAAGCCGACTACTCCGAGTGCAAACGCGATTCGTTGTGCTTTTTTCATTGTTTCACTCCTACAGTGGGCGAACCCACGGATTATCGCAAGTCAAGGGAAATGGCGTCCCCAGGTAGCAATCCATCTTGTAGCAGTCATGGATTACCGGCCCGGGAAGGTGACGTACTGCCAATACTCCGCATTGAAGTTGGCGCAATGAGCGGGGGGCACATGATCATACTCAACGCAGCGGGCCTCAATAATATCGTCCACATAGACGGCTCCGACCGGACAATTATTGAATGAGCAGGTTTCGCATGGGCTTGAGCCACATCCAGCGGTCACGCTAGTTGCGCTGAGCGGCCCGGGGAACCGAAGCCGCCCAAGTGAGCGCCCCCAGAGGTATCCCCAACGAGCAGCAACAAAGAACCAAACGAAGATTCGTTTGGCGAAAGGAGTCGAAGCAAGATTCTGGTCATCTACAGCCGACCTCCGTAACACGTTAGCATAGACGAGCTCGAAATCGCATTATTGTCGAAACACCTGGTAATTTGACTTGTTCCGAAGCTTCCTGAATGTATCAGCTTGACTGTCGGAGACTCACCGCCGCTCCTTTGGTGGGGGCCTACGGTACGGTTATGGCAAATGACGAGCTTCCATCCCGTGGCGCGATATTACGACGAGCTCATGGACGGCGTGCCCTACCGTATGTGGGCCGGCTATTACCTGCTGCTGCTCTCGCACCAGGACATCCATCCGGAGACGATCCTCGACGTCTGCTGCGGCACCGGGCGGATGTGCGAGCTGCTCACCGAGGAGGGGTTCAAACTATCTGGATTCGACATATCTGAGCCCATGATCCGGGAGGCGAGGCGCAAGGCCGCCAAGAATAAGCTGGACATCCGCTACGAGGTGGCCGACGCCGCCAGCTTCGAGATGGGCGAGACCTACGATGCCGCCTTCTCGTTCTTCGACAGCCTGAACTACATCACGGACCCGTCGCGCCTTGCTTCGGCGATCAAGCAGGTTGGCAAGCACCTGAAGCCCGGAGGGTCGTTCGTCTTCGATCTGAACACGGCCTATGCCTTCGAGGCCAGCCTCTTTAACCAGAAGCAGCTCACGAACAAGCGGAAGCTGCGCTATGAATGGACGGGGGATTGGAACCCGGAGAGCCGCCTCATTCATGTACACATGAAGTTTTGGAAAGGGGACGAAGAGTTCGAGGAAATGCATGTCCAGCGGGCTTATTCGGATGAGGAGATTTGGGCGATGCTCAAAGACGCCGGCTTCGCTGAGGTCCGCGCTTTCCACAGCTATACGCTCAATCCGCCGCGCTATAAGAGCGACCGGGTCCACTATGCGTGCATGAAGTGTTAAGTGTTGAGTATTGAGCGTTAAGACGGAATCGATCTCAGCACTTTATGCTTAACGCTCAAAGCCTCGTGCCGCCGGTAAACTCCCTTCCAATGGCAACACGCATCGGCATAAACGGCTTCGGCAGGATCGGACGGCTCTCGCTGCGCGCAATGATCGCGCGCTACAAGGGCAAATTCGACGTGGTGGCGGTCAACGACCTCACAGACACCAAGACCAACGCGCACCTGTTCAAATACGACAGCACCTACGGGCCCTACTCTGGGACGGTCTCACATGACGACAACTCGATCACGGTGGACGGCGATCAGATTCGAGTCTTTGCCGAGCGCGATCCGGGCGCGATCCCCTGGGGCGATACGGGAGTCGAGATCGTGCTGGAGTGCACGGGGCTCTTCACTGATGCGACCAAGGCTGTGGCTCACCGGCAGGGCGGGGCAAAGAAGGTGGTCATTTCCGCGCCGGCCAAGAACGAGGACGTCACGATCGTGCTGGGCGTGAATGACTCGATGTACGATCCGGCCGCGCATCACGTGATCTCGAACGCTTCCTGCACGACTAACGGGCTCGCCCCGGTCGCCAAGGTGCTTCATGAGCGGTTCGGAATCGAGAAGGGCCTGCTAACAACGGTGCACGCGTATACGAATTCGCAGAAAACTCAGGACACCGCTGCGAAAGATCTGCGAGATGCACGCGCCGCGGCTCAGAACATTGTTCCCTCGTCCACCGGAGCTGCCCGGGCGGTTGGTTTGGTTATTCCGGAGCTGCAGGGCAAATTCACGGGCATGGCTTTCCGGGTGCCGACAGCTACCGTTTCAGTGGTGGACTTTACCGCTCTTCTTTCGCGCGAGGTGCCGATTCCGGAGATCAACGCCGCGATGAAGGAATATGCGGACGGGCCGATGAAGGGGATCCTCGCCTATACCGACGAGGAGTTGGTATCGACCGACCTCAAAGGGAATGAGCACTCCTCGATCTTCAGTGCAGTTGATACGGTTGGGGTTGGTAACTTGGTGAAGTGTGTGGCCTGGTACGACAATGAGTGGGGCTATAGTTGCCGAATTGCGGACATCTGCAAGTTCCTCACCGACAAGGGCCTGTAGGGGCGGCATTTTTGTCGAACTCCATAGACCTGGTTCAGCTGGTCCGCTTTCTTGACCTGACCAGCCTAGATGATGACGACTCGACTGCGGATATCCTTGCGCTTTGCCGCCGCGCCCAGCAACCCCTTCCCGATCATCCAGGAATTCGGGTCGCGGCAGTATGCACCTGGGCGCGTCTCGCTCCCGAGGCGGTTTCCGCTCTTGCGGGAACCGGGATTTCCGTCGCGGTAGCCGCCGGCGGCTTCCCCGAACCCTTGCAAGATTGGGCAGCCCGCGTTCGTGAGATAGAAGAAGCTATTGCCGCAGGGGCAAATGAGATCGATGCTGTGATCCAGAAAGCGGCGGCACTGGCCGGCAATTGGCAACAGGTTTACGAAGATGTCGCATCGATTCGCAACATTTGCTGCAACGCTACGCTTAAAATGATCCTGGCTACCGGGGAGCTGGCGGATTCGCAAATTATTGAGAAGGCTGCGAATGTTTGCCTTCAGGCAGGCGCCGACTTTCTCAAGACATCAACAGGTCGCGAGGCGGTCAATGCCACCCTTCCGGCCGGCATCGTGATGGCCCGAGCCATTCGCGAGCATTACGCCGAGACCGGACGCAGAGCGGGAATAAAACCCGCGGGCGGCATTCGAACGGTTGAACGGGCCCTCGAATGGGTCGCCCTTGTCAGATCGGAGCTGGGAGAAGAATGGCTTAGTCCAGAGGTGTTCCGCATAGGCGCCAGCTCTTTACTCGATGACATTGAACGCGGGCTGGATGTTTCACATGAAACATCGGATTGATAAGCTCGCCGCAGATCGCATGGGGCTGGACACAGATCCGGAAGTGAATGCCCGCGTAGCGGCGCGATGATTCCCAATCTGGCGAGAGCATGGCTGGGGCGGCGCGTCATAATAATTGCGGATGCGGGCGTAGCTTAATGGTAAAGCTCCAGCCTTCCAAGCTGATCACGTGGGTTCGATTCCCATCGCCCGCTCCAAATTTCGTAGGTCGTCAGCCGTTTGCCGTGAGCCGATTTCGCGTACAATGATCCACGGCTAACGGCTAACCGCCAACGGCCAACCTTTCCGAGCGGGCGTAGCTCAGTGGTAGAGCATCTGCTTCCCAAGCAGAGGGTCGCGGGTTCGAGTCCCGTTGCCCGCTCCAGCGTTTATGGGCGCAGATTCACGGTTGACGAGGATCAGCAGCCAATCCCTATCTTGTTTCGGCGGGCCGGTGAAGTAGACCAACCGTGAAGGGCGGTTGAAGTTCCAATTTTAGCTTCAAGCCAAGCTAGCGGATCCGGCTCTTGACAACCTTCCCATCCTTCCAGGTGATGTCCACGACCTTTCCGCCACGAGCGCGCAGCCCCGTGACTGACCCAGAAGCCCAAGCTTTCGGCAATGCTGGAAGCAGCTGCACCCTGCCCTCATGGCTCTGGAGCAGCATCTCCGCTATGCCGGCAGCGACCCCGAAATTGCCATCTATCTGAAACGGCGGATGGGCGCAGAACAGGTTGGGATACACGCCACCGCCATTCGTCATGTTGAAGCCCTGTATGCCGGTCGGCATCATGAAGCGCGTCAGCAGCTTGTGCGCGCGATCGCCATCCCCCAGCCTGGCCCAAAAAGCAACTTTCCAGGCCAATGACCAACCCGTTCCATCGTCCCCGCGCCTCTCGAGCGTTTTGCGGGCAGCCGAGGCAAGCTCGGGGGTCGTTCGCGGCGATATCTCGTTGGAAGGAAACAGCCCATACAGATGGGCGATGTGCCTATGCTGGGGCTCATCCTCCTCGTAAGGCTCCAGCCATTCCTGGAGCCGGCCGTCGGGTCCGATCTGGTTTGGAGCCAACCGAGCCTTCGCCGCAATCAGTCGGCTCCTGAACTCAGGATCGATCTTCAGAATGTCGCTTGCAGCCGCCGTGTTCGCAAACAATTCTCGCACGATCTGCTGGTCCATGGTCGGGCCCATCACCGTCGATATCCGGCCCGACTTGCCGATGCGGAACCCATTCTCAGGTGAGTTCGACGGCGCCGTCACGAGCCACTTGTTCTTGGGCTCCTCGATCAGCATCGCAAGGAAAAACTCGCTTGCACCCTTGAGCACCGGATACACCTTTCGCAGATAGCTCTTGTCTTTCCCGAAGGCGTAATGCTCCCAAAGATGCTGACTGAGCCATCCTGCTCCGCTGCTAGTCGACCCCCAGTCCGCGCCCTCGCCGGGCGAGGTGAAAAGCCACGGATTTGTGATGACATGGGCAACCCAGCCGGGGGCGCCGTAGTAAGCCTTCGCGGTCTTGCGCCCGTTTTCGACCAGGCGCTGAATGAATGTTAAGAGGGGCGTCGCGCAGTCCGCGAGATTCGTTGTCTCCGCGAGCCAGTAGTTCATCTGAAGGTTGATGTTGATATGAAAATCGCCGTTCCAGGGAGTTTGAAGCTCCTCCGCCCAAAGACCCTGCAGATTGGCGGGTAGCGGACTGTCGGGCCGCGACGAGCCGATGAGCAGATACCTTCCGAAGTGGTAGAGGAGCGCCTCCAGTGAGGGGTCTTCCTCGCCTTGGGCAACCGCGAGAAGCCGTTCGGGAGTGGGTTTGCCCGCACTCGGGCCCGGCATCAGGGTGAGCTTGCTGCGCCGATAGAAGGAGCGGTGGTCGCGCTCATGGTCGCCCATCAGGCTTTCGAATGAACGCTTGGCCGCCGCCGTTACCTGCGCCTTGGCTTTCTCACCAAATCTGGGCTCGAACATGCTCGTTCCGGCAGAGAAGATCAAGGTGGCCGAATCTGCGCCGTCCACCCGCAACTTGCCTGCTTCAACGCTTGTCCGGCCACCCTTTGCAATCACACGTAGCCGTCCTTCGTAGCGTACGCCGTCTTTGCCGGCAACCCCGCTGGCTAGAGCGCCCGAAATCACGAGGTCATTGCCTTCTAGCCGTGTATTGGCTCGCTCTGGCCTCGACAGTCCCGCCTGGAACGAGACCTTTCCGGGGCGATCCGCGGACATCCGCCAAACGACGGCTTGTGCAGGAGCAGAAACGAACGTCTCCCGACGAAACTGCGCCCCGTTCTGCCGGTACTCCACTGTGGCAACCGCGCGATCGAGATCGAGGACCCGCTTGTACTCGGTGTATTCGCTGCTTGCGAATTGAATCTGCAGGTCGCACAGCACTTGGTAGCAGCCAAACGGCACATCCTTTCCATTTCCGAAGCCGGAGCCCGCTCCCTGAGCGATGAACTCGCGCTGCAGCAAGGACTGCGCCTTCTCGTTTTCTCCCGCTAGCAGCAGCCTTCGCAGCTCAGGCAGGACCAGATAAGCTTGCGGGCGATCGGCGTCCTGAGGCGACCCCGACCACATGGTGGATTCGTTTAGCACGATCCGTTCATTGCCCACGCCGCCAAACACCATCGCGCCAAGCCGGCCGTTCCCCAACGGGCTGCTTTCCGTAAAGTGGCTCGCCGCAGACCTGAACCAGATTGCGTGGGCGGGATCCGGGACGTTCCCTATCGAGCCGAGAGCCGCGGAGGCGAATAGAGCGATCATGCCTAGGTCTTACCTGGTGTTTCGGCCTCCAGCGATATTGAGATTCCTCGCCGTAGCCGCCGGGAGGTTCGTCCCGGCGGGTGCCTGCAGTCCGGCAAGCCGTTTCAGACTGCGGCCAAAGCTTCAACCGTCGCTGCATACTTGTCGAGTACGGCCCGCGCGGCAGCCTCGACATCCTCGTATCGGATGCTCGACACTTCCACATGGTTGCGAAGATTGCCATTTCCTCTTGCGATTTCTGCGAACCAACCCGACGCGACCCGATCCTCCACCGCGAGATCATGGCCGTTCAAGTACAAAAAGGTGGCTGCTCCAACAAACGCCGAAGCGGAGTTGCCAGCCGTAAAGGGCGCTAGCGTTGCGAAGCTGCCTGCGAAGCGCTCCGCCTGCGAAATGATGTCCTTGCTGGAACCATAGCCATATTGGTAGAACACGGCCTCCTCAAGCTTCGCAAAGTCGAAATCGTTGACCTTCTTGGTCACTTGCAGATTGATCCATAGGATGTCCTGAACGGTGAGATAGCGCAGGCTGGCGGGGGTTTCGGTTGGGGTCTGGGCCACAGATCATTGTAGCCGACAGGCTCAAAGGTAAACTCACAGCCACTTTCGCGACAGGAAAGGAGGACAACGTGGCAGGAATTGAGTTGGCGCCGCGCTACAGCGCGGCCGAAGTCGAGCAGAAGTGGTACGACGCATGGGAGCGCGCGGGGCTGTTTCAGCCTGATCCGGATCCCGACAAGCCCGTCTTCTGCATTACGATCCCCCCTCCGAACATCACTGGCTCCCTCCATATGGGTCACGCGCTGTGCTATCCGCTGCAGGATTTCTTAGGGCGGTTTCAGCGGCTGCTGGGCAAGAGCGTGCTCGTTCTTCCAGGCCAGGACCACGCTGGTATCGCAACCCAGTCGGTGGTGGAAAAGCAGCTCCGAGCCGAGGGATCGAGCGGAGCAAAGATTGGCCGGGAGAAGTTTGTCGAGCGCGTCTGGGAATGGCGCAAGGAAAGCGGCGACACGATCCTTCACCAGTTCCGGCGTTTTGGCTGTGCCTTCGACTGGACCCGCGCGCGATTTACGCTCGATGATCAGTATGCCGAGGCGGTCCTGCACGTTTTCGTGGACTGGTTCGACCGTGGCCTGATTTTTCGCGGCAAGCGTGTCGTGAATTGGGACCCGATCCTGCAGACGAGCGTTTCGGACATCGAGACCGAGCGGAAGATCGTCAACGGCAAGCTGTATTACATCAACTATCCGTTCGCGGACGGGACGGGACACATCACGATCGCGACCACAAGGCCCGAGACGATGCTCGCCGACGTTGCGGTCGCGGTGCATCCATCCGACAAACGGTACACGGACATGGTGGGCAAGACCCTCATCCTGCCTCTGATGAACCGCGAGATTCCCCTCATCGCCGATCAATATCCCGATCCCGAGTTCGGAAGCGGCGCCCTCAAGATAACTCCAGCGCACGATGCGAACGATTACGAAGTGGGCCGCCGACACGACCTTCCGATGCCGGTGCTGCTTGATGCGCGAGGCAAGATCACCGAGGAAGGAGGGGTTTATGCGGGCATGGACCGCTACGATGCTCGCAAGAGGATCGTAGCCGACCTCGAGGAGAAAGGCTATCTTGCGAAGGTCGAGGACCATCAAGTGCCGCTGCTCGTAGGCGAGCGCAGCGGGGAGCCTATCGAGCCGCTTCTGAGCGAGCAATGGTTCGCAGACCAGCCCACTCTTGCGAAAGCTGCAATCGCAGCCGTTAAGGATGGGCGAATCCATATCCATCCGGAGCGTTACGAGCGCATCTACATAGATTGGATGGAGAACATTCGCGAGTGGTGCGTCAGCCGGCAGCTCTGGTGGGGGCATCGCATCCCCATCTACTACGATGAGCAGGACACGCCGTACGCTGCCCTCAGCTGGGACGAGGCGCAGGCGAAAGCAGGCCCGAACAAGATCGTGCGCCAGGACGAGGACGTACTCGACACCTGGTTCAGCAGCGGCCTCTGGCCTTTTGCGACTCTCGGTTGGCCGGATCAGACCGAGGATCTAAAGCGCTTTTATCCGACGCAGGCGCTGATCACCGATCGCAACATCATCAATCTGTGGGTTGCGAGGATGATCATGATGGGGCTCGACCAAGCCGGGAACATCCCCTACAGCGATGTGTACATCTATGCAACCGTGCTCACCGAAGATGGCAAGCGCATGAGCAAGAGCCTGGGAACCGGCGTCGATCCCATGGGCATCATCGAGACGATGGGCGCCGACGCCCTTAGGTACACGCTGCAAAGCCAGACCGGAGAGAACCAGGACATTCGCTACAGCGAGCGCCGAACCGAAGACGCGCGGAACTTCTGCAACAAGATCTGGAACGCGACCAGGTTCGTGCTGATGAACCTGGGCCATGATCATCACAACATCTACGTGTATAAGGATGATTATCTCGCCGAACTCCATACGGTCGACCGCTGGCTGCTGAGCCGCTTGGCTGCGACAGAAGGGGAAGTTCGCAAGGCTTACGAACAATTCGACCTGCAATCGGCCTGCCAATCCTTGTATCGCTTCTTTTGGTCCGAGCTTTGCGACTGGTACATTGAGATCTCCAAAGGCAGACTGGCCGATCCCGCACAAAAAGCGGTGCCGCAATATGTGCTTCTCAAGAGCTTGGAAGCGTTCGTGATCATGCTCCATCCGGTGATGCCGCACATCACCGAGGAAATCTACAGCCACTTGCCGATCGAAGGCAAGGCTCCGTTCGTAATGATTGCGAATTGGCCGGTGCTGCCTGCAGGTTTTCGCAATCCGGAAGCGGAAGCTGAGATCGAGCAGACATTTGAGATCATCCGCGGCCTGCGGGCAATGAGAGCGCTCGCCGACCTTACTCCAGGTCGGTTGGTGCCGCAGGTGTTTTTCGAAGGGATCCTACGGCACCCGGAGATCGTAGCTTCACAAGCATGGACGAGCAGTTTGGAGGAGGGCCAGCCGAACCAGGGCTCACAGTATGTCTCGGCGACTTCCGAGGGGGTCCGGCTTTACCTTCCTGTCGGGGGCCTGATAGACAAGGGCAAGAAGTCGGAGAGGCTGGCCCAAGACGAAGCCCGGCTGCGCGGCGAATTAGTCAAGACCGAGGCGAGGCTCAACGATACGAAGTTTGTCGAGCGGGCCAAGCCGGAGGTGGTCGAGCGGGACAGGGCCCTCGCCGCCGAGATCAGGGAGAAGCTCCGGCAGATTGAGGAGCAGCGAAAGATGTTTGGGTTGTCGGAAAATTAGTTGTCCGTCGGGAAGAACCACCCGACGGCTACCGGGAAGGGACAAATCCGGACGGCGAGACATCGAACACCAGATCGCCATCACGATCCGTGCGTAGGACCTTCACAGAGGCCCCTGCAGCAGCTTCCAAAACGGACTTATGCGGATGGCCATACGCATTGTTTCGCCCGCAAGAAATCGCCAAGAACGACGGCTGAACCGCCCCAAGCCAGCCTGCTCCGGTAGCAGTTCGGCTCCCATGATGGCCGGCGACCTGCACTTGCGCCTTCCAGTTGGGGAGCCGATCAATCATCATCATCTCAACCTCGATCGGCGCATCCCCGGAGAAAACGGCAACCGCATTCCCGTCTGTGATCCGCACGAACATCGAAGCGTCGTTGTCCTTTGCAGGCTGAGCCAGAAAAGGCGACTCGAGCTGAAGCACCGCATCCCCCAGCCGAATAATCGCCGATCTATCCAGCCAAACCAGCTTGTCAACGGGCAGGCCTCGAAGCTGCGGATGACCCTTGAAGCTCGAAGGCAGCACGATACGGCCAACCGTAAAGCGCTCCAGCACCGCCCTCAACCCGCCGATGTGGTCGTTGTCCAGATGGGAAATGAGCACGAGGTCAATCGCACCGACTCCCAATTTCCTCAGCCCAGGCACGACGAGCCGCTCCCCCGCATCCATCTGGTCCGTTGCAGGGCCGGCGTCGATTAGGACGGTCCGACCGTCGTTCTGAAAAACCGCGCAGCTTCCCTGGCCGACGGAGAGAATGGTGAGCCGATTTGGCCGCCCGCTGCTGCGCGCATAAAATATCCCCGCCCAAATCGCCGCAAGCAGCACAAGCAGAATCGAAAAGCGCTTAAGGCTGCCGGACATGCTTCCTCCAGGTCAAGAGCATCGCCGCGTAGATGGGCACAAGCCAGTAGCCATTGAATGGAGGCACCTCGACGGCGGCAAAAGGCAGTGAGCCAAGTACATTCACGACCAAAAGAATCCAACCGGTCAACGGCTCGACAACCAGCCGCATGAGCCCGACCGACAGCGCCAAGGAGACGAAGCTAATGCCAAAGCTGGCAAGCGCGATCAGGGTCACCGGTGCGAGCGCGGCTACGATGAGCAAATTGGCAAGCACGGAAATGATCGATACGATCCCGAAGTGGTATGCCACGATCGGCGCAGACCCCGCGCTCGCAACGGCGCTGGCGACAGCCAGTCTCTTTACTTGGAACCACTGCCGCGCCGCCAGTCCTGTTTCGGGAGCATCGGCCGGTTTCAGATATAGAGCAAGCATCCCAACCGTGACAAAGGAGAGCTGAAAGCCAATATCCAAAATCGAGGCGGGATTCCAGAGCAGAAAAACGAGCGCCGCGATGGCCAGAGCGGAGAGCAGGTCGGGCTCGCGGCGAACGATATAAGCGCAGAACACGATTGCGGCCATGACCGCCGACCTCACCACGGGCGGCTGGAGCCCGGTTGCCGTTGCGTAGATCGCCAGCAACAGGATAAGTAAACCCAGCTGAGCGATGCGCGGCACTGGAAATACAGAGAGGAGCCCAGACAGCCCGAGGGCGAAGATCATGACGTGCAGGCCAGATACGGAGATGATGTGCATCGTCCCCGACCGCTGCAGGTTCAGCTTCGTCTCCCGATCGAGCTGGCCCCCTGCGTTGAAACACAGCGCTCCCACTGCCTGGGCAGCCGGCGCACCCATGGTCGATCGGCAAAAGCCGAGGAACCCCTCCCGCCAAGCTAGTCCGAGCCTTGCGAAGTCACTGCCTGGCTTCAGAACCCGCAGCTCGTTAGGCACGACCCGCCCGGTGATACCCTTGCGCCTGGCCCAGTCGCTCCCTTCGGTGAGCGGCTTGATCACCCCTTTTACGCTGATCTCGTCGCCAAGGCTGAGCATCGAGCTTGCCTCGTGATAGAGGAAGTAGTCCCCCGTTTCGAGCCTGACGATGCTGCGCCTCCCACCGGCCGACACCTCTGGGACACTCACGATGATTCCCGGCCCATTCACGAAGGCTTGGTTCAACGGAGTCGGCGGTGGCTCGCGCGGAGTGAGAATGACACCTAGCGCAAAGCCTACAGCCGCGATCGCACGCGGCGAGAAACCCCGAAGCCAAAGGAATGGAAGGATGAAGACCGCGTTGATGAGGCTGAGACCCGCGGCCATTCCAACGACAAGCGCGAGGCAGGCGATAACCGCGGGCCGCCGCTCAATCTCCGTTCTCAAGACGCCATTGCTCCATGCGGCGGTCGGCGATCTCGCGAATCGAGAGGCCCCTTAATTCTTCTCGCCGGTCCTCGACCACCGCCTTTTCGGAACCCATCACCCCCTGCCCCTCTCCCCCCCATTCATCAGGGAGAGGAGAGCCTGAGAATGGCTTGAAAGGGCGCACGCCGAACCGGATGTCTGTGAACAGGGTCGGATCTGCCGCAAGCTCGCCCAGCTTTCCGAGAATGCGATCCCGCATCATGCGGAGCTCCTGCGCCCAGGCCGAGCCCTGCACCGCCACCCATACCGTGCCCCGCTCGTACCGGTCCGGCGCCGAGCGGCCCGCCATCGCCGCACCTACGATCTCGGGCCAGCGGCGCATCACCCTTTGCGCGCGCGCCATTCGCAGGATTTCCTCCCTCCCCAGCGCCTTCTTCAGGGTGTCCTGCAGCTTCTTCATGGCGTCCTGCAAACGTATGCCGGAAAATCGACATTCGCTCCCTCCCCGATTTTACGCGCAACGCCAAGCGGTATGTCGGCATGGTGAAGGAATCGCGGAACCCTATGGCGATCACTGTCAACGGCAAAGCGGAGGTCGTCGTTCAGGATGCCGAATCTTACCAGCAGATGGTAGATGAGCTCGAACACGCGAGGTTCATCGGCGCAATCTTGGAAGGCGAGCAAGACGTTAAAGAAGGACTGGTCCAGGATGCGGACGAGGCGTTCGATGAGATCTTCACCGAACTCGGACTACAGCGTTAAGGTCACTCGACGGGCAAGGCACGACGCCACGCGCTAACTCCGAGTCGTTTACCGGATTGATGAGGCGGCCAAGACAGTCATTGTGGTCCGCGTCTATCATCATGCCCGGCGGGCGCTAACAACCGATGACTTGGGCCAACTAATTAGGGCTCCCGCACCATGCCAGCTTCGACCACAAACACCTTCGCCCTGTTCAGG
The DNA here is from genome assembly GCA_049276675.1 of Fimbriimonadaceae bacterium. GTDB lineage: Bacteria > Armatimonadota > Fimbriimonadia > Fimbriimonadales > Fimbriimonadaceae > DATLGQ01. The sequence goes on from JBASWW010000009.1 coordinate 44,479, forward strand.
ATATCCTGCCCAGCCGCAGAAGCTTCCGTACAGGTGAGAACCGCCTGCCCACTGCGGCCCAGCACTAGCTCCACAAGCATGGCCCGGCGGCGCTCGTCGAGGTCCGAAAGGATGTCATCCAGGAGCAGCATTGGCGGCGCTCCCAGCTCTTCTTCGGCGACCCGGAGGGTAGCAAGTTTGAGTGCAATTACCGCGGTCCGCTGCTGTCCCTGAGAGCCGTACAGGCGCGCATCCCGGCCTCCCACCTCCATTGCCACGTCGTCCCTGTGAGGGCCCACACTGGTGCCGCTACGGGCAATGTCGCCAGGTCTCGTGCGCTCGAGGGCCTCGGCGATTTCGGCTGCGGTCGTGGGGTCATCGCGCTGGTTGTATTCGATTCGGAAGCTCTCGCCATCGCTCATCTGGCTGTGAAGCTCCCTCACTGCCGGCGAAAGTTGGGCGATGAACGACTTGCGGTGATCGCGCAAAGAAGCTCCGTGTTCCGCGATCTGGGATTCCCACGGCTCGAATAGCGCTGCGGGCTGCGGCTCCTCTTGAGATGCCCTGAGAAGAGCGTTTCTCTGCTCCAAGGCGCGCTTGTAGAGGGTCAGGTCGCGGAGATAGGCAGGCCTGAGCTGGCTGAGCTCGAGATCGAGGAACATCCTGCGGTCGGCCGGCTCGCCGCGGACGATCGGCAGGTCCGCCGTGCTGATGCAAACCGAGGGCAGGCGTCCGATCAGGTCAGCAGCACGTGGGAGGGACATGCCGTTGAGGGAGGCCCGCTTTCGCACCCTCTGTTCGAGAGTTATGGAGACCTGGGTGTGGGTGTGCTGAAGCTCAGCGGACACGACCGCCCTGTCGGACCCTTCTCGCACAGCCTCCGCGTCACGCATTCCTCGCAGCAGCCTGGTCGTCGAAAGAAGGTAGATGGCCTCGAGGAAATTCGTCTTGCCTTGGGCATTTGCTCCGACGAGAACATTCAGCCCTTGCAGGAGGTCTGTATGCAACGACGCATAGTTTCGGAAGTTCTCCAACGCAAGCTCCCGCACCCCCGGCGAGGTAATGGCTTGGATTTCCCCCTGCATCTTCTAATAAGACCTCATTTAATAGTGATCAATACTCTTATTCTTAACGCGGGCTTTTTTGGGGAAAACCATCCGAGCCGGTGACAAATGAGCAACTTTTCGCCTCATTTATGAATTCAACCGAGGCACACAGGCAAAACGAGCGATCGTGGAAAACGGTGTGGATTATTCGGTGAATGTACAAGGTTTTGTTAAGGGTTTTCCTCACTCGGATCTGTCTCCACGCCCGTCCACATCTCATCCACAGGCACTGGGGACGGGTGGGTGTAAAAGGCATCACAGCTTGGCCGTCCCGAATCGCATCTTCATCAGGTTCTGGATTTGGACGACGGTGAAGCCAATGAGTATGGCTCCCATTACCCAAGCGGCGGCGGTCGCATAGCCAAATTTGAGGAACATAAAGGCGTTGGTCCAAACTTCGAGGCCGATGGTGTGGGTTGCCTTCAAGGGTCCGCCCCCGGTGAGCACAAAGATGTTCTCCATCGCCTTGAATCCTGCGATGAACACGCCGAGCAGGTTGATGAGGATGAGCGGTTTGAGGCCTGGCAGCGTGATGTACCGGATCTTGTGCCGCCAGCTAGCCCCGTCAAGGTCGGCCGCTTCGTAGCGCTCGTCGGGGATGTTTTTTAGCGCCGCTAGATACAGGATCGAGCCCGGCCCTGCGCCAGCCCAGATGCCCGGCAGAACCACGCCGAACATCGCCCAGGTGGGGTCCCCCAGCCAATCAACGGCAACGGGGGTCGGGTAGGGCGCAGCGAGGTGAAGATTCGCGAAGACCCAATTGGCGCTATCGGCAAGTTTCGTAAGGACAACATTGAGCAATCCGGTTTCGGTCTTGTCGTAGAACTGCCGCCAGAGGAAGGCGATCACGATCGGGCTGGTCATCGCGGGCAGATAGAAAACGGTTCGAAGAAGCACTTTGCCTCTGGGGACCTCGTTCAATGCGAGCGCCAGAAAGATGGGCAGCACAAAGCCGATGAGGATGCTCAATCCAACGAAGATGAAGCTGTTTAGAATGGATTTGTAAAAGATCGGCTGCGTGAAGACCTCTATAAAATTGTCCAGCCCGACCCACGACACCTCCCCTCGAATGCGATAATCCTGGAAAGCCATCGTGAGCCCGCGGAGCAAGGGGTAGTAGGACCAGACGAGGATGCTGAGCCCGGCGGGCAACAGACACCAGAACATGAACCGGTAGAGCCGCCGCTTGTCGAGTCCGGCTGGCAGCCGCTCGACAAAGATGTCGGGGCGCGCCCTGGCCCGCCGCCAGAGAATCACAACAAGAGCGCTGATCGATAGGAGAGTGATGCCGAGTATGCCAACCGCCCACACGCGCTGGGTCCGCAGCACCTCGATCGGGGTGTAACCCAGCAGCTTGCGATCCATTTCCTTTGCCGTATCGGTGAGAATGGAGAGCGAGGAAAGGCGAACCGGTCCCTCGCGAGACGGATTCCGGTATCTCCCGGAATCGAGATCGTCGAGCCGGGCGCGCTCCAGCGCATCATCGAGAATCAGATACACCTGCTGCGTGTTTCTTCCATACGGTTCGGGATGGCCCTTCTCGAAGAGCTCTTCGTTAGCCCTTACATAGCCGGGGTCAGCCTGGGCAGCGAGGTCCGGATAGCCGAATTTCTTTAGCCAATCCGGCTTGACAAGGCTGCCCAGGCCCAGCTCGACAAAGCGCTCGGTGTTGATCCTAGCCGCATCGTCGCTGCCGAAGTACCGGATGAATCGCCATGCCGCTTCGAGCTTCTTTGGGTCGGTGACCGCCGAATTGATCGCCCACATGCCGGCGTTGACCTCGTTCACCGATCCTGCGGGACCTGCTGGCATCGCCGCAACGCCGAGCAAGGCCGGATTCAGATCCGACATGTTCATCACCACATCGTTCGTGTAGCCGAACCACATCGAGATCTTGCCCGCGGTCACGTCCTTGGCAAACTCGGCCGCGACGTATGCGGCGGGTCCGTAGGTCTTGCCATCCTTGCCCACCCAGGTCTTGCCCACGAGCTTGCGGTAGAAGTCGAGTGCGATCGCGCCCTGCGGAGTGGCGACGACTGCCTTCGAGTAGCCCCGTTCGGCGTCGCTGACAATCTCCCCGCCTGCCTGCCAGACGAAGTTGGTCCAGTGGTATCCCGGCCCTCGGCTGAAGGCAAATCCGGTGCGGCCCGGTCTGCTTTCCGTCAACCTCTGGGCGTACGTATAGAACTCGTCCCAGGTGCGCGGCGGCTTTGAAGGGTCGAGCCCGGCGTCCCGGAAGTGGTCCTTGCGGTAGTAGAGCCCTTGCGCGACCTGGAAGAACGGGATCGCGTACACTTTGCCGTCTTTCGCGCTGAGCACACGTCGGATTGGGGGCAGGACCCGCTCCAGCGAGGCCGGGTCTTTGGAGATTAGATCATCGAGGGGGCGGCAGAATCCCTGGTCGATATAGCTAAAGTATTGGCGAAAATTGACATAGAAGACGTCGGGCGCGGTGTCGCCGGCCATGCCCATCAGGAACATGCTCTCCGCGCGATCGCCGGTCATTTCGAGTCCGCCCGCATTCACCACGCGGATGTCCGGATTAAGGCGGTGGAACTCCTCGAATACCGCCCGGCGAACCTGGGATCGGGGGTTTGTGTCCTCCTTGGGCGGCATGCCGTACGCGGTGCCGCCCATCATTCGGAGGAGCACCGGCTCCTCGGCCTCCGCGAGCAGGGGAAATGCCAGGAGCAGAATCGGCAGGAGGCGACGCATGGGCTGAGCTAGTTTAGCCTCATTCAATGTGAGGCTAATTGGATCGTTCACTTGCCCTGGCATAAAGCCTCTTCAAGTGGTGCCCGTCATTTTGATATGGGCAAGGACTCGCTCGAAGCTGATTGGCACTTGCCCGAGCAAGTCTTAGTGCTCTAAGCCGGCCCTAGCCAACCGACCAGGAGAATCACTGCGATCAAAATCGGTACACAGCAACCAAAGGTGCTCCGATTGTAAATGCGATTGTAGAGCGCTTTCTTCGGGTTGGTTATCCAACCCCAGCCGCGGGGTGCCTTGAGCCCGAGATTGTGGCGGATTGCTCTCTTAAGCGAGGTTCTGGCGGCGATCCGCTTGCGGATGGAAGGCTTACGAAATCCGAGCTTCACAAGCCAATGTTATCATGCATTCTTGGGAATCACCGATTTCCTTTGACGAGGCAACCCAGTTTCTGTTAGACTTGGTAGACATTCATCTCATGAGTAAACAAATGGCCACAGAACGAAACGGAACCCCCACCGCTGAGAAGGATCGCGCCCTCGACATGGCGCTCAGCCAAATCGAAAAGAGCTTCGGCAAGGGAGCGATCATGCGAATGGGCGACGACACCCGCGAGGCCATCGATGCAATCTCAACCGGTTCGCTCAGCCTAGACATGGCGCTCGGTGTCGGTGGAATTCCGCGAGGCAGGATTACAGAAATCTACGGCACGGAGTCGAGCGGAAAAACAACTTTGGCCCTCCACGTCGTCGCCCAAGCCCAAAAGGCGGGGGGCTTGGCTCTCTTCGTCGATGCTGAGCACGCGATGGATACCGAATACGCGAAAGCGCTAGGCGTCGACGTGGACAAGCTCTACATTTCTCAGCCCAGCAACGGCGAGGAAGCGCTTGAAATCATGGATGCGATCATTCGGTCGGGCGCCGTCGACGTGGTGGTTCTCGATTCGGTCGCGGCACTGGTTCCAAAAGCGGAGATCGAGGGCGAAATGGGCGATGCTTTCGTCGGGATTCAGGCCAGAATGATGTCGCAAGCTCTAAGAAAGCTAGGCGGAAACATAAACAAATCGCGGACGTCGGCGATCTTCATCAATCAGCTTCGCGAAAAGATCGGAGTCATGTACGGCAACCCGGAGACGACACCCGGAGGCCGGGCGCTCAAGTTCTGGGCTTCTGTCCGACTCGAAGTGCGCCGCGGCGACGCGCTCAAGGTCGGCACAGAGCAGATCGGGTCGCGCACCAAGGTCAAGGTTGTCAAGAACAAGGTTGCGCCGCCGTTCAAAAATGTCGAGTTCGACATCATCTTCGGCCGGGGCATCAGCCAAGCCGGGGATCTATTGGATATTGCGGCGACCCGAAACATCGTCACTCGCTCAGGAACCTATTACAACTACGGAGAGATCAGACTTGGGCAGGGCCGCGACAACGCGCGCACCTATCTCGAGGAGAATCCGAAGGTCTTTGCCGAGCTCGACGCCAAAGTTCGGGCCGAGTTCAAGATCGAGAAGACTGCCGCCAAGGCGCTTGCCGAAATAGGCTCCGACGAGTAAACCCGTGGATCGACCCAACGGGTTTGACGAGGGGCTAAAGATCGCACTCGAGCGGCTACGGTTCGGCGACAAATTCGAAGCAGAGGTTCGTCGAGATCTTTTGTCTCGTGGTGTAACCGAGGAGGTCGCCCAGGCGGTCATCTTTCACCTCAGATCGCGCAAACTCGTCTCCGACCGGCGCACCCTCGAAGCGCATCTGCGCAAGAGATCGGGACGCAAAGCGATTGGCCGGGATCGGCTCAGGATCGAGCTGCTCGCGAGGGGCGCTCCGGAGGAACTCGTCGACGATTCATTGGGCGCAGGAGAGGACGAAGCCGCGCTGGCTCGTGCCGTTTTGGACGGACGATTCGGCCCATCGATCGATCCGGGCAGGGGCGCGCGGTTTCTGGCTGGCCGTGGCTTTGACGCTGATACGATCCGGGCAGTTATTGAAATCGACGAGTGAGCGCAATCTCAGCTCGTCATCACGATCCGCCGCAGCATTGCCAGGCTCGCCTGCTCGGCGCGCCGCCGTATGAATTCCCGCTGGCCGCGAAACTGGTGCTCTTCGACCTCGACGCCCCCAGGGCCGGCGACCCCGATATAGGTCATCCCGATCGGCTTCGCACCCTTGTCGCTGGTCGGCCCCGCATTGCCGGTGATGCTGACGCCGTAGGTTGCGCCGGTGAGCTCGCGGATGCGTGCCGCCATCTCGCGGGCGCATTTCTCCGAAACAGGACCGATCTCAGGGTTATCTAGGATTTCGGCGGAAATGCCCAGAAGCTTCTTCTTCAGCCCAAGATCGTAGGTGATGAATCCGCCCAGAAATGCGTCGCCGGAGCCCGCTACGTTCGTGAATCGTTCCCCGAGCCCGCCCCCGGTCATGCTCTCTGCCACCGCGACCGTGGCGTTTCGATTTGACAGCAGTTCGATAACTGCCGCTTCGAGGGTGGTTTCGTCCGTGCCAAATACTGCTGTGCCCAAGGCCGCCTTGATCTGCTCCTCTACAGGCGCGATCATTTCTTGAGCGGCCTGCGACGACTTCGCCCTTGCGGTAATTCGGAGATGCACCTCGCCGGGGTGGGCGTACGGAGCAACCGACGGATTGCTCGATTCAAGGAGGTCTCTGACCCGCTCTTCGACCAGACTCTCACCCAACCCGCAGATTCGGATGAGCCGCGATAAGATGACTTCGCCACCGCCAAATCTGGCCAAGGCATCTCGCACAGGGCCATCCACCATTGCGACGAACTCGCCCCGCGGTCCAGGCAAGGCGACCACTACCTTAGAGCCCTTCTCGCAGATCATCCCAGGAGCGGTCCCGTTTGGATTCTCGATCAGCCGGCCGCAAGCAGGGCGCCAAGCCTGCCGGATCTGCGAATCGACCCAGGGCAGTCCCCGCGAAGAGAAGAACTCGCGCAATCCCGCCAGGGCAGCCTCATCGACTATGATCTCGTCATTCAGAGCCGACGCGACCGCCTCCCGCGTAATGTCGTCCTGGGTTGGGCCGAGGCCGCCGATCGTCAGTACAATGTCAGAACGTCTCAGGGCCAGCCGAAGAGCCTCCACCAAGCGATCCCTGTTGTCACCGACCGTCTGGCGGTGCTGATGGGGGATGCCAAGCTCAGCGAGGACCTTGCCCAGGTGCTGGGCGTTTGTATCCGTGATCTGGCCCAGCAGAAGCTCGGTGCCTACTGAGACGATCTCAGCCGTCAACTTACTGCACCTTGGCCAGCTCGGATTTCAGCGTGTTGATCCAATCTATGTTTTCTGGATCAACCCCGTTCAGGGCGGCCATGTAAAGCGAAACGAAGTCTCCAAGCAAGGTCAGCGAAAGCATTTTTTCAAGAAGCGACTCGCCCTTTGCCCGCGCGCGAACCATCGGGCAGATCCCGGCTAACAGTCCGCTCGTCACTTCGGCGCGGGCCTTCATCTTCGCCGACTCAGAGCCGTCTTCGAGGATCACGCCCGACCAGGCGGCCACCCCCTGATCGCCTGCTCGGACCCAGCCCAGGATCTCGTTGTGGTTCAGCTCCGGGAAGGTCGAGCAAAGCGCCAGATTCTTCGCGTTCTCGTTGATCTGTCCCTTCCAGCGATTGGCCACATATCCCTGCCAGGAACCCAGCCCATACAGCACGGGCACCTTGTTGTGCAGGCCTTTCGCAATCTGCTTCGCCTCATTCCTTTCGAGGGGAACCTCAGCCGACCACTCAGCGACGCATTTGTCGAGCAGGTCGAAGGCCGCATCGTAGCCCTGAGGAGGCAGCAGACTGAGGCGCTCGCAGGCCACGACGATCGGCACCATCATGTAGCCCAATGCCGTGCGCGGCGGCTGCCCGCCCGGTATCGTTATCACCGGATGGCCGTCGTCGGACGCAAGCTCCGCGAGCTTCCCGCCACTCGTGAGCGCGATGACCTTGGCCCCGCCCCGCTTCGCGCTCGCATAGGCTGAGAGCGTCTCCTCGGTGTTGCCCGAATAGCTGCTGCAGAAAACGAGGTCTCCAACACCCACAAAGCTCGGCACATGGTAATCGCGCACTACTGTAAAGGCAACGCCTGCATGGGCCTCGAAAAGAGCCTTTGTCAGATCGCCGCCCGCAGCCGAGCCGCCAAGCCCCGCGAGGGCTACGATCTTCGCGTTCAGGGCGATGTCGGCAAGCAGCGCGGCCCGGGCAATCCCAAGCGCCTCCCGGCATTGCTCGGGAAAGCGGCATGTAAGGTCATACATGCCCTTTGGGTCATGCCGGGTGATGAATGAGGGATCGTCGAGCAGATGCATTTGTCGGTTTGGATTGTCGAATGTCGCTTGATGGTTCCCGAGAATCGACAATCGTCAATCGACAATCGGCTCACTCGTCCGCGAAGGGATCGTATTCTTCGGCCGAGGGAGCCGGCCCGCCACCAACCGCCGCAACCCCTGCGGTCGCGCCAGGTGTATCCTCACGCGGCCGGTCGAGGCCCTGCACGTTGTCGGCGACGACCTCGATTACCTCGCGGTTCTGGCCGTCGCTGCCCACAAATTTCCTTTGATCTAGGCGACCATCTACTCCCACCAATCGGCCCTTGGTGAGATAGTTTGAGACATATTCAGCCGTCTGCCCCCAAGCCTTGACCCTGATGAAGTCGGCATCGGGAGAGCCGTCCTGGGGCTTGAATTTCTTGGTGACGGCAATCGTGAACTCGACGACGTTCTTGCCTGTCGTCGTGGTTCTGAGTTCTGGGTCGCGCACGAGGCGACCGACGAGCACTACGCGGTTTATCACTTGCTATATCCTTCGCCGGAACCCCGGCGCCTGCCTCATTATATGCCCAATTAACTAGTCTTCGAGCTTGAAAATCCGGTGCCGGATGACGTCGTCGCTGATCCGCATCAGGCGGCTCAGCTCCTGCGGAAGCTGGGCATCCGCCTCAAAATTCATAAGAACGTAGTTGCCTTCTTTGTAGCCGTCGATCTCGTAGGCGAGCCGCCTCCGGTCCCATTTACCCGCACTTTCGACGGTGCCGCCCTTCTCGACCACCACCGCTTTAAAGCGGTCGGCGATCTTCTGAACGTCCGGCTCGGCGAGTTCCGGTTTGACGATGTAAAAGGCTTCGTATTTGCGATTGGTCATGGCTTGTCCCTTTGGGCTGTCGTCCCGATTGAATTCGGGAAGGGGCCTTTCGGCAGGCACAAGGATACCTTGTTGTGGTGAGCTCGGGCTTTCCTCGGGTTCATCGAAGCAAGTGGGTGGGGCAGTTAAACATGCGCAAGCGAAATTACCCGTGAATTTTGAAGAACTTTTGAGAATTCCTCGAACGATCTGAAACCTCCCCCAAGTCCTGCCCAGTAGGAGTATCAGGAGCAAAAGATGGCAGGCGAAGGCGGTCGGCGTCCATATTGGCCGGTTAGACAGAACGTCAATCTGTCCAACGGCAACCTGCATCTAGAAATCGGATCCACAACCTGCGTAACCTGTGGAGGCGGCGCATCCCAAGGCGCGTACCCTAGCCCCGACGATACTAAGCTCCACGGCCCACTTCTTATATACAACGGTCTCGGCACGCCCGATACCGACCTTGGGCCCAAGTGGATGCTCCCATACCACGCCAAGATCACCACGAATGTAGGCAATGGCGATGCAACCCTTATCGACGCCGACGGGACCGAGCGCATATATACAAAAGACGCTTCTCCCCAGACGCCTCCCCAGGTGACGGTCAGGACGCTCGGTGCCAAGCAATGGGACTACGCGTATCTCGACAACAGCGCCCTCGATACGGTCACAAACCCTGATAGCGAGGTCACAGACCACCAATGGCTCGACGACGGCCGCATCAAAAAAATCGTCCTCGCCAACGGCTGCACTAGGGAGCTCTTCTATCAGGACACGAACGACTCCCATGCCTATGTGGCTGGAAAGAACACGCACCTGCGAAAGACCCTCGACAAGAAAGCCGATGGCACGGTCATTTGCTCCTTCGCCTACGATCTCGACGCGGCGGGCAACCGGCTCGGAGTCACCGACAAGGACGGAAAGTACACGAGCTACGGACTCGATCCTGAGTACCAGCTAAAGAGCGAAACGAAGTGGAGCGCCAAGACCGCCACCGCCACCAGGGAGTTCCAGTATGGCTACGCCTACGATCCCAACGGCAATCGCATCAAGCTGTTCGACGACGGCGTGCTCACGACCTCGACCTTCGGAGACAACAACGAGCAGCTGACCTTCGGCGCCACGAACCTAACCTACGACCACTTCGGGAACACGACCGCGATCGGAAGCGACGCCTTCACCTGGAACAGCGAAGGCAACATGCTCACGGGTACGCGAGGGAGTTCGGTTGACACCCATGAATACAACGGCGACGGCCAGCGCATGCGCTCCAAGCTCAATAACGCGAGCGACTGGACCAACTTCATTAACGATCCGCTGGGAACCGCCTACCCGGCGATCCTTGCCGAATACACTCTGATTTCAGGCACTTTTACTATCAAGAGCGTTAACACTCACGGCTTCGGCCTCATAAATACAAACCGCGAAGGCACGAAGCGCTACTTCCATTTCGATGGCCTTGGCTCGACATGGGCTCTGACTGATTCCTCGCAGGTTGTTCAGGACACCTACATCTGGTCTGCGTTCGGCATCCGGGAAGCGAGCAGCGGCTCCAGTGTCAATCCATTCCGCTATGTCGGGCAGTTTGGGTACTACGATGATGGTGCGGAAGGGAGTCAGCTCGGATTGCATTTTCTCGGGCTGCGCTACTATACCAGTGGCCTAGGCAAGTTCGTCTCTTGGGATTCGATTTACAGTAATCTGAACTTGTATCAGTATGTCCATGGCTCACCGACAGACCTGCTTGATCCCTGGGGTGAGAGACAAGCACAGGGTGGGCTTATTGCCCTAGGTCCAGGTGGAGTTATCGCCGCCGGCGTAATTACAATTGGTGCATGGATTTGGTGGCTGGTCAAGGACAACCCGATAACGATCGATCTTCCCTCGCCTGAACCGGCGCCATGGGCAGGTCCAAAGCGTAAACCGGTGCCTCGCCGAAGACCTACGCCGGAACCAACTCCAACACCCATTGATTGGGACGAGGCCTGGCGTCGTTATGAGAGGTGTGAAGCGTTTTGTGATAAGCGCACCAAGATTTGGGGTTGGCGCTGGAACGTGTGCTGCAGGGACTGGTGCAATTGGGCGGCTAATAATGAACGTCGAGGCTTTGATATCCCGCCTTGGGAATGCGGTGGTCGTAGGCCACCTTGGGGGTAGAATGGCGAGCTCCACTTGGCGATCGAAGGCAGATCTACTGGTTGCTGAAGCTGTTCGACTAGGCTCGGATGTCGTAGAGGAGGAAGCAAGGCAGAAAGCCTTTGTGCTCGCTAAGCAGCACGGTAAGCCGTTGGATATTTATGAGTATGGGTTCAGCCTGTTCTCTCTTCTGGTGAGGCTAAGGAAGAGAAAAGAATGCATTAAAATCCTGCATGAAATTGACAAGTTGACCATTGATCCGGATTATCGCCTTTCCTACATAACCAACGTATACCTGTATAGAACATTCGGCACCAAGAACTTCATTGTGCGGAGAGTTATTAACGATCTAAGAGGTTACGAGAGCGTAAACGCAGACCAATACATCGAGGCCGTGAAACTGCGATCCATGCTGTTTGCGCTGGACTTGAAGGGCAAGACGATAATTGCCCATCAATTGCTCAACGATATTATCAAAGTGCCTATCTTCTCAATCTGTATCGTTGCGGGTATTATAGATCGAATCAGAGCGGGCAAGCTACTTTTCGGTATGCGTGAAGCTTTGCATAGTTTGAAGCGGACGCCGGAAGCTACGGGTAGGGGTGAGGAAGCCAAACTGGTAAGAGCGGATTTGAAGTCCACATTGTCCGAACTCGCCGGTATGGAAAGGGAACTAAGTGAGAAGAATCGGCTAGAAAAAACCACGCGGCCGGGAGCCGGACTGTGATGAAGGATGCCTCGGGAGAAACGAGGTACACGAGAGACGATGCGGGCAGGCTGACCAAGTTGGTACAAGGCCCTACCGGCTTCACAGAAGGCACAAACGAGAACTACAAGTTCGAAGCGACCTGGAACGCGGCCAGCCAGATCACCCAGAAGAAGTTGACGGTCAGGACGCTCGGTGCTAAGCAATGGGACTACGCGTATCTCGATAACAGCGCCCTCGATACGGTCACAAATCCTGATAGCGAGGTCACAGACCACCAATGGCTTGACGACGGCCGCATCAAGAAGATCGTGCTCGCAAACGGCTGCACTAGGGAAAGAAATCGGGGACCGGTCACCTCCACCCTGGCCTCCTGACCCTTATCGAGAGAGTGCGGGAGACAAAGTGGGACCACCAGGGCGAGAGCGCATTCGTTGAATCCAACAGTCTTAATGGAGCTTTGACGGATTAATACTAGTGCTAGTCTTATACGCATTGACCGGTTTTCTGATAGGCTTGCTCGTTTCAAGTGTAGCTGTGTGCCTGCTCGGAATATTCTTACCAGCTGGAGGAAGCGCTCAGATCGAGATTCTCTGGGTTGGGCTGGCCATTGTCGTGGGATCGCTTGGTAGCGGCATTGGGGTGTACTTATGGGTACGCAAGGCAGGTAAACAATAGACATTCGCTGTTTCGAGCCTTCCGGTGTCCTGGTCAATGCGAACTAGGTGCCCACCATTCATTGTCGAGCAATCAAGCATCGAAAAATACTTCCCTCCGCTCGCCGCCAAAGCCCTTCCCCTTCCACCGAGCGCCGGCGAGGAGGGTAAGGCTTATGTTCTGCGATCTCATTTGCGGCCCATGTCGCACTAATTGGTTGACAATCTTCTCTCTCAACGCATTAGAGAGTAGAGAAATGCCAAGTCGCCCCCTCGATGAAATTGAGGGTCCGGCAACTGACATTCGGAAACTCATCTGCGACAATCGCATGAGCCTAGGTTCAATAGGGGAACCCATTGCTGCCGACTATCGGAACGGACACTCATGTTCGCGTCCTCAGTACCGATGCCGAAAAAAGAGGAACACACGCAGTGAAAACAGTGAAACGGATGAAAACGTCAGGAAACGCGAGAAAAACGCAGCGACGCCTAGGGTACCAGAGTCGCGTCCCGGAAAGCCGAGTCAGATCCCTAGGGTTCGATTCATCTGCTCGACCAGATCTCTCTGCAGCGCCTGGAAGTCGGCTAGCTTGCTCGATAGCCCAGGGTCGTTGGTCGCGAGAATCCGCAGGGCGAGAAGGCCGGCATTGCGTGCGTTCCCGATCGCAACGGTCGCTACGGGAATCCCCGCCGGCATCTGGACGATCGAATAGAGGGAGTCCTGGCCGCCCAGCGCCGTTGTCGTCACAGGCACCCCGATCACGGGCAGAATCGTCAGCGAGGCGACCATGCCCGGCAGGTGGGCGGCACCTCCCGCGCCCGCGATGATGACCTTCAGCCCTCGCGAGGCGGCCATCTCGGCATATTCGAACATCCGTTTGGGCGTACGATGGGCGCTCACCACCTCCATCTCGTAGGGCACGCCGAACTCCTGCATCGTTTCGGCAGCGGGCTGCATCGTCTCGAGGTCGCTCTTGCTGCCCATGATGATGCCGACGATCGGACTTGCCATGCTTTGCAGGATACCGGGCGGCTACGCAGCGGCCTTCAGGCCCTGCGGAACAAGCCGGAGCTCGGCAGCCGCCTTCGGGTCCAGATCGATCTCCACGCAGTGGAATGTCGTGCCGTAGCGCCGGACTTTCTGCACATTCAGGCTTTTGCCCCTGAAGCTCGCCTCGCACCGGGGGCCGGTCGCCATAATCGTAAGGCCCTCGAGGCGTGTATCGGAGATGAGTTTAACCTGGCCCTCCAGATCGATGTTTCTCGTGACAATGCGCAAGGCCCGGCGCGCCCTCTCGAACCGGTACAGGTCTTCGGGCAGGATGAATTCGACCTTGCGCTGCTTGCAGTCGGAGAGCAACCGGCGCAGCGAGCCAAAGTTTTCTGGGACATCGGCCGCCTCCGGCCGAAACACAATGTGAAAGCATCCATGCCGCGCGACGGTCTTTTCGAGGATGGCGTCGCCGGCTTGGTCCGACGTGACCGATCCCGGCAGGTAGACGGCATAGGGCAGCTCGGCGGTGAGGTAGAAGCTGCCGTCTTTTCGCATGGGGAAGAAGGGGTGGCACGTTCCAAACAGGAACCCGCTCGTACCCGGCTGCCTTCCGCCCTTGCTCAGCGAAAGGCGAGCCCCTGCTTCCTCGGCCTGGTCGTAGAACCTGGTGTATCCACGCCACTTTCCATCCACCGGGCGCGTCGCGATGATGCTCGGGGAAGCTGAGCTTCGGCCGATCGCCACGTGCTGGATTTTGAGCTTCTCATCGTGCCAGCCGGCAGTGTCGTCGGTCACAAAGAGCGTGCCGATCTCGTGCTGCCAGGAGCGCAGGGTTCGGTACACATCGAGGGTGTAGCCTGGAAGTGCGACAAGCCAAGCCCCTCGGCAGCCATACATGCTCATCAGGGTATGGAGCCTTTGTACATGGCCGGGCTCGAAGGTTTCGCAGTCGAGGCTGAGCAGGGAGGTGGCGGTTGCGTTCCGCGGCCAGTGCCAAGCCATGAGAGCAACCAGCCCGGCGTTTTCCACGGCCTCGAGGATCGTGCGGATTAGGATTTCCTTCGCCACGTCGGCATGGGGGAAGGCGAAGTAGGGGGACCCTTCTTCGCCTGCGAGCCGGTCGTCAAGAAAGTCGAGATTGGAGCCGTCCTCAGCCCGAAGATTGCCGTCATCGAGCCGAGCCGACCCATCCGCCGGGCCGATGTCGTCACATTCGACGCTCCGGCCAAGCTGCATCTGGGCAATGGTTTGCCCGATATGCGGCCCAACGAAGAACGCGGCGCCCTTTCCAAACTTGCGGCGGGATAAACCGGTTTTGCCTCCTGCGGTCGAGGCGCTCGGCTCCGCTCCGGCTGGGGCGCCCACGGTTCCGCCGAAGAATCGCACATGATCGCATCCGTCTGGCCACGCGCGGTCTTGACGGCTTGGCGAAATGACCTCGTTGCTGCAATGGGAAAGTGGTTCCTTGAGGCCAAGGAGGGGTGAAAGAGACCACGCGCTTCCGGAGCAGATGAGCTGGCCGCCCTGCCGGACCCATGCGCCAACCGCCTCCTGCCGGGCTTCATCGAGATGGCCGTAGCCCGCGAGGACGAGCACATCGAGCCGGCTCAGGTCGGCAAGCTCACCCTTATCAATCGTCTCGTAGCGGAGCCCGGCATGGTCAAGTGCTTCGAGGTAGTAAGGCGCATAAGGGTCGTCCTCCGCCTGGAGGAGCACAATCCTTGCCCATTTGAAGCCGTTCATTTGCTCAGCGTGGTCCTGCTCAAATTATCGGCAAGGAGGATGAGCAGGCAGAGTGCGAGTCGAACCCTGCGGCCCGGATTTGCCTTGAAAAGCGCAAGATCGAGGCTCCCAAAGGTTGTGTGCATCACGAAGACCCTTGACCCCGGAGAGGTACAATTTGAAGCTGTGCGGCTTACCGAAGCGCTGAAAAAGGATGTCCTCCTTGGCGACGGCGCAAACGGGACGTGCCTTTCCGAGAGGGGTTTTACGCGGCAACCGTATGACCTCGCCAATCTCTTCGCCCCCGAGCTGGTCAAAGCCGTCCACGAGGACTACTTCGCCGCCGGCGCCGATTTCGTCGAGACCAACACCTTCAAGGCCAATCGCATCGCGATGGCCGACCTGAACGTGGACGTATACCAGTGCAATCTTCGCGGCGCCCAGCTTGCCCGCGAGGCGGCCGGGAGCAAGCTCGTTTTCGGAGCGATCGGCCCCGTCGGCAAGCCGATGGAGCCGATCGGCCACATCAGCCAGGAAGAGGTCGCTGAGGCGGTCCGGGAGCAGGCGCGCGCTTTGGCCGAAGGGGAGGTCGACGCATTCCTGCTCGAAACCTACATTGACATGGATGAGCTGAGAGTTGCCGTCGAGGCGATCCGCTCAGTATCCGACCTGCCCATCATCGCAAGCAAGGCCTTCATCGAAGACGGCGAAATGCTGGCAGAGGGGCTGCCGATCCGCTGCGCGAAGGAAATGCAGGACCTCGGCGTGGCGGCGATCGGAGCGAACTGCATCGTCGGTCCCCAAAGGATGCTCGACCTCGTGCGGATGATGGCGGAGGAGTGCGATCTGCCGATCATCGCGCAGCCGACCCCCGGCTTGCCGCAGCTCGTGAAGGGCCACATCACCTACGACACCTCGCCCGAATACTTCGCCAAGGCAGCGGCACGCCTAGTGGAAGAAGGAGCAAGGATCGTCGGGGGATGCTGCGGCACCACGCCCGAGCACATCCGGCAACTGAGGCAGCAGCTCGACAGCCGCAAACTCAAGCCGAAACCTCGAACCGAGCATCACGTCGTCACGAAAGAAAAGGCGCCCATTGCCAAGAGTGATCCCAGCGAGCTCGCCCTCAAGCTCGGCAAGAAATTCATCATCACGGTCGAAATGGACTTGCCGCGGGGGTTGTCCGTCGACAAGGTTCTCGGCGGAGCGAAGTCGCTCAAAATCCGGGGGGCAGACCTCATAGATATCTCGGACGGCGCCCGTGCAAGGCTCCGCATGAACCCGATGTCCATCTGCTCGATCATCCAGAACCGGGTTGGCATCGAAACGATGATGCACTTCTCCTGCCGTGACAGGAACTTGCTGGCGGTCCAGTCCGACCTCCTCGGCTGCCACGCAATGGGCATTAGGAATATCCTCGCGGTGACCGGAGATCCGGCGACGATCGGCGACTACCCGAGCGCGACCAGCGTGTTCGATGTCGAGGCGATCGGGCTCGTGCGCATCCTTTCGAGATTCAACGATGGGATCGATCTCGCGGGCAACAGCGTTGGGATGAAGTGCGCCTTCACGATTGCCGTGGCATTCAACCCTCTAGCAAACGACTTTGACGAAGAACAGGACCGGCTCAAGCGAAAAGCTGACGCGGGCGCGCATGTCGTCTATACCCAGCCGATCTTCGACCTCGAAACCGCCGAGAAGGCAGCCCAGCTCTCGAAAGAATTGAACCTCCCCTGCTTCATCGGCTCGCTTCCTCTGAGGAGCCAGCGGCATTGTGAATTCATGCACAACGAGGTGCCGGGGATTACGGTGCCGGATTGGCTGCGGACGCGGATGGGCGAGGCGCTGGACGATGCGAGCGCGCTCGAGATCGGGATCGAGGAGGCGCAGAAACTGGCCGCGAAGGTCAAGGGCTTTGCGGATGGGCTGTACCTGATGCCTCCTTTCGGAAACCACCACATCGCCGAGCGGGTCATGGAAGCGGTGATTTAGAGATGCGAGGGTGGGGAGCGCAAAAGCGTTGAGCGCTGAGAAGAGTCAGCATCTAACCCGTCGTTCCTTTTTGAAATGGGCTTTCGCGGGGAGCACGACGGCGGTTGCAGCGATGGCCTACAGCGACTACTCGGCCTACGCGCTCGTCGTTGAGCGGCCCGAGCTAAGACTCCCGAAATGGAGTGCGGACGGCTTGCGAGTGGCGGTCCTCTCGGACGTCCATGTCAACCACGATAACGCCACGCGCCGCGCTCGCGAGTCGGTGCAGCTTGCGATTGCCGAAAAGCCCGATATTCTCGTAGTGACAGGCGACTTCGTCAATTCTAGCCGCGATCATGCTCTCGCAAACATTCAATCGGCATTTCAGGATTTGGCCGGGGTTTCTTTTCCCTGCGTGGCAGTGATGGGCAACCACGACTACTGGACGGATCAGCCACGCAAGATCATGGATGCGGTGCGGCAGACCCCTTTGAAGCTTCTGATCAATGAAACCTTCGAGCATCGGGGCGTGACGATCGCTGGCTTCGACGATGCCATCGGCGGACATCCGGGCTATCAGGCGTTCCCCGAAGGATCGGTCTCCACGAACCTGATCGCTCTGCTGCACGAGCCGGATTTCGTCTCGGATATGCCGGACCACGTCAGCCTCCAGATAAGCGGGCACAGCCACGGGGGCCAGATGTGCCTGCCGTTCGGAGTGATACTGCACACCCCCCGCGGCGCGAAGAAATATCGCGTCGGCTTCTATGGGGATGCAAAGGTTCCGCTGTATGTCACGCGCGGAGTGGGGACTGTTGGCCCGGACCTGCGGCTCTTCAGCCGGCCCGAGGTCTCCCTGCTCACTCTGAGGGGCGCTTGAAGATCTGGCCGCTGATTGGCGGGATTGCGGCGGCGAGCGGCGCAACCCTACTTTATGGGGCTTTGGTGGAAGCCAACCGGCTGGTGGTGGAGCGGCGTCGGCTCCAATTGCCACTTTGGCCGAAGAGCCGGAATGGATACAGTATCGCGCTTCTCGGCGATCTGCATGTTCGCGATCGGAGCTCGATCGAGCTTGCCGAGCGGGCCATTGATGCCGCCCTTAGCGAGAGTCCCGCTGCCATCTGCCTCGTTGGCGACTACGTGGAAGACTGGCGGCCAGGCGCTCCCTATATGCTGAGCAACGCCATCGAACAACTCGCTGAATACTCTGGACCCAAGATCGCGGTGCCGGGCAACCACGATCATCGAAACGGCGGGATCCAGAACCTTGAGCCGATCTTTGGCGAAGTGGGCGTGGTCCTCTTGCGAAACGATATTCGGGAGATCAATGGAATCGCGTGGATCGGTGTGGATTCGGTGAACGCCATGGAGGCCAATCCGTTCGTGCCGATGATGGCCTGGGCGGAACACGAGCTCCCGGCAGTGGTTCTCTGGCACGAGCCGGACGCGGTTGATTGGCTTCCCGATGGCGCCGCCCTGATGCTGAGCGGGCATAGCCACGGGGGTCAATTCACCTTCCCGTGGGGATGGACGCCCATGCACACCAGGAACGGGCGAAAGTATGTGAAGGGCTTCCATCCCGATGCGCCTACGCCGCTCTACGTCACGAAGGGGATCGGCGTGACAGGCCCTCCATCGCGCCTGTGCTGCCCGCCCGAGGTCGCGATCCTCGAGCTCTATTCCGTCTAAAACCGTTCTCTCGTACCCGAAGGAGGGTGTGCTGATCAGCCAATCCTATATATAGGTAAGGGTGGCCCGCACATGCGTGATGATTCCGGAAAGGTTCCGAATCCAAAGCTCAGACTCGAACACGGGCAGCAGAAGACTCTCGATCTAGGCGAGCTCCTGGTCGCCCATCGCTCGATCACCCAGCCCCAGCTTCGCAAGGCTCTCGCTGAGCAGCAGGAGTCCGGCCAGCCCCTGAGGAGGATTCTCCTGAGCCACCGCGTCGTCACGGAGGAAGGCATACTTAAAGTGGTCGCCGCCCAGTCAGGAATCCGGCCCTGGCACCTTGAGCGCGACGCTCCCCATCCCGACGCGATCCGTCAGGTACCGGCCGACCTTTGTCGAAAGAGACACGTTCTGCCTGTAAAGGTTCGCGGGGATGTGCTGATTCTGGCGATGCGCGACCCGGCCGACATGATGGCGATCGAGGCGGTGCGCACGGCGAGCGGCAAGCGGGTGGAGCCAGTCCTGGCCGACGAAGACCGCCTTGTGAAGGCAATCGAGGCGGCATATGGCGGCAAGGCACGGATGGATGACCTGGTGTCCGAGGCCCTGGGCGAAGCAAAGGATTCAAGCAGCTCCAAGCGTGAGCAGGCAATGCTTTCGGAGGCCGATACGAGGCCGGTCGTGGGGCTCGTGAACCAGCTCCTGGGCGACGCGATCAAGCTCGGGGCGAGCGACGTGCATATCGAGCCGAGAACGGGGCGCGTCGACATTCGGTACCGGGTGGATGGCCAGCTCCAAAAGGTGCGGGAGATTCCGATAGGCATTCTCCAGATGCTCACGACCCGGCTGAAGATCATGGCCGAACTGGATATCGTGGAGTGGCGGGTCCCTCAGGATGGAAGGATGTCGGTAGGGATCGACGGCAGGAGCGTGGACGTCCGCGTCTCCATCCTGCCGAACTATCACGGGCAGCGAATCTCCCTCCGAATCCTCGACAGCTCCGTGTCCCTTAGGAATCTTGAAGAGATCGGATTTTCGGAGCCGAATCTTGCCCTTTTCCGATCGATGATCCACAAGCCCTACGGGATGGTCCTTGTAACCGGCCCCACCGGCAGCGGCAAAACCACCACGCTTTATGCCGCGCTGAATGAGCTTCGGGAGGTCGCGACGAACATCATGACCTGTGAAGATCCGGTCGAATACGACATAGATGGGATAAACCAGTCGCAGGTGAACGAGAAGGTCGGCCTCACCTTCGCACTGCAACTCCGCGCGATGCTCCGGCAGGACCCGGACGTCATCCTGGTCGGCGAGATTCGCGATAAAGAAACGGCCGACACGGCAATCCGTGCCGCCTTGACCGGGCACCTGGTCCTGAGCACGCTTCACTCGAACGACGCCCCAAGCGCGGTCCCTCGCCTGATAGACATGGGGGTCGATCCTTACCTGCTCAGCACCTCGCTCATCGGTGTGGTCGCGCAGAGGCTGATCCGCAAGCTTTGCCCCTCGTGCAGGATTGAATCGGAGATCGACCTTGCAGATATCGAGGACCCGGAAGACGCCACGGTTTATCGCGAAGGCGCGTGCAAAAAGTGCGGCAACACGGGATTCAAGGGCCGGCTATCGGTTCACGAGATCATGCCTGTCACGCCCTCGGTCGCTTCGGCGATCACTACACAGGCGCCTGTCGAAGAGGTGCGAAGGCTCGCCGCCTCCGCAGGATTCCGTCCGCTCCAGCTCGATACGCTCGACCGCGTCCTCCGGGGCGAGACGAGCCTAAAAGAATCGCAGCGGCACGTATTCTTTGAATTGAACCCAGCCTCTCAGCTTGGCCGTCGGGCCGCAGCGTAGCCCAAACCGGATAATTGTTGGCAGTTCGCGCAAGCACCGTTGCGCGTGGGGCAAACCCGTAGGTATAATTTTGGCTTGCGTCAGCAGGCTGTCGGCTTGCTGCCCTTTTCGCATGTGCGGGCCTCGGCTCCTGGGCGTGCGGCCGCTAATTAGCAAGACGGGCCGGGAAAGGAATTTGTCGGATGAAAGTTCGGGCGAGTGTAAAGAAGATGTGCGACAAGTGCAAGATCATCCGGCGCAAGGGCGTCGTGAGGGTCCTTTGCGCCAATCCGAAGCATAAGCAGAGACAGGGATGACACGGTGAGACGGGGAACGGTGAGATGGATCATCAAGCGAAAAGGCTTTAATTGATGGTCCCGCGAGCTGCCAACCGCCAGCCGCCAACCAATTGATATGGCAAGAATTGCAGGCATCGACCTTCCGAGAGACAAGGCAGTGCTCTACGCGCTGCCCCTCATTTATGGCCTCGGCCTCAAGACATCAGCCGATGTCATCGCCAAGGCAGGCGTGGATCCCACCAAGAAGGTGCGGGACCTGAGCGAGACCGAGGTTGCCCACATCCGCGAGGTGATCGACCGCGACTACCAGGTGGAAGGCGACCTGCGCAGAGAAGTCAATGGAAATATCCGCCGACTTATTGAGATCGGCTCGTATCGCGGCCTCCGCCACCGCCGAGGCCTCCCGACAAGGGGCCAAAACACGCGGCACAACGCCCGTACGAGGAAGGGCAAGGCCAAGACGGTCGCCGGAAAGAAGAAGGCTAAGAAGTAAGGAGAAGTGTTGGGCGTCGAGTGTTGAGATTCTTAACACTTGACACTCAAAACTTAACACTTTCACGATGGCACGAAAGCAAGCATCAAAAGGCAAGCAGAAGGAAAGGAAGAACATCCCAAGCGGGGTGGCGCACATCCGCGCAACCTTCAACAACACTCTGGTCACGATCACCGATCCGCAGGGGAACGTCGTGGCCTGGTCGAGCGCCGGCAACGCGAACTTCAAAGGCTCCCGCAAGGGCACGCCGTTCGCTGCGCAGGTGGCCGCCGAGAAAGCTTCACGAATGGCCCAGGAGCACGGCCTTCGAAGAGTGGACGTGTTTGTAAGGGGCCCAGGCTCCGGACGCGAAACCGCCATCCGCTCGCTCCAGGCATCTGGGCTCGAGGTTACGTCCATCCAAGATGTCACCCCGGTTCCGCACAACGGCTGCCGCCCGCCCAAACGACGCAGAGTCTGAATCAACCGCGAACATAAACATGCCCCATATCACACCGCTAGATCTCAGTCAAGAATACGGAAAGTTCATCCTGGAGCCGCTCGAGCGCGGATACGGGCAAACGATCGGCAATGCCCTGCGCCGGGTGCTGCTCAGCTCCATTCAAGGAGCCGGCATCGCCGCCATTCGGGTCGACAAGGTATTCCACGAATTTGCTCCCATTCCTGGTCTGAAGGAAGACACGACGCAGCTTTTGCTGAATATCAAAGACGTGGCCATCCGTTTCGAAAACGAGGAGCCCCCCCTGGAAGATTTGACCCTGCGCATCAACGTGCAGGGACCTGGAAAGGTCACCGGCGCCGACGTCGAATGCCCTGCGGGTGTCCGGGTTGTCAACCCCGAGGTCTATATCGCTACGATCAGCGACAGCAAGGCGAGCCTGGGCATGGAGATGTATGTGGGCTGGGGAACCGGATACGTCCTCCCCGAGAAGCAGGATCGCTACAAGGGCATCATCGGAGTGATTCCGACCGGCTCGCAGTACACGCCCGTTCGGAAGGTCAACTACACCGTCGAGTCCACTCGCGTCGGCATGCGGACCGACTACGAGCGGCTCGTGCTCGAAATTTGGACCAATGGCGCGGTTCGGCCGAATGATGCCCTTTCCCAATCCGCCCACATTCTCGATAAATATTTCCGAATGTTCTTCGATATCGGCGAGGCCGGTTTCGAGTCGGACATTCTGGACGCCGACGATGTTTCGCCGGAGCTGGCGAATATCCCCGAGCTGCGAATCGAAGAGCTCGACTTTTCTCAGCGCACGTTCAATTGCCTGCGCAGAGCAGGCCTCTTGACACTTCGTGCGCTCGCAACGGCCACCGAGAGCGATCTGACCGGCATACGGGGCTTTGGCAAGAAGTCTTTGGTGGAGGTTCGCGACAAGCTTGGAGAGCATGGCCTCGAGCTCAAGCCGCCAAAGGGCGGATACCGGGCGATTGACATGCTTGACGACGAAGAGGACGACGACGACTTTTAGGAACGTCAGCCGTAAGCCGTCAGCCGAAGGGGTCTTTCGGCGATCGGCAAACGGCCAACGGCAAACGAACGATGAGACATTTAGTAGACCGAAGAAAGCTGGGATTGCCGAGTGATCAGCGCAGAGCGCTGCTCACCAACCTGACGCGACAATTCATCCGGCATGGCTACACCCGGACGACCCTGGGACGCGCCAAAGAACTTCAGCGGCTCGTTGAAAGGCTGATCACGCTGGCCAAGGACGACTCGCTGGTTGCCAGGCAGCGCGCTCGCCGGACGCTGGTGGGGCACTCCAGCAGCTCGCCCAAGCCCGCCAAGCTGATCGCGGGCAAGACCGATATCGAGAAGCATCAGCTGCTGACGGAGCGCAGCCTGATCAATGGCGAGGACCTCGTACGGCATCTCTTCGACAACGTGGCTCCGAGATTCAAGGAGCGAAATGGAGGCTACACCAGGCTGACCAAGATCGGCGTGCGGCGCGGCGACGGCGCGCAGGCTGCGGTCCTGGAATTAGTCGATTGATTGCTGGATTGCGGGGTTGGATGAACGCAAGGTAATCAAGCAATCGAGCAATGAGAGTAAAGCTGACCGTCGCGTATGACGGCACCGATTTTCGCGGCTGGGCCGCACAAACTGGGCAAAGAACAGTCCAGGGCACATTGAGAGAAGCTGTTCGCCAGGTCTCGGGCGAGGATATCGAGATCATAGGAGCAAGCCGCACCGATAGCGGCGCTCATGCCAAGGGGCAGGTGGCGCACTTTGATTCGGGCATCGCGATCGAGCCGTCCAAGTGGGCAGGGATCCTCAACAAAATCCTCCCACCGGATGCAAGAATCGTCAAAACCGAAGCGGTCGCAGCGGACTTCAATGCGAGGTTCAGCGCGAGGGATAGATGGTATCGGTATCGCTTTTTGAGCTGCTGGACGGATCCATTCAGGGCGCGATATGCGTTTACGCATGGATTTGAACTGGATCTGGACACGATGAATAAGGCCGCAAGGGCCTTATTGGGAGAGCACGACTTTCGCGGGTTCACCGAGGAGCTTGACCCGGAAGTGGAAAACACGACCAGGACGCTGGGCTCGGTGGAGATTAGGCAGGTTCGCGACGAAGTTTGGCTGGATGTGATCGGGAGCGCTTTCCTTCGCGGGATGATGCGGAGGATGGCTGGCGGACTTTTTGAGGTTGGGCGAGGGAAGCGAGATCCCAAAGAGATTGGGCTCCTATTGGAAGAAGCGGGTAGAAATAGTTTGCAGTGGCCGGAGGTTTTGCCGGCACGAGGATTGACATTGATGCGGGTGCGCTATGGAAGGCATCCGAAGGACAACAGGGAGCGTTAAGCGGAAAGCGGTAAGCGTTGAGAAACCTCAGCGACCTCAACGCTTGACGCTCAGCGCTTAACGCCATAAGAATGAATCGAACAACAAGCGTAAAGGAAGGGAGCATCGAACGGAAGTGGTACGTGGTGGACGCCACGGGCATTCCGGTGGGCCGGCTTGCAGGCCAGGTCGCCCAGATGCTCAGGGGCAAGCATAAGCCGACATTCGCATATAACGCGGATGTGGGCGACTTTGTGGTCATCATCAATGCGGAGAAGGTCGTGCTCACCGGCAACAAGAAGGAAGAGCTGATCTACTGGCATACGATGTGGCCAGGCGGCCTACGCAACGTCTCGCGCGGGCAGCTCCTCGAGGAGAACCCGGTCCGGCTCGTCGAGAAGGCCGTTTGGGGCATGACCCCGAAGACCAAGCTCGGCCACCAGATCATCAAGAAGCTGAAGGTCTATGCGGGCGCCGAGCACCCCCACGAGGCCCAGAATCCAGAATCGCTGTCCGTCGCTCAGGAGCGCAAGAGCTAAACATGGCAAGAAAGGCACAGGCACCCACCATCGACAGGAACTACGGCACGGGCCGGCGCAAGAGCGCGATCGCCCGTGTGTGGCTTCAGCCCGGAGAGGGCGCGATCACCATCAACGGCCGCGAATTTAAGCAATATCTCGGCAGGCCCGTTCTCGAAATCCTCGTCCAGAGCCCGATCGTGCAGCTCGGACTAGAGGGCAAATACGACATAAAAGCCACCGCGAAAGGCGGCGGCATCACCGGCCAGGCGGGCGCGATCCGGCTGGGAATCTCACGAGCACTCCTCGAGGTGGACGGCGAGTTCCGCAAGTCGCTCAAGGGCGCAGGATATCTGACTCGCGACTCACGCGTGAAAGAGCGCAAGAAGTACGGGCGCAAGAAGGCGCGGCGCGGCTTCCAGTTCGTCAAGCGGTAGGCTTGCTCCGGCAAAGCATCGAGAGCTACGCGGCTGTATTCGCGTGGCTCTTATCGTTTGGGTGCCCCGCCTGACGGAGCCATTGCGAACAACGCCAGAGCCTCTTCCTGCGAGATTGGAATGGGCGAATCCCCGTAGATTCCATGGCTCAAGCTGCAATCATCATCGTAAAATTACTTGTTTTGCTTGCTTCGAAGCCGAAATTGTTTGTTTTGTGGCACGACTTCGGCTTATAATGAATGCGGTTCTTGATAGATTCAGAAAGCCAGTGCCTCAGGCTCTGGTTGTAAGGAAGGAGCGCAATGAAAAAGTTATTGATTACATCTATGGCGTTGGCCGCATTTAGCGCGGTTACAAACGCCGTCGTCCTCTGGGATCAGTCGACTGGCGCCGATGGCGGCACGATCGTTTCCCAGGAATTTTCGGATTTCCCGGACTTCTCGACTTGGACCACCGACGACGTTAGAGTTAACGACCTTGGCTGGGACATCACCCGAGTCGTGTTCTTCGGCACCGAGACTGGCCTTTCGAGCGCCAACACCTCGGTCAACCTGTATGGCGGCAGCGCGCCCAACTCGCTCAGCTTGCTCGGAACGGGCACCCAGGTCGGCAACGACCTCGTGTTCACGTTCGCACCTGGCAGCGTGATCGTCGGCCCTGGCGGCATGTGGATGGGCGCTACGGTTTCGCGAAGCTTCGGCGCTGGCGGCCAGTGGTTCGCCAACACCCGACAGCCTGTGACCGGCTCTGAGGCCATGGTCTGGAATCCCGGCGGCGGCTTCGGCCTCGGCACGGATCCTGTGCCGATCAGCGCGCTCACCGGCGTTCCTGCTGACCTGCAGTTCATCGTCGAGGGCGAGAAGATCGTCCCCGAGCCTGCTTCGATCATCGCGCTCGCCGCTGGTGGTCTGGCCCTGCTTCGCCGACGCGCAAAGAAAGCGTAAGCTTCTTTACTCGTAGGATTGAACCTGGAGTGCTTGCACTCCAGGTTCTTTTCGTTCGTCCCCGATGCTGGAATCCTGTTCGCTCGGCGTAGATAGTTTGAGACGTGTTGGCGAAATGAGGCCGCAGGGGTTGACATTTGCGGCTCGATGTGCCCATAATATCTTTTGGCCCGTCCTATCGGGCTGTTCCTTGAGAGCTGAATAGAGAGACGCGAAGTGTTCAAATGAATCTTGGCATCGGCCAGGATTCGACCCCACGAGACACGGGGCCCTTTCGAGGGTGCCGATGGTCTCGGTTTGAGAGTAAAGAACTCCAAATTAGCCAAACAAATAACTTTCTTCGGAGAGTTTGATCATGGCTCAGGACGAACGCTGGCGGCGTGCCTAAAACATGCAAGTCGAACGAGGCAGCAATGCCTAGTGGCGAACGGCGGAGTAATACATAAGCAACGTGCCCTGAAGACTGGGATAGCCCGGGGAAACCCGGAGTAATACCGGATGTGGCCCTTGATAGGATCTATCGAGGATTAAATGGTTTTTCGCTTTTGGAGCGGCTTATGGCCTATCAGCTAGTTGGTGAGGTAACGGCTCACCAAGGCGACGACGGGTAACGGGTCTGAGAGGATGATCCGTCCGAGTGGGACTGAGACACGGCCCACACACCTACGGGTGGCAGCAGTTGGGAATCTTGCACAATGGGGGAAACCCTGATGCAGCGACGCCGCGTGGAGGATGAAGGATCTAGGTCTGTAAACTCCTTTTATCGGGAAAGACTTAGGACGGTACCCGATGAATAAGGACCGGCTAACTACGTGCCAGCAGCCGCGGTAAGACGTAGGGTCCAAGCGTTGTCCGGATTTACTGGGCGTAAAGAGCGCGTAGGCGGTCTGTTAAGTGTGAAGTGAAATCTCCAGGGCTCAACCCGGAAACCGCTTCGCATACTGGCAGACTGGAGGGATGCAGAGGTGAGTGGAATTCCTGGTGTACCGGTGAAATGGGTAGATATCAGGAGGAACACCCATGGCGAAGGCAGCTCACTGGGCATCTCCTGACGCTGAGGCGCGAAAGTGTGGGTAGCAAACAGGATTAGATACCCTGGTAGTCCACACCCTAAACGATGGATACTAGGCGTAAGGGGTATCGACCCCCCTTGTGCCGCAGCTAACGCACTAAGTATCCCGCCTGGGGAGTACGGCCGCAAGGTTGAAACTCAAATGAATTGACGGGGACCCGCACAAGCGGTGGAGCATGTTGATTAATTCGATACTAACCGAAGAACCTTACCCAGGTTTGACATCGATCGAAAGCTCTAGAGATAGGGCCTTCCTCCCAAAAGGAGGACGTGAAGACACTTGTTGCATGGCTGTCGTCAGCTCGTGCCGTGAGGTGTACGGTTAAGTCCGCCAACGAGCGCAACCCTCGTCCTGTGTTACCAGCATGAAAGATGGGAACTCACAGGAGACCGCCGGTGTAAGCCGGAGGAAGGTGAGGATGACGTCAAGTCAGCATGGCAGTTACGCCTGGGGCTTCACACATGCTACAATGGGCGAAACAAAGGGCAGCGATACCGCGAGGTGGAGCCAATCCCAAAAATACGCCCCCAGTTCAGATTGCAGTCTGCAACTCGACTGCATGAAGGCGGAATCGCTAGTAAACGCAGGTCAGCTATACTGCGTTGAATACGTTCCCGGGTCTTGTACACACCGCCCGTCAAGTCACCTGAATTGTCTTCACCCGAAGTCCGTGGCCTAACCCGCAAGGGAAGGAGCGGCCGAAGGTGAGGGGGGTAAGGGGGACTAAGTCGTAACAAGGTACCCGTACCGGAAGGTGTGGGTGGATCACCTCCTTAAAAGAAAAGCACTCGATCCCGATACGTCGGGAACGACATTTCTAGGTCGACTTCGCGTACTCTCTATTGAGCTTTCAAAGGAAAGCAAGCCCGTCGTGAGCTCCTCGCGACGGGCTTTTCTTATTCGCCATACTCAACATGCAATGCAGCTTTACCCTCCGGTCTTTGCCGAGTTGAATAAGAGGCAGGTCCGATATGTTGTCGTTGGGGGATTGGCTGCGGTCATGCACGGGCGACTTAGGTTGACCATGGATGCGGACATTGTCGTCGCACTGGATGAAGCTAACGCTAGGGCCGCGGTCGAAGCCCTCCAAGCTATTGGCTTGATCCCACGACTACCCGTCGATCCGCTGCAATTTGCCCTGGAGGAAGTGAGGAAGAACTGGGTTGCCGAAAAGCACTTGATGGTGTTCACGATGATCCATCCGTCCAACCCGCTTTTTGCCGTGGATCTGTTTGTCGACCCGCCTATTACTTTTCAAGAACTCTCCGATGGCGTGATTATCAAGGAGCTTGATGGCGTGCCCGTTCCGGTTTGCTCTGTGGCTCATCTGATCCGCATGAAGCGTCTAAGCGCGAGGCCGGAAGACTTGGCTGACATCCAAATCTTGGAGGATATTCATGGTGCGTGATGGCGACTGGCCCGAAGGATATGATGGCCATCGGCGCGACCAGGTGCGGCGGATCGCCCGCGAAACGACGGCGTCCGAGCGTGTGCAGTGGCTTGAGGATACGTTGTCGTTTCTTTGGCGTAACGGCCTGTTGCCCGCACAGATAATGACCGAGACCTTGCATGCTGGTGGCGACAAACCGCCACCTGCCTAGTGCAGGTTCCTGCTGCTATACTGAGCTTGGTTGAGATAAGGCTCAACGGCCAAGGGGCCGGCGGATCCTCGACAGGATGCGCCGGCTTCGTGCTATTTAGAGTGCGGTGACTTGTCACCGCTTTCGCGGCCGGCGGAGAACAAAGCGGTGACAAGTCACCGCACTCTAAAGGAGCAAGAAAATGCCAACTCTAGTCATAGTCGGAGCGCAATGGGGCGACGAGGCCAAAGGCAAGCTCGTCGATGTCCTCGGCAGCCAAGCGGATATGGTCGTCCGCTATAGCGGCGGCAACAACGCCGGCCATACCGTCATCATCGGAGACCAGGAATTCAAATTTCACCTTTTGCCGGCCGGGATTCTCCACAAGAACGTCACCGCCGTCCTTGGCGGAGGCATGGTCGTCTGCCCAAAGGGGCTTATCGAAGAGCTCGATCGGACGATTGACCAAGCTGGTGACACGAGCGGCAATAACAACGGGCTGGGCGACCTCAAAGTCAGCAGCGCCGCCCATGTGGTCTTTCCCTACCATCGGATGCTCGATAACCTCGAGGAGGAAGCACGGGGCGAGAACAAGATCGGAACCACGAGCCGCGGCATCGGCCCCGCCTATCAGGACAAGGTCGCCCGCATCGGAATCCGGATGGGTGAATTCGTCAATCCCACGATCTTCCGAACACGTCTCCAAGAGGTTCTCACCTATAAGAACCGCCTCCTCGAAATGTTCCGCCAGCCCCCGATCAGTTTCGGCGCCCTTCATGCCGAGTACGCCGGGTACGCCTCCAGAATCCGCCCCTACGTCTGCGACATCGAGCCTCTCGTACAGAACGCCGTGGCCAAAGGCAGCAAAGTATTGTTCGAGGGTGCCCAGGGCGCAATGCTCGATCTCGACTCCGGAACTTACCCCTTCGTTACGAGCAGCCATCCCGTCGCGGGAGGCGCTTGCATCGGAACCGGGGTCGGGCCGCGCGATATAGACGGCGTGCTCGGAGTCTGCAAGGCCTACACAACGCGAGTCGGGTCCGGCCCATTCCCAACCGAGCTCCTCGACGACGTGGGCGACCATATTCGCACCTTCGGCAAGGAATATGGCACAACGACCGGCAGAGGCAGGCGCGTAGGCTGGCTCGACCTCGTGATCTTGCGCCAGAGCTGTCGGCTGAACTCGCTGAGCGGGCTCGTGGTTACACGTCTCGACATACTCTGCGGGTTCCAAAAGGTCAAAGTTGCCACCGGATATGAACTGAACGGGAACACAATCGGGCACATACCGGCGGACACTTCGGACCTGGGCAAAGTGAGCCCCATCTACGAGGAACTGCCGGGGTGGAGTGGCGGTCTGCACAACGCCCGAACCATGGACGACCTTCCGCAGGAGGCCCGCGACTACCTGCGCTTCATGGAGGAGTTCACCGGCACTCCGGTCGCCATAGTCAGCGTCGGGCCCGATCGCGAGGAGACGATAATCGTGCGGCCGGATCTGATCTGGGGATAGACATGGCGACAATCATCCAGGTGCGAGGGCTGACCAAGGATTACCACCTTGGAGAAAACGTCGTCCATGCCTTGCGCGGAATTGATATCAATATCGAGGAGGGCGAGCTCGTCGCCGTGATGGGACCATCCGGCTCCGGTAAATCCACCTTCCTCAATCTGCTGGGCTGCCTGGACCGGCCGGATTCCGGGACGTACCACCTGGGCGGCCAAAACGTTGCCAATCAAAGCGAGAATGAGCTAGCCGCGCTGCGAAACCGCCAATTTGGCTTCGTCTTCCAAACCTTCAACTTGCTTCCCCGCACGACGGCCCTGCGAAATGTGGAGCTGCCCCTGCTCTATTCGGGCGCCAAAGATCGGGCTGCACGGGCCGGCGCCGCCCTGGCCGCAGTTGGCCTTGCCGATCGAGCCGCACATCGCCCCAGCGAGCTCTCCGGCGGCCAGCAGCAGCGGGTGGCGATTGCCAGAGCGATCGTCAACGACCCCGCGATCATCTTCGGAGATGAGCCGACCGGCAACCTGGACAGCCGAACCTCGGAGGAAATCATGGCGATCCTCCAGGACCTCAACCGCCAGGGAAAGACGATTGTGCTCGTGACCCATGAGCCCGATATCGCCCAGCACTGCAAACGCATCATTAGGTTCCTCGATGGCCGCCTTGTCTACGACGAGCAGGTGGCAATCCCGCTCGACGCGCGGGAGGTTCTATCGAAGATGCCCATCGAGGAAGACTAGCGGGTCCCTTCCAGCAGCATGTCCGGGGCGGCAAACGACTCGTCCGTCTCACCGCCGTCATCACGGCAATCCGTGCCGACGCTGTAGATTCTGAAATCCGAGCCTTGGCCCCGATAGATGAAGCTGGCCCCGGAATAGGGGTCGGTACGGATCATCACCGGAAACGATTCAAGGCCGTCGAGCCCGCTGCGGTTAATTCGTACGCTGTAGAGAGCCGCGGCGTGCAGCGCAAGCAGCCTCGTGCGCGCGAGCGTCTTGATTTCCTGGCTTAGGAGAGGCCGCCCGGTCATGAAGAAATGGCGCGCGAACCGTCTCCAGGGCCGCTCCGCCGCGCCATCCTCCGGCCCCTGGCTCGACCGCTTGTAAGCAGGCAATTTTGACTGCTCGATAAGCCAGTCCACCTCAGCCTTGGCCTCGGCGGCGAAGGCCTTGAAGTAGGCTGCACGCTTGGGTTCGTCCTTGCGAACCTGGTTCAAATAGTCGATTGCCGGCTTCGAATCACGCCCCATCAGCCTTTGAATAACCTCCCACTTGCCTTCGCGCATCGAATCCTGCACAAAC
This sequence comes from Fimbriimonadaceae bacterium, assembly GCA_049276675.1. Classification (GTDB taxonomy): domain Bacteria; phylum Armatimonadota; class Fimbriimonadia; order Fimbriimonadales; family Fimbriimonadaceae; genus DATLGQ01. The sequence continues at coordinate 76,022 of JBASWW010000009.1, forward strand.
TGGACGGCCGCCCGCATGTTCTTGCGCTCGTTCTCCAGGGCTTGAACCAGGAGCGGCCGGCTCAGCAGCGCGGTGGTTACGCCTTCTTTGAGCGACAGGAGCGCGTCCTCGTCCATCCTCGCAAGGCTTGTGGCGATCGCTCCGCGTGCCTCATCTACGATGGTCAGGCCCAGCGAGGCATCAAGGGCGCCGCCTCCAACCAGATCGAATCCGAAACTGATCGCTTCGCTGGTGCGCTTGGCCGCCGTCTTGTAGTCCCCATCAATCGCCGCCTGCTCGATTTGCCAAACCATGGCGCGGCCGAGCAATCTCCACCCCTTTTGAAAGGGTGGCCGCTGGCCCGGCTTGTGGGTGCGGAACTGAAACAGGCTCTTTCTGCCCGCCGCCCTCTGAACTCTGGAAAGCGCATCCCCCATAAGGGCGATGCATTTCTGCTTCATCGCGGGCGTAAAGAAGTTGCGATCAAGATATTGAGCGCAGCTTGTTTCGACATCCGCTGCCGCCCTGGCGTAGGCGTCATAGGCGTTATTAGACGATGCGGCAGGAGAATATGGCGGCTCAGGCTCAGCCCACTTTTCGTAGGGCAAAGACACCTGTTGGCCGCACCCGGCGACGAGCAGAGCGGACAGCAAAACGAGTCGTGCAAACCGTAAGCCTTCCATGGCGATTGGTCTGAATGCAGGATACCGCGGCTCGAATGAGTTATTGCGGCTCACTTTTCTTGACGCCCGTCGGGCAGGATTCGATGCTATGCTTTCGACACCAAAATGAAAGGAGTCATTCTAGCTGCAGGCAAAGGGTCGAGGCTCTTTCCCGTCACCCACCACATTCCCAAGCCAATTTTGCCCCTCGCGAATCGGATGACGATCGAGTATGCATTCGATCGGCTCAAGGAGATCGGTATTTCCGAGGTCTGTGTGGTGGTCGGCGAGAGCGAGCCCCGAATGAGGGAGGCACTGGGCGACGGTTCGTCGTTCGGGATCAGTCTCGCCTATGTTCGCCAGACCGAACCCAAAGGGCTTGCCCATGCGGTCGGCTTTGCGAAAGATTTCGTCGCCGGCGACAGCTTCGCGCTGTACCTGGGCGATGCTATTTATTCAGATGGATTCGAGACTTACGCCCGGCATTTCACGGAAAGCGGCTGCGCGAATCTGAATATTGTCAAACCCGTCGAGGACCCGTCGCGGTTCGGCGTGGCTAATGTGGAGGGATGGGAACTCCCCCTCTCCCCGATGAATGGCGGGGAGAGGGGGTTGGGGGGTGAGGGGGAGCCCTTCGTCGGCCCAATCCAAAAGCTCGTCGAAAAACCCACGAACCCCGAATCCAACCTCGCGATGGCGGGACTGTACTTCTTCGGGCCGGAGATATGGTCCGTGCTTCCCGACCTCGAACCTAGCCCGCGAGGAGAATTTGAGATCACCGATGCCATCCAATTGCTCATAGATCGCGGCGAGAATGTCCTCGCCGGGGTCTACGAGGGCACTTGGTTTGATACCGGCACGCTGGATTCGTTCCTCGCGACCAGCAGCTTCCTGGTCGGGGGCGGCCAATTGATCGATCCTGCGTCCCAGGTTCGGGGAGCGATCGGAGAGTCAGTCGTAGTTGGCCAGGGGGCGATCCTGGAATGCCTGTGCATCGAGGATTCTGTGATCCTGCCCGGCGCGGAGATCCGGTCGACCGGAGCCATAAAGCACTCACTCCTCGGTGGGCGAGTTTCCTCAGATGAGCTCGAAGGCGTAATCGAATTCGGCCTAAGCTGATCGGCGCTTCCGCGAAGACAGCAGCTTGGTCTTGTCCCGATACTTGTTCACCGTCCGCCGAGCCACAACCACGCCCTTATCCGCCAATAGCTTGGCGATCTGCTCATCGGAGAGCGGATTCGAGGGATTCTCCGTCTCCAGAATCTCCTGGATCATCTTCTGGATCCGCAGGGCAGCCTTGAAGAAAACCTCGAACGGCACGACCTCGCCATTCGCGATCTGCACGTATTTGTTCATCGTCGCACGGCTGATAGTGCTCTCATGCATCTCGATGTCCTCACCCATCTTGGAGCGGGTGAGCGGCGTCAGGAACTGGTAGCTGCCCGTCGAAATGAATCCCAGCTGGTGCTCAAGCAGGTATTCGCCGATGCGCCTAAGCGTCTTGCGGCGCTGCTGGATACTCTGGATGAAGGTCGAGGCACGCTGCACATATTCGCCGATATGCTGCTTCTCGTCGCTCGGCGGTCGCTCCATCGTCTTGAGCTGGCGGAAGCGCTGGCGGTACATCCGGTTGATCGAGAACGAGGCTGCGTCCGGCCCCTTGATCGCGATCTCCCAGCCATTCTCGCTGAGCCTGAAAACAAGGTCCGGCTGAACGCCCCATGAGCGCGCTTGCGGCCGAGTGTAGCTGCTCGCCGAGAAGCCCTCGCCGGGATAGGGCACAAGCGCAAGGATCTCCTGAAAGGCTTCCTCGACCACTTCAGGAAACACCCGGTAGCGACGGCTGATCCGCATCTTTCGCCGAGCGATGAAGTCCTCGAAGTGACTCTTGACGATCGCCTTGGCAAGCCTCGTCTCCACCGTGTCCGCATCCCGAAGCTGGAGGAGGAGGCATTCCTGGAGGTCGAAGGCGCCCACTCCGGCCGGCTCGCACTGCTTCAAAGCGGCCAGCACTTGCTCGACATCCTCCATCGAACACTCTGCCCCCAAGGCGATCTCCTCGGGTGGAGAGGTCAGATAGCCCTTCTCGTTTATGCACTCGATCGCATACTCCGCGACATACGAAAGCTCGGAAGGAACCATCGTCAAGAGCTGCGCGCGCAGATGCTCCCAAAGGGTCGACGTGGTCGAAGCAAGCTCGATCCAGTCGGGCGACTCGGGCTCATCCTGGGGGAGGCTCCGCCGAAACTCGAAATCCTCGCTGGAGGGCTTTAGCTCGTGCGGCGCCACCGCCCGGAGCAGGGTCTCCTCACTGATAGGCTCGCTGTCATCCTGCAGTTGCTCGAGCGCCGGATTCTCGACAAGCTCGGCCTCGATCAGCTGCTCTAGCTCCTGCTGGCTGCACTGCAGCACCTGGCTGGCGAGCACGACCTTGGGGTCGACGCGCAGCCCGACGCCGGTCTCAACTCGCTGTGACTGATTAAATCCTTGCCGCATTCCACGCCCTTCCCTGGGCTTAACCCGAGTTATTTATCGGCGCAGATTCCAGGGCTGCTTCCTGTGTTAAGTGCGGGGACGCGTCCGGGAAGCTCCCCCTCTCCGCGATGGCTCGTGCGCGGGGAGGGGGCTGGGGGGTGGGGAACGTCCGTAGCCGCCGGGTGGTTCTTCCCGGCGATTCCCTGTCTCGCTAGAGGGCTTCGATGATCAAGGGCGGCGGCTGGACCTCGCTTGCGGAAAGCTCCACCGCGCCCTCGAGGCTCTTTGCCGCTGCTTCCCCGTCCGGTCCCGATGCCGCGTGGATCGTGAAGAGGAGCTGTCCCCGATCAACCCGATCTCCAACCTCCACATGAACCTCGACCCCGACCGAAGGATTGATCTCATCGTCCTTCCTCAGCCGCCCGCCGCCGAGCCGGATCACCGTCTCCCCGACCACCGACGCGTCCACCCTTGCCGCCCAGCCCGATTCCCCACGATGGAAGATCTTGCGTCGGACCGCCGAGCAATAGAGCTCATCTTCCAGCCTGATCAAATCCTGCCCAGCCCCCTGCTCGGTGAACCACTCCTGCGCCTTCCGAAACGCTGAGCCGTCGGCGAGCTTCCCACGCGCCAGCTCTTCATAACCCCTTGAGGGCGCCGGTTGATTCGTCCCGGCGAAGGCTGCCGCCAACGTGATTCCTGCAAGCCGCACACACAGCTCGGTAAACCTCCCAGAAGTCGCCCCCTTGAGAACCTCCACCGCCTCGATCACTTCGAGAGCATTGCCCACCGCCCGCCCGAGCGGCTGGTCCATGTCCGTGATCACAGTCTCCGCCTGTACCCCGCAAAGCTCGGCCGTCTTGCGCAAGGCCAAAGCAAGCGCTCGAGCCGACGCCAGGTCATTCATGAAAGCCCCCGAGCCGCATTTGACATCCAGCACGATCGTCTCCGCCCCGCCCGCGAGCTTCTTGCTCAGGATGCTGCTCACGATCAGCGGGATCGAGCCGACCGTCCCCGTGGCGTCCCGCAGCGCATAGAGCCTCTTATCCGCCGGCGCGAGGTTCGGGGTCTGGCCCGTGATCGCAAGCCCGATACGCGAAGCCTGCGACACAAGATCCGAGGGAGACAGGTCCATCCGAAAGCCAGGCACTGAGCCGAGCTTGTCGACCGTCCCGCCCGTGATTCCAAGCCCCCGCCCGCTCATTTTCACCACCGTCAGCCCGCACGCCGCGAGCAGGGGCAGCAGCACGATCGTCGTCTTGTCCCCGACGCCCCCCGTGCTGTGCTTGTCCACCCACGGCTTGGGCAGTCCCGTGAGGTCCAGCCGCTCGCCGCTGTCCGCCATCGCGAGGGTGAGCCATGCCGTCTCCTGCTCGGAGAGAGGATTCAGATACGCCGCCATCAGCCATGCCGCGAGCTGGTAATCCGGAATGCTGACGCCGGGACGAACCACCCGGCGGCTACCGGGGAACCCATCTCCGGTAGCCGCCGGGTGGATTGTCCCGGCGATGCTGGCAGCCCCTTGCGCAAGGAACCGAAGCTCCTCCTCCGTATGCATCCGGCCGTCCCGCCGCGCGGCGATGATGTCGAGAATCGTCAACGCTTCATTTTAGAGCGCCGACGATCATCACAACATCTACGTGTATAGGGATGATCGCGTTTATAAGGTCAAGGGAGCACGGTGGACGCCCCGTTCGCTTACAATGGCGTCAATAAGCTCTACCGGGGTGACATCGAACGCTGGATTGTAGGCGGGGCATGAGTCCGGGGCGACGCTGTGGCCGTCTATATGGGTCAACTCCTCGGCATCCCTTTCCTCGATCGGGATGAGGTCACCGCTGGCCAGGGAGGGATCGAAGGTGGACGACGGGGCGGCGACATAGAAGGGGATGCCGTGGCGGCGGGCGAGAACGGCGAGGGAGTAGGTGCCGATCTTGTTTGCGGCGTCCCCGTTGGCGGCGATACGGTCGGCCCCGGCGATAACGAGATCGACCTTTCCGGCTCTCATGAGGGAGCCCGCGACCCCGTCGGCGATGCTGTGGAAGGGGATTCCGTCCCTCATGAGCTCCCAGGCGGTGAGGCGCAGGCCCTGCATTCGCGGGCGGGTTTCGCAGGAGTAAACGTGGATGTTTTTGCCCTGCGCGAAGGCGGTGCGGATGACTCCGAGCGCGGTTCCGTGGCCAGATGTCGCGAGTCCGCCGGTATTGCAGATGGTGAGGATGTTGATCGGTTGTTGGTTATTGGGGGATCCGGGACCCCCTCGCCCCGATGAATGGCGGGGAGAGGGGGCAGGGGGTGAGGGGTCCGGATGCAATTTCCGCACGAGCGCCGCGCCGTGCTCTCCGATCTTGAGGTTCATCGCCAAATCCTCGGCTTCGATTTTTTGGGCTTCGGCGAGGGCGGTCCCGGCGTTCCACGGCTCGACCTTCAGCATCCTTTCGATGGCCCAGAAGAGGTTGACGGCGGTGGGGCGGGATGCTGCGAGGCCCCGGGCGGCTTCTTCACGCAGACCCTCTCCCCCCTGCCCCCCTCTCCCCTCGGGGCGGGAGAGGGGGGAGAGCGCCATCCCATATGCAGCCGCGACTCCGATCGCGGGCGCGCCGCGCACGGCCATGTCCCTTATCGCTTCGGCGACCTCCTGCCACGTGCGCAGCTCCAGCCAGACCTCCTGATTCGGGAGGAGGCGCTGATCGAGCATCATGAGGGTCCGATCTTTCCAGATCTGGGGTCTTATGATTTCGGATTTCGGATTTCGGATTTCGGATTGGGGCACGGTGATATTCTACGGGAGCCTGGCGACACAAGAGGCATGGGCACATTGCATCCCATGCCCCACACTTCCTTCGAGAGTATGGTGGAGCCGGCCAAAGACTAATGAAGGTTCTAATCTTTGAAGACAATCTGATCTGGAGCACGAGGCTGGTCCGGACCCTGAGGGGGCTTGGGCATTAGGCCGAGGTCCATTCTCCCCTCCCCCCGGCCCCCTCCCCATTTGCCGGCACGAGCCATCCGGAAAATGGAGAGGGGGAGGTCCGCGCCGCGATCGTCAATCTGGCTTCACCGGGGATTGCCGACCTGGTTGCCGAGCTTCGGGCCGATGGGATCTATGTGATCGGGCACGCCGGGCATAAGGAAAAGGAGCTTCATGCCCTCGGCAAGGACGCCGGATGCGACCGGCTCGCCACAAACTCCGAGATCACGTGGAAGCTGGGAGAGATCCTGGGAAGTATTGAGCGCTAAGTGTTAAGTGTTGAGACCGGACTCCTCTCTTAACACTCAATACTCAACACTCCCCATCACTTCTCCCCTCTCCGCTCGTGGCTGCGGCGCGCCTCTAGCCGGATGGGCGTGCCGACGAGCGGGTTGTGCTTGCGGATTTGGTTCTCCAGGTAGCGCTTATAGGAGAAATGCATGAGCTCGGGGTCGTTGCAGAAGAGGATGAATGTCGGGGGGCGGGCGGCGACCTGGGTTGCGTAATAGACCTTGAACGCGCGGCCCTTGCTGCTGTGCGGGCGCTCATACATCGCGTCTCCGATGATGCGATTGAGCTGGCCGGTGGAGATGCGGAAATTGTAGCTTTCGAGAGCGGCGAGGACGGTGTCGAGTACCGGCTCCAGGCCCGCGCCTTCCTTTGCGCTAGTGAAGCAGACCGGGGCATAGCTGAGCTCAGGGGTCTCGTTTCGGATGATCTTGGTGAAGTCCTTTTTGATTGGGGAATTTTTGCGGGGGCGGCCGTCCGGCGGCTCCTGGATATCCCACTTGTTCACGGCAAAGACGCAGGCCTTGCCGGCGGTGAGTGCGATCTTGGCAATGCGCTTGTCGCCGTCGGTGAGCCCTTCCGCGCCGTTGATCACGACGAGGGCGCATTCGGCCCGCTGAATCGCCCGCTCGGCTCGATTGGCCATGTAGTATTCGACCGAGCCTTGGATCTTTCCTCTTCGGCGAAGGCCTGCGGTGTCGATGAGCCGGAAATGCTCATCCTTGTATTCGAGGAGGGTGTCGATGGCGTCGCGCGTGGTGCCGGGGATTTCGGAAACGATCACGCGGGTCTCGCCGGTGAAGGCGTTCAGGAGGGAGGATTTGCCGACATTCGGCCTCCCGATGATGGCGAGCTTGATCTCGTCTGGCGGCTCCTCACCGGGTTTGATCTCGGGGACGTGGTGGACCACCTCGTCCATGAGCTCGGCCACGCCGCGGCCATGGAGGCTGGAGATCGGCCATATCTCGCCCATTCCCAGCTCGAAGAACTCATTGGCCCAAGCATCGCGATTGGCGTTGTCGGATTTATTGACGGCGATCAGGACGGGCTTGTCGATGCCTCGAAGGCGGTTGGCAAGGTCCCAGTCTTCGGGCGAGACATGGCCGGTCGTATCCACCACAAAGAGCACGACGTCGGCTTCGGCAAGCGCAATCTCGGCCTGCACCCTAATTTGCTCGACAAGCGGGTCATCATCGCCAAAAAGGAGGCCGCCGGTGTCGACGACGGTAAAGCGCTTTCCATTCCACTCGGTCTCGGCGTAAAGGCGGTCCCTGGTGATGCCGGGCGTGTCCTCGACGACCGCCACGCGCCGCTTGACGAGACGGTTAAAGAGCGTGCTTTTTCCGACATTCGGCCTTCCGACGATCACGACAACGGGCAGCTTGGATGGCATGGGGCTCCATCAGGCTACCTCAGGGTCTCGCAAAGTGTTGGGTGTTGAGTGTAGAGTGTTGAGATCGGAACACGCACTTTCCTGAATTCTACGGGTCGTTGTCCTGGCGTTCCTTTGCGGCTTTGCGGCTTTGCGAGAACGGCTGCCATCCTGATGTGCCTGGTCGGCGGCCAGACAATCGCCCAGGAGAGTCGCTGGGGCGTGCGCACGTCGATCTACCAATGCCAGCCCATCTTTAGCTCGGAGGACCTGCGCGAGGGCATCTCAGTCGCCGCAACCTACACCGTGCCGTGGAATCGCCTGCGCTTTCGGAGCCATAGGGCGGAGCTCACGATCGAGGGGCACTACGACATTTCGAACAGCGACGGCTACAGCGGACGGGCGCCGGATGTGGTCGACGGCTACGGGCTAATGGCCTTTAGCCGCTACCGGGGGCGCTCCCGAAACGGCCTGGCAGGATATTTTGAAATGGGTTGGGGCCTGTACTACTCGCCAAAGCTATCGCTCGATATCGACAACCATCTGAGCTCGACGCCTACGCTCGGGGTGGGCGTTGTCACGAGGACTGGGTCCGGGCGCGAGGTATTCGCCGGCATCCGGCTCATGCATATCTCGAATGGCGGTCTCTCCAAGGGCAACCAGGGCCAAAACAGACTGCAGCTGACACTTGCTGGCAAGCTATAGTTGATTGGATACCGCCGGCCCCGCACCCCCTGCCCCCTCTCCCCGCCATTCATCGGGCGAGGGGTTCTTAGGGTAAAATGAACGTTCCACTTGCCCGATAATGGGTATTGCTGGAGCCACCCCCTATGGAGAAAACCTTCGCAATTCTTGGCGCGGGCATGCAAGGCACTGCCGCAGCCTATGATCTCGCCAAATTCGCCAACCCAAAGTCCATCAAAATGGGCGACGTCAGCCTGGAGCAGGCCAAGCACAATGCCTGGCGGGTCAATGACCTGATCGGATCGGCTATTTGTGAGCCTTTCGAGGTCGATGCGCTCGACGCGAAGAGCCTGTCGGCGTTTTTCGCGGATGTCGACGTGGTGATCAGCTGCGTGCCGTATTGGATGCATCCGCAGATTGCGAAGGTGGCAGTGGAAACCAAGACGAGCATGGTGGACCTCGGCGGCAACACCGAGATCACGATGGAAACCCTCAAGCTCGACGAGGAAGCTCGGGCGGCCGGCGTCACGCTGGTCCCTGACACCGGACTCGCCCCCGGGCTCGTGAACAGCCTCGGCCTCTATCTGGTCGAGCAAATGGACGAGGTTGAGAGCATCCAGCTGTATTGCGGCGTTCTGCCCCAGAACCCCAAGCCGCCTTTCAACTACAAGCTCACCTTCAACGTCGAGGGCCTGGTAACCGAGTACGACTTCAAAGCGGTCACCGTCCGGAATCACGAGATTCATCTAGTTGACACGCTGGATGAGCTAGAGATGCTGAAAGTGGACGAGCTTGGCGAGATGGAGGCATTCACGACCTCCGGAGGAACCAGCACCGCGCCCTACACGCTCAAGGATCGGGTCAAGAACTACGACTACAAGACCATCCGCTATCCGGGGCACTGCGAGCGGATCCGAATCTTCCGCGACTTCGGCTTTTGGGGCGAGGAACCGATCAGAGTGGACGGAGTTGAGGTCAAGCCTCGGCATCTGTTCTACAAGGTCTTCGGTGAGGCGCTCAAGAAGTTCGAGGACCTTGACCTTTGCATCGTGCGCGCGGTCGGCAAAGGCAAGAAAAACGGCGAGCCGTTCACGGGCCAGATCGATATTTTCGACAAGCAGGATGAGGTGACCGGCTTCACCTCAATGGAACGCCTCACCGGGTTCTCTGCTGCGATCTTCGCCGAGCAAATCGCGGCGGGATACGTCGAGAAAGGCGCTCTGCGGTACGAGAATGCGCTAACGGGCCAGAAGTTTGTCGAAGAGATTCAGAAGCGCGGGGTCGGGCTCAAGTTCTCTGGACACAAGGCCGTCGTAGCCGGAGTCTAGCCCTCCTTTGCCCTAGACTCTCCGGCCAGGGCAAGTACCACGGCGCGGCACATCTCGTAAAAGGGTGTCTCCCGTCGCTTCCACTGCTGATACTCGCCTTTCGGATCCTCGATGAGGGCCCGAAGGGCTTGGTTTGCGGAAACTGATGAACTTGGATCGAAAAGGCTGAGTTCGGTCATTTTTGCTCTCCCATTCGAATGTTCGGAGCCCGGATAATTGCTTGCTGTCATTATTTACAGGGACACCCCGATGGTCCAAGGAGAGCTTTCGGATGCCTTGGTGCACTTCGTGATTCTTCGTGAAGCTTGCATTCGATCATGGACCACAAAGTTCTCAAGGGCCACCAGGAGCAGGAAGCGCCGGGGCGAACCACCCGGCGGCTACGGGGAGATAAGATGACCTGATGACTGGCCAAGATCCCGCCGCCGAGCAATACATCGAGCTGCTCAAGCGGGCCCTCACAAATGAGCTGTACCACGAGCACGAAGTGTGGCCCGTCAAGCAGAACAACGCCCTCCGGCGACAGCTTGTCAAGCTTGCGGACCGCTTCGGGATGCGTCTGACAACTAGCCGGAACCTGGACCCGGAGGATCGAACATCCGGACGGGTCATGGCGCCGATGGCCCATACCTCGGTCGGCCGCAAGCGCCTGGACCACCTTCACGCCTGCATCAGTGAGATCATCGAGAAGAAAGTGCCGGGGGACCTCATCGAAACCGGCGTGTGGCGAGGCGGGGCGGTGATCTTTATGCGCGGAGTGCTCAACGCCTATGGGGACACCCGCACCGTTTGGGCTGCCGACTCGTTTGAGGGCTTGCCGGCTCCCGATTCGAAGCATCCGAAGGACGCAGGCGCCAAGTGGCATCTCAGGCCGGAGCTCGCCGTCTCCCTCGAGCAAGTGAAGGAGTACGCTCGGCGCTACGATCTCCTAGAGGGGGTCGAGTTTCTCAAAGGCTGGTTCAAGGACACCCTTCCGGGAGCGCCCATCGAGAAACTTGCCCTCGCGAGGCTGGATGGCGACATGTATGGCTCGACGATGGACGCCCTCACCGCCCTCTACGACCGTGTTTCGCCAAACGGGTTTTTGATTGTCGATGACTATTTCGGGGTGTCGGCGTGTAAGGCGGCGGTGGATGATTTTAGATTGGAGCGAGGCATCGCCGAACGTATCGATCAGGTCGATTGGACATGCGCTTTCTGGCAAAAGCGCTAATGACGACGTGCCGGTGGGCTCATAATTCGCTAGGATGGCAATGTTTCGAGAGTTCACCAGCAACGCGCGAACCATGGGCTCGCCGGTGACGGTTGCGATCGTGATCCTCCTCGCCGGCTCATTCCTCGTCGGCTGGCTATCAGAGGGCCGCTGGATGGGATCCGAACTCGCGTTCTTCCCCGTCGATGTTGCGGTACGGCCGTGGACACTCGTCAGCTATCCGCTCGGCAACATCGGCAACTTCCTCGGCGTCCTCTTTTCCTGCCTGTGGCTATGGGGCATCGGCGGGACGGTGGAGCGGGACATCGGATCGCGGGCATTTGCGATTTTCTGGCTCGCCATGTCGGCATTGGGTGCGCTATTCTTCTGGGTTGGTTACATCGTGCTTGGTGAGCAAGCCGGCTTGTTCGGGCCCTATGTTCCGATTGCGGCGACCACGGTCGTCTGGGGAACCCGGTATCCAGAGCTTCAAGTGATGCTCATGTTCGTCCTTTGCATCAAAGCCAAGTACGTTGCCTGGATATCAGTGGGGCTTGTCTTCTTCGGCAGCTACAGCCCCCGTCTGGCGCTTTTTGCGATCGCTCCCTTAGCCATCGCCTATCTCTACGCCTCCAACAAGATCCCAGGCCTGGCATATGGCCGTTCTACCAGCGGCGGCAGCGGGGGAGGTGTCAAGGCGGGCAGGGGCCGCATGGTCTCCAAGCAATACCTCGACGATGTCAAGAAGCGCGAGAAAGAGCGTGACGAGCGCGAAAGGCTTCGCAGGCTGTTCGAAAACAGCCTGGATGACAAGCCTGATGACGATCGCTAAAGACGCGTGCCGGGCTTGTCGGTTGGACTCTTGCCGATCGACTTCTCCACGGTCGTCACCATCTCCGCCCCGTTCGTGTAGCGCACCGCGATGTAGTATCGCGCGCCTTGCTGGAGGTTGACGCCGAGCGTCACATTCGTTGATTCCGTCAGCAGCTCCGTCCAAGGTACGACCTGCTGCCCGCCCGGCGACGTCCCCACGCGGTATTCGATCTTGTCGATCGAAGTTTCCACGTCATAGCCCCAGTGCTGGAAGCTATAGGGGTTTTGAATCTGGTTGGGCACAGTGAACTTGACAAGCGTCGGAGGCGTGTCGTCCCACCAGAAGGTGCCCGCCCAGAAGTCGGTGCCCGTCGCATCGGAACCGGCCTTGACGAGCTGGTTCTTTTTCTTGAGGGCGCCAAATGGAGCGGTCTCCATTGCGTAGACGCCGGGCGGCATTTGATCAAACCGATATCCGCCATCCGCTCGCGTCGTCGTGCTGTAGGTGACCTGGTTCTTCTTGGCCTTGACCTGGACGTTGCTTACCGGTGTTGCATTGTAATAGACCATGCCTTCGATCGACCCGACGCTCGTACTGCGGCCGGCTGCGTCGTTGACCAGCGTATTCAGAATCAGCGAGCCGTATCCCTGATAGGGCTCCCAACCTCCGTTCGGCGCGCCCATGACGCTGATCGCCGACCTCTCGATCGCCCGATATGCCCGTACGTTTGCCCAGCCGTCCTGCTGATCGAGGCCGAATTTCGCGTAGTAAAGGCCCGCCGCGCCGGACACCATCGGGGTTGCCTGCGAGGTGCCCGCCAGATAGGCGTATTTCGTGTAATACGGTGGGAAGAGCGTGCCGTCCACCGACATCTGATACAGCGTTCCAGGCGTGCGCATCGCGGTGGACCAAATGAACTGGATGTAATAGGCAGTGAGGTCGGCTGCGTACCAGACATCGCCACCGGGCGCGGCCATATCCACGTAGGACCCAAATCCTGAATACGTGCCGGTTGCCGGGATTCGGCCAGGCCCGTTCGCGCTGACTCCTAATGCGCCGCTGCAGGCCGCCGGATAGATCGGGCCAAGATCGCCGCCGCCGCTGCCATCCTCATTGCCGGCCGCAACCACGAGGCTGCCCTTTTGATAGGCATAGGTGACCGCGTCTTGGAAGAGCTGCGAGAAGTTCTCGGTTCCGATGCTCAGGTTGATGATGTCCACGCCCATATCCGCCGCATAGAAGATCGCGGCGGCGGCATCCGCATCCGTGCCCACTCCCTGGCTGTCGAACACGCGGAGCATGATGCCCTTCGAGTTGTAGCCGATGCCGAGAACGCCGTTGTAGTTGTTCTGATCGAAGGCGCCGCTATTTCCGGCCGAGACGGCAATGCCAAGGACATGGGTGCCGTGGCCATGCTGGTCTTCCGGGGTGCCGTTGGGATCTATTTCTCCGAACCTAAACTGCTTAGAAAGAGCGTGGTCGAGCTGTCCACCTTGCGTAATGTTCGTGCCTGCTCCGCCCGTATTTCGGAAATCCGGATGGTTCATATCCGCGCCCGTATCTATTGCCGCGATCGAGGGCACGTTTTGTGGCTTTTGGGCGGCCGTCCACCACCGATTCGGGTAGATCGTCCAGCCTTGCTGGGCGTTGATGTCGTCCAGGTGCCACATGCGCCGGAAGTGGGCCTCCTCGTCGAAAAAGTCGAGGACCAGCTCTTCATCGTATTCGTCGTACCAGTAGTCCGGGTCATTGGGATCAGTCCACAGGGGGTAGATCCGGTTCACCGGCTGTGCGGCTGCAACAAGCGGATTCTGCTTGATTTCCTTTGCCAGCGCGGCCGTATCGACCCAGTCGGGCACGGTCCATAGCGTCCAGCCTGTACTGGCGATCCTCGTTCGGAATGTGCCATTGGGCACGAGCGAGTCGCTACTGAGCTGCCGAACGAGCGGGCTCTCAGCAATGAGAGCAGCTCGGCTTTGGGAAAATTTGACCAGAATCTGGCCCGGAATAAGTTCCTTGAGATCGCCTCTGGGCATATTCGCCAGAGGCCGCCGAATTTCGAGATTGAGCCGCGCCTGCGCGCCCGCCGTGAGCGCCATCAGAGCAGCCAGCCAAAACAGCCTGTTATTCATATCCACACCTATCTGACATTGTAAGGCAAACCCGCCGGGATTCCAAAGGAAACGACGAATATAAGCGAAACCTTTTTGCCGCGCAATGCCCTCGCGGCCTGCAACTGTTGCAAATGACTGGCGAATCACGGGGATTGTTCCGGGGCGGTAAGGATGGATGGGCTTGACGTTGCATGGCCGGAGGCCCGTAAGCCCGCCTCTACACCCAGGTGGACGCCCGCCGAAAGATCTTTTCCGAAACGGGCCGGCGGATATGGGCGAAGACGAAATCGGGCCAGCCGGCCATGAAGTCGAGCTCATAATCGTCGGCGGCCCCGATAAGGACGAGGGGGACCTGAGCAGCCTTTTCATGGGCCATCTTGGCCATCGCGAACTTCTCATAGCCGGCAATCCGGTGCGGCTCCTCGAGAGTGGCGATCAGGTCGACGAAGAGGAGGTCGGCGCCCTTGCACGCATCGAGCGCGGGCGCCCAATCCGCATGGACGGCGACGGTGTCGCTCGGCTGGAATCCTCGCCGGGCAGCTTGGACGACCTCAGCATCTTGGGTGATGAGCACGACCTTCATTGGCTAACCGCGACCGTCCAGCTTTTTGGACGGGTTGTATGAGTGATTGTGAACGAATCTGGGCCCAAAAACGCAGTTTATGCAGACAAACGGAGGCCCGCTCTCGCCATTGAGAGCGGGCCTCGAAGTTAGGTCACGCCGTTAGTGCGGGTTCGCCAACCAGGGTGCGTTCCGGCTCAAGCGCCTTGCGAGCCGCCAACCGTACTTCGTCGTACAGCATTCGGTGGCTGCTAGAGAGCCTGTCCAGTCGCGCCGCGGTATCGCGATCCTGCGCTTCGGCAGATGCGTCACGGGCGTGAACGATAGATCGAGCCTGAGCTCGCAAAGCGCGGCCGAGATCCAAGATAAGCCGCACCTTCCGCATGGGAGGTGCGTCGGACCTAAGGATTGCCCCCAGCCGGCTCCGCACTTCAAACTCTGTCAGCAAATTCACGACCTCCTCCATCCCGAATAGCGGGATGATTCCTGCATGGGCCTGCGAGGTTAGCTGACGGGTTAGGGCCAGAAACCACCCTTCCCGGATCGCTCCGGAATTCACCCCTAGTTTGGGTCCCCCGCCCCCGATTCCCATCGAGGTTCGGCCTTGGCCGGGTGAGCTTTGTCGGCTCTCCCTCCAACAGGTCAGGATACGCTAGTCGGGACGGATGCGTGCCACATTAAGAAGCTGTTTTGGTGAAAATTGTTGGGGGGTTGTCCACAGGTTTTCGCCTTTGTGCGGTGGAAAAGCGGGAGATGGGAGATTTCCGCGGGGGAAGCGCTGGAGATCAAGAAACGAGGGCACCTGGGCACCCTGGCATACTAAAGCCGTAGGAACCCTTATGCCCGGCACCACGCGCAACGTCAAGCTTGTTACCCTTGGCTGCTCCAAGAACGACGTCGACTCCGAGGAGATCGCGGGCGTCCTGGTGGGAGCGGGCTATTCGGTGGATGGCTCCGCGAAGAAAACCGACGTCACGATCATCAATACGTGCGGCTTTCTAGAGGCTTCGAAAGAGGAGTCGGTCAAAGCTATCAAAGCGGCGGTGCGCGAGAAGAAGGCGGGGCGCACCGCCAGGGTGATCGTGGCGGGCTGCCTGGCGCAGAGGCTCGGCGAGGAGCTTGCGAGGATCGCCCCTGGGGCCGATGCGTATGTCGGGGTCGGGCAGATGGCGCGCTTTGCAGACATTGTCGGCGGACTCCCCCACCCCCCATCCCCCTCCCCGCGCACGAGCCATCGCGGAGAGGGGGCGCAGAGGCCCATCATCGACATCTCGCCTCCCCATCATAGGTGGGCCGCTGTGCCAACCCGCGCGAGAACAGGCAAGCCGTGGAGCGCGTTCCTCAAAGTGAGCGAGGGCTGCGACCACAAGTGCACGTTTTGCACGATCCCGAGCTTCCGTGGCGCACATGTGAGCAAGCCGATCGAGCGGATCGTCGAGGAAGCCCGGCATCTCGCTGCTACGGGTGCGAAAGAGATCAATCTGATCGCCCAGGACGTGACCCAGTACGGCTATGATCTCTACCGCGAATTCACTCTGCCGAGGCTGCTGCGCGAGCTGAACGGCGTGGACGGGATCGAGTGGATCCGCATCCTATACTTCTATCCGAACCGCCTTACGGATGAGGTAATCGAGGCAATGGCGACCCTGCCCAAGGTGCTGCCTTACATCGACATTCCGCTGCAGCATGCGCATCCCGACACGCTCCGCCGCATGAAGCGGCCTTGGGACGGCGAGCGATATTTGAAGGTCTTCGAGAAGGCGCGGGCAGCCATGCCGGACATAGCGATTCGGACCACCTTCATCGTTGGCTTCCCCGGAGAAACGCAGGAAGAATTCGATTACTTGCTCGACTTCATGCGATCTGCTCGATTGGACCGGGTCGGCGCTTTCATCTTTAGCCGGGAGCCCGGAACTCCGGCGCACGAGCTGCCCGATCAGGTGCCATTCCGGGTTAAGCGGGAGCGGTACGACAAGCTCATGCGATTGCAGCAGGGCATTTCGCTGGCTGTCAACCAGGGCTGGATCGGGCGACGGCTTCGGGTCTTGATTGAAGAGAGCGCAGGCGATCGTCAATCGGCGATCGGAAGGTCCCACCGAGACGCGCCCGACATCGACGGATTGGTCTACATGGCGGGAAGTGCATCGCCCGGCGAAATCGTCGAGGTCGAGGTGACCGGTGCGGAGGCGTATGACCTGATCGCGAATGGCCAAGCTAGCTAATTCGTTCGATGAAGGGGAGCTGGTCGAACCCAGCATCAAAGCTTAGGAGGGACGTGATCCCTCGCTTTTTCATGAAAGTGGCATGCAGGGCATCGCGAACTGACAGCGTCGGATAGCCATACAAAGTGGCATTGGCCTCGATCACTGTTTCCATTCGATTGGCGCCACGTCATCAACAAGTCGGAGCAAATCATCGAACGCTGGTTGAATCGCTTCAGTCCGGCCTATAGCCGAATACCGATTAAAGAATCTCCTGGAACACCTCAGAGTCGGTGACCAGCCTTTCACGCGGGGCCAGCAGCGCTCGCACCAGGGATTCGGCCCTTTCTCGTAAGCTGTCGTCCGCCCCCACGAGATACAAGGGGATGTTGGAGTCAAGGAAGGTCGCCGTAGCCTGCCTCTATCTCGCGATTCATCTGGTCGATGTCTGGCGTCGGGAATCGATATTGGGTGGCCATTTTGAGTGCCTTCAGCTTGTCCTCTAAAGGCTTGTTCGACTTTCGGTCCGGCCGCCCTTCTCAGCCTCTCGAGGTCGCTTTCCGACATCAGCACTTGGAGCCGCTTACTCATAGCATGAGTAACTCTAGTCCAAAGGGTTCTCAAGACGCAGCTCGGGGAACCTGCGGAAGTGCCGATCGGTGGAGCACAGTGTGGCACCATGCTCCAGGGCCAAGGCGGCGAAGTGAACGTCCGAAAGACGGCCCCCGATTACCGTTCCCTGGGTGCCGATGCGCTCAAAGAGACGCCAGTATTCGGAGCCGGGCTCTGGGCACCGCGTCTTGGGGTGGTGAAGAATCGGCTTAAGCACCTTGAAGGCATGGTTGAGAGAGAGGGCTTTGGGAAATGCCCTCGGATTCGTGGCCAATCGAAGAAATGCGTGCGCCGAGGCGACCGGTATGAGCACGTGAGAATCATGCGAGTACACCAACTCCAGCCATAGGACGACCTTATCGTGCTCTGGCGCATCGGAGTTCAATGCGTAGATCAGAACATTCGCGTCTAAGAGCCTGACCAACGGTATCGCTCCTCATCCTCGAGCTCGTCTAGCAGAGCAAGATCGGGAAGCTCGCCCCTCCACCCCATCTTCACTGGCTTGAGGCGAAGTGGAACATCCTCGTCGGGCCGCTCTGTGGCAGAGATGCCGAGTCGAAGCAAGTCGTTGATAAGCTCCTTGAAGCTCTTACCCAGCTTCTTCGAAAGCCGCTTTACCCCTTGATCTACATCAGGATCGAATGTCACGGTGTGTCGCACATCATGATGATACCATCTGAGACATCAAGGTGCTAGACTTGACTCCAATGCCCCGAATCAGCCAGTATGAAGGGCGGAGTCGACCAAGACGGCCTCTCCGATTTCCCCGCAACGTGCCCGCTTGGTCGCAGCTTATGGGCCGTAATCGATTCGCCACTTTCGCCTGGTTCGTCCTGCTGTACAACGTCGCCGTGATCGTCTTCGGCGGGTTCGTCCGGGCGAGCTTTTCCGGCGATGGCTGCGGTAGCCACTGGCCCGGATGCGGCGGCGAGATCATCCCCAGCCTATGGGATGCCAAAAAGGCGATCGAATTCAGCCATCGCGTCATGTCAGCCATTGACGGGCTGCTCGTGCTGATTCTTGTCGGCTGGGCTTTCAGAAATTGGCGGCGAGGCGGGACCGCTCTCCGATCATCAAGAATAGCCGCTGCCATCTTCTGGGCATCTGCCGTCGCGTTGGTGCTCGTGGCTTTTGAGGCCATGATCGGGCGCGGTCTCGTGCTCACGGGTTGGGTCGCATATGACAAGTCGCTCGGCCGGGCGATTCTTCAATCGGTGCATCTTGCCAATACATTCCTGTTGCTCGGGGCCTTATCGCTGGTCTGGGCCTGGAGCCGGGGTGCGAAGTTGCCGAACTGGAAGGGGCAGAGCGGGGTTGTATGGGCGCTGGGCATCGGCTTCGTCGGGATGCTGCTGCTCGGCGTGAGCGGAGCGGTCACCGCGCTCGGTGATAACCTCTTCCCGGTATCCAGTTCAAGTCAGGCGGTCATCGACAGCCTCGATCCCACCAAGCACTTTCTCGTCCGGCTGCGAATCCTGCACCCGCTGATTGCGGGCTCGGTCGGCTTGTATCTGCTCCTGATCGCAGGCGTGCTCGGCAATCTGCGGCCTTCAGAACGTGTAAAGCGGCTAGCGCGCACAGTAGCTTCGATTCTTCTTGCCCAGATCGCCCTTGGGCTGGTGAACGTATGGCTCAAGGCTCCGATTCCACTGCAGATGCTTCACCTCCTGGTTGCTGATTTGATGTGGATAAGCTTCGTGCTGCTTGCCGTCGAGGCGGTCGCGGAGGACGTGCCCCGCGCGGAACCGGCAGTTGCTCCGGATCCTCCCGCAGTGCCGCTGCGCGGCATGGCGCTGGTCAAAGCCTACACTTTGCTGACCAAGCCTCGCGTTATCAGCCTGCTCCTATTTACAACCCTGACCGCGATGTTCATGGCGGCAGGCGGCTGGCCGGGATTTTGGCTTTTCCTCGCGGTGGCGGTCGGGGGCTATATGTCGGCGGGCGCTGCCAACTCGATCAACATGGTCCTCGAGCGAGACCTCGATCAGCTGATGGCGAGGACGTCGAAGCGCCCAACCGTGACCCAGCACATCTCAGCCAACGCGGCCCTGCGGTTTGGCTTCGCCTTGGCGATAGGCTCCTTCGCCACATTGTGGGTCGCCGCCAACTTGCTGACTGCGATGCTTGCTCTTGCCGGGCTGGTCTTTTACGTGGTTGTGTACACGCTCCTGCTAAAGCGGCGGACCTGGCACAACATTGTGATCGGAGGAGCGGCCGGGGCCTTTCCGCCTTTGGTCGGATGGGCGGCGGTTACGGGTGATATTGGGCCGTTCGCTTGGACCCTCTTTGGGATCATCTTCATGTGGACCCCCGTTCACTTTTGGGCACTTGCGCTGCTGATAAAAGATGACTATGCCAAGGCGGGGGTACCAATGCTGCCCGTGGTGAAGGGCGAGCGCTCGACCGTGCTGCAGATTGGGCTGTACGCGATTCTCACCGCACTGGTGACGGCGCTGCCCCTCGTTCAAAAGGAAGCGGGGACGCTCTATTTATGGACCGCGGTGCTGCTCAATCTGCTGCTTTTGGTGCGATGCCATCAATTGATCAGGAGCCCTGACCGCCCCCACGCCGTCACTCTTTACAAATATTCAATGGTGTATCTTGCCCTTCTATTTCTGCTCTTGGCGGTGGATAGAGCAGGCAATCCTGCCAGACCTCACGCCGAGGTTTTGCGCGAAGGGCGAATGGTCGGGTATGGTCGTGATAGCGTCCTGGGCGAAGCGACGCAAAAGGCAGCACGGAAGACTGTGAAGGCAACGACAACGGAGGAGTCGAGACGGGGCACGCATCTGGGTGCCCGTGGCGGTTGGAGGGAGGTGAGCAATGGCCCAGATATTCAAGCCTAGCACCAATACGCTTGCCAAGCTGAGCCTGCTCGTGGCGGGAATCGCGCCCATTGCGCTTCTCTTTGGCGGCTCGGCGGTCACCCGGTCGGCGGCGAACACGAAGGTTGGCGTTGCGGTGAATCAGCCCGTGCCTTTCAGCCACCTGCACCACGCAATGGAGCTGGGAATCGAGTGCCGATATTGCCACTACACGGTCGAGAGGAGCCCCTTCGCGGGCATGCCAACCGCACAGGTGTGCATGTCCTGCCACAGCCAGGTTTGGACCAACAGCCCGCTGCTGCAGCCCGTTCGGGACAGTTTGAAGACGGGCAAGCCCCTCGTTTGGAGCAAGGTCAACAAGGCGCCCGAATTCGTTTATTTCGACCACAGCATCCACATCTCGCGGGGCATCAATTGCAACACCTGCCACGGCCCTGTTCAGAAAATGCCCCTTATGTACAAAGGGCGGACCTTCGCTATGAGTTGGTGCCTGCAGTGTCACCGCGATCCCGGAAAATATATTTACAAAGATCCCAAGAATCCAGACTTCAAAGGGTCCCGCCAAGCGTTCCAGCCTTACTGGAAACTCCAGAAGAACCAGCCGCTCACCGAACAGGAGCGGGCGATTCTCGAAGGCGAAGATTTACCGCCAAACGCGGACGCAGCCAAGGGAACTGAAATTGTAAGCCAGATGGGAGTCAAGATCAAGCAGCTGGAGGACTGCTACACCTGCCACCGTTAAGCGCGCCATGGAGGACGGCAAAAAGAAGCTCGATCTCGAACTGCTGCGAAGCCGCGTCAGCGGGTCGACCGGCAAGGAGTATTGGAAGAGCTTGGAGGAGGCCGCCGACACCGACGAGTTTCGGCAGTGGGTCGACGACGAGTTTCCCCATCGAGGCTCCCTGCTTGAGATCGACCGCCGCTCGGCGCTGAAGTTTCTCGGAGCGTCGATGGCCCTCGCCGGGATGGGGGGATGCCGGAGCCTCTTCCTCGATAAGGAAAAGGTTGTGCCGTACGTAACGCAGCCCGAAGAGATCGTTCCGGGCAAGCCGCTTTTTTTCCGAACCGCCATGCCCCGCGCGGGATACGCGATGGGCTTGGAGGTTTCAAGCAGGGAGGGCCGGCCGGTCAAGGTCGAGGGCAATCCCGACCATCCAGCTTCTTACAAGGGCGCATGCGACTCGTTTGCGCTCGCCTCGATCCTCACCCTCTACGACCCCGACCGCTCCCGCAATGTCACCTATGAGAGCGAAATCGAAACCTGGGCCGGATACACCAAGGCGCTCCGCGAATCCATTCGCAAGGGAGCCAAGGAAGGCAAGGGATTCCGGATACTGACGGAGACGGTCATCTCCCCGACCCTTAAACGGCAGCTCGACCAGGTGCAGGCGATGTATCCCGATATGCAGTGGCATCAATGGGAGCCGCTCAACCGGGACAACGTCTACGACGGTGCCCGCCGGGCGCTCGGCAGGCCGCTGCAGACCATTTACGACCTCACAAATGCCGACGTCATTCTCTCGGTCGATGCCGACTTCGTCGTCTCGCAAATGCCGGGCAGCATCCGGTACGCCCGCGAGATGATGGATAAGCGGCGCGTCGAAGAAACCCACGGCACGATGAACCGCGTTTACGCCGTGCACGTCACGCCGACGCTGAACGGGGCGGTGGCCGACCATGTGCAGCCCATGTCCCTGGCCCAGATTCAAGATCTTCTTGCCTCGCTAGCGGGCGAACCAACCTCCGATCTCAGCTCTTTCAACAGCGCCGTTAGGGAGGACCTTTACGGCGCGGGCGGAAGGTGCGCGATTGTGGTCGGCGAGCAGATGCCGCCCCAAATCCACGCCTTGGCCCATCTCGCGAATGCGAAGCTGGGTGCGGTCGGCGAGACGGTTCGATATATGGAGCCTCCCGAGGCAAAGCCGGAAAACCAGACAGACTCGCTCAAAGCCCTCGTGCAGGCAATGGATAGCGGCGAGGTCGGGACCCTTCTCATTATCGGTTCCAATCCGGCCTACAATGCACCTGCCGACATCGGATTCGCCGGAGCGCTGGCAAAGGTCAGGAACCGGTTCCACTACGGGATGTATGTGGACGAAACCGCTGCTCTTTGCAATTGGCACGCCCCGGAAGCCCACTTTCTGGAGTCCTGGAGCGACACCCGCGCCTACGACGGCACCGTTTCGATCGTGCAGCCTCTGATCGATCCGCTCTTTGAGGGCCGCACCCCCCATGAGCTGCTTTCGCATCTGATGGCCAAGCCCCAGACGGCTTACGACACGGTGCGCGAGACCTGGAAATCCCAGCTGGACGACAAGGCTTGGCGCAAGGCGATCCATGACGGCTACGTCCCTGATTCCCCACGCGCCCCCCTGAAAAGGCCCCCCGTTCCCACATCGATGCCCGGTGAGATTCGAACGATGGGCTTCGAGATCCATTTCCGGCCCGATCCGACCATCGGCGACGGCAGATGGTCGAATAATGGCTGGCTGCAGGAGCTGCCGAAGCCGATCACAAAGGTTCTTTGGGATAATGTGGTCCATGTCAGCCCGGCTACGGCGAAGCGGCTCGATCTGCGGAACGAGGACCATGTCGAAATCACCGTGGGCACGAAGAAGGTCGTCGGCCCGACATGGATCGTGCCGGGTCACGCGGACAATTGCGCGACCGTTTTTCTGGGCTACGGGCGGCTGGCGGGCGGCACCCTCAGCCTGGAGGATAATGGCAAGCCGCGAGGCTACAACGCGTATTCAATCCAGCAGTCCTTTTCGCCCTGGGTTTCCGAAGGCACGCTTCGAAAGGTCGAGGGACTGACCCCTATCTGCGTCACCCAGGACCACAACAGCATGGAGGGCCGCGATATCGTTCGGCAGGGAACGCTGCGGCAGCTTGCCGACAATCCGAATTTCGAGCCGCCCGCGGTTGCGCCCAAGGCCGAAGACGCTATCCTCTATAACCAGACCGCGGTGTGGGCCGCAGAGAATCCCGACCTCCCCCAATGGGGCATGTCGATCGATTTAAACACGTGCATCGGATGCAATGCCTGCGTCACCGCCTGCCAGGCCGAGAACAACATTCCGGTCGTGGGCAAAGAACAGGTTATGCGGGGCCGCGAAATGCATTGGATCCGCATCGATCGGTATTACGGCAAGCGTAAGGGCCAGGATCCGCTCAGCAACCCAGCGACCTATTTCCAGCCGCTGACCTGCATGCACTGCGAGACCGCACCGTGCGAGCCGGTGTGCCCGGTGGGGGCAACGGTCCATAGCCACGAAGGGCTGAATCAGATGGTCTACAACCGCTGCGTCGGCACGCGGTATTGCTCGAACAACTGTCCTTACAAGGTTCGCCGGTTCAACTATCTGAACTATCAGCACCTGCAGCCCAGCTATTACAAGGACAAGGATATCCCCCTCCTGCGGATGCTTAACAATCCGGATGTGACCGTTCGCAGCCGGGGTGTGATGGAAAAATGCACCTACTGCACGCAGCGGATAAGCGCCGCGCGAATTACAGCCAAGAAGGAAAACCGCCCGATCAAAGACGGCGAGGTCGTTACTGCGTGCCAGCAGGCCTGCCCGACCCACTCGATCGTGTTCGGCAACATCGCCGACAAGACCAGCTCTGTCCGCAAGCTTCGTGACAACAGCCGCAAGTATTCGGTGCTGGCCGAGCTGAATACCGTGCCCAGAACCACGTACCTGGGCAAGATTCGCAATACAAACTTGACCCTCGAGCCCTACGTCGCGCCCGCAGGCGAAGGCGAGGCATCCGGAGGAGGTGAGGGCCACTAATGGCTGCGACCGGCCAGAAGCCAGGCAAGGAGCACGTCTACCAGGAAGAGATCCTGATAGATGCCGCCGAGCATCACGATTACGAAACGATCACGGACGGGATCGGGCGGCTCGTGCTCAACCAGAAGGTTCACGAGCGCAATTGGCTGATGGTCTTCTTCTTCGGCTTCCTGCTCGTGAACGTTCTGATGCTCGCGGTCGGATGGCTGCTCTACAACGGCATCGGCATCTGGGGCAACAACCAGCCTGCAGGCTGGGGCTTCGATATCATAAACTTTGTCTGGTGGATCGGCATCGGCCACGCGGGCACCCTGATTTCCGCGATCCTGCTTTTGATGCGGCAGCGTTGGCGCATGTCGATCAACCGTTTCGCGGAGGCGATGACCATCTTTGCGGTCATGTGCGCCGGCCTCTTCCCACTTCTGCATACCGGCCGTCCATGGGTTGCCTATTGGCTATTTCCGTATCCCAACTGGATGGGCCTCTGGCCGCAGTTCCGTTCTCCTCTCGTGTGGGACGTCTTCGCGGTCTCGACCTACTTTACGGTTTCCCTGTTGTTCTGGGCCCTTGGGCTCATTCCCGACTTTGCCGCCCTACGGGACCGTGCCAAGAATCGCGGCACCAAGGTCGTAATGGGCATGCTTTCACTTGGGTGGCGAGGCTCGGCCAAGCACTGGGAGCGCTATGAGCAGGCCTATCGGGTACTTGCCGCGCTCAGCACCCCGCTCGTGCTCTCGGTCCACTCGATCGTGTCCTTCGACTTTGCGGTCTCGCTCGTGCCCGGATGGCACGCGACCATTTTCCCGCCATACTTCGTGGCCGGCGCCGTGTACGCGGGCTTTGCGATGGTGCTCACCTTCGCGATCCCGATCCGGGCCTGGTACAAGATGAAGGACTTCATCACGATCAAGCACATCGACTGGATGTGCAAGATCATGCTCGCCACCGGCCTCATCGTGTTCTATGGCTACTGCGTGGAGGCTTTTTACGGCTATTACAGCGGCAATATCTTCGAAATGTCGATGATCGTGAACCGGCAGTTCGGCCCCTATAAGTGGTACTACTGGACGCTGATCATCTGCAACGGTATCATCCCGCAGCTTCTCTGGTGGCCGGGCCTTCGCAAGGGAAATATGTATCTGCCGGGCCTGCAAAACTTGCCGATCCTCGGAAAGCTCAAGCTATGGAGGAATCTGCCGATCATCGGACGTCCCTCCACGTCGCTCGCCCCGGTCTGGATTATCTGCATGGTCGTGAGCGTCGGTATGTGGCTCGAGCGGTTCATCATCATCCCGATCAGCCTTCATCGGGACTACCTGCCATCGTCTTGGGGCTTCTACATTCCGACTTTTTGGGACTTCGCTATGTTCGCCGGCACGATCGGATTCTTCATCTTCATGATGTTCCTGTTCGTTCGGTTCGTGCCCATCATCTCAATCTTCGAAATGCGCGAGCTGCTGCACCGTTACAAGCACAAATCCCATCCGCCCGAGCCTGTGCTCGCCGGAAGCTCGGAGGGTGAAAAGCATTGAGAAGAAAGAGCACCCTCTATGGACTGGTCGCGCAGTTTGACGATGCGGAGGATTTGGTGGTCGCGGCCCAAAAGACACTCGATGCAGGCTATAGCGGCAAGCACCTAGACGCTTTCACGCCATTCCCGGTACACGGCTTGCCCGAGGCAATCGGCTTCGAGGAATCCAAGGTGCCCTGGATCATATTCCTCTCGGGATGTGCTGGGGCGGCGGCTGGTGTGGGGCTCCAGTATTACGTGTCCGTCATGGCCTACCAATTGAACGTGGGCGGCCGGCCTTTCTTCAGCTGGCCGCTCTTCATCCCCGTCACCTTCGAAACCACCGTGCTCTTCGCTGCCTTCGGAGCAACTTTTGGGATGCTCGCATTGAACGGCCTGCCAAAACCCTACGATCCGATCTTCAACACGCCGAACTTCGAGCGGGCGAGCCAGGACAAATTCTTCTTGGCAATCGAATCCGGAGACCCGAACTTCGACCTGGGCAAGACCAAAGCCTTTATGGACACACTCGGCGCAGAGGCAGTCTCGGAGGTGGAGCGGTGAGGAAGTTGTTAGGGAATGAGCCGGGTTTTTTTGGGGCACATCGAAACGCTCGGTCAATACCCTCATTCCTCAAGATCTTAATACCCAAAGCCATTCCTTGGGCCCTCCTCATGATCTTGACCGCCGGCTGCCATACCGACATGTGGGTCCAGCCGAAATACAGAACCCTCCAAGAAGCGGACAGCACGATGTTTCGCAACGGCATGAGCGCGAGATCTCTGCCGGTCGGAGTCGTGGCGCGAGGATTTGAGCGGCCCGACACCGAGTACTACACGGCCCGCGACGCGAGCGGTAAGCTCATTCTCAAGATCCCGATGGCCAAGGTGATGCGGGAGCTTAAGCTGAATGAGCCCAGGGATGTCCTGATGCGCGGCCAGGAAATGTTCGAGGCGTTCTGCTCTCCCTGCCACGGACGCATCGGCGACGGCAAGGGCATGATCGCCCTGCGCGGACTCGATCTCAAACGGACTCCCGCGAGCTACCACACGAAGAAGCTCCGCGAAATGCCGGACGGCCATTTTTACGATGTGATCACCAACGGGTTCGGCGTGATGTACCCGTATGGGCCGCGGATCGTCCCCGAGGATCGCTGGGCCATCGTTTCATACATTCGGGCGCTCCAGAAGAGCCAAATGCCGGGAGGTGGCGGCTAAAGATGGACACTAAGCACGGCGAAGTGAACCTCCAGAAGATGGGCCCGGTGGTCGGCGTTCTCGGGGCGGGCGGGCTGCTTTGGTTTGGCGCGACTCTGCTCAGCGGAAATCCTGCCACGCAGAAAGCCTTCATGCAGTCATTCCTCTGGGCGTGGTATTTCTGGATGTGCCTGACTCTGGGGCTATTCGGACTGACCCTGCTGCACCATGCGATTCGGCCTCAATGGAGCCTTCCCTTGCTCCGCATTTACGAGGCGGGCAGTGGGCCGCTCTCGATGCTGGTCATGGGGCTGATGTTCATTCCGATCGCGCTGCGGATGCAGGACGTCTATGCGTGGGTGGACCCCGCTCACCAAGATGCAGTGCTCCGAACCAAATCCTGGTTCCTCAACCCCACAATGTTCTATGCAGTCACAGTCGGCTGCTTTCTTGTCTGGCTTGGCATGTCGCTCTACCTTCGCAGTTCATCCGTGCGCGAAGATGAAACGAGAGACCCGACGGAAAGCCAAAAGCGCACTAACTTCGCCGCGCCGGGGATCGTGGTGTTCTTCCTCACCGCCACCGCCGCGCTGACGGCTTGGATCATGTCGCTCGACGCCCACTGGTATTCGACCGTCTTCGGCGCGCTGATCATCATCGGCAATACGCTGCTCGGGGTCGCTTTCTCGGTCACGATCTTCCTCGCCTACCATAAGAAGCTGCCCTATGCGAACGTGATAAGCAAGCCGCTGACCCGTGACCACGGCAACATGATGCTGGCGACCACGATGCTGTGGGCCTACCTGACGCTCTCGCAGTTTCTGATCATCTGGGCAGCAAACCTGCAGGAAGAGGTCGGCTACTACATGGCCAGAAGCGCGAATGGATGGAACTACCTCGGGCTGGTGCTGATTGTCGGCGGGTTCTTTGCTACCTTCCTCGCGCTCTGCTCACCGAGAACCAAGCACACGCCTCGGATTCTGATCCAGGTTTCGATCGCGATTGTGGTTTGGCGGCTGCTCGATTCATTCTGGGTCGTGATGCCTTCGCTGGCCGGCCGGAAAGAGCAGTTCAGCTTCCAGTGGCAGGACATCGTCGTCTTCATCGGTGTCGGCGGCATCTGGCTCTCGGCGTTTGCCTATCAGTTCGCTCGGGCACGGATATTCCCGGTCCACGATCCTAGAATCAGGGAGGAGCTCGATGCAGTTCGGTCCTAAGGACACCCGAACGGCGGACGAGCTGGCAAAACTCGGCTATGAGCGCGAGGACGTTGGCCTTCGCACGATCGCCTTCTGGGTGTTCTGGTTCTTCGTTTTCACGATAGTCATGGGCGTCGTGACGGCAGCCATTTATCAATTCATTGTCCCAACTGGACTCGGCCCGGCTCCGCAAAGCCAGGTCCGCACCCGGTTCCCGGCAAAGCCCTTGCTTCAGGACAATATCACCGTCAAAACCGACATCTTCGACATGCGAAAGGGCGAGGATGAGGTTCTCTCTGGCGCTTCCGGGAAAGGGATTTCAATCGACGAAGCGATCGAGCAGTCCGCTGCTGAATACCAGCGCGGCACGGGCCTGGCACCGAATAAACTCAATCCGGTGGAGGCCGGACATCAATGAGACATCTCCTTACACTCCTGTCAATCGTCGTCGCCGGGGCGGCTCTAGCCCAGAACGCGCTGGTCGTCAAGGACCAGGTGAAGATCGTCGAGAATCTGGGTGGCCAGGTGCCGCTCGATGTCAAATTCAAGGATGAGGAAGGCAAGGACGTCAAGATCGGCGACTTTTTTGGGAAGCGGCCGGTCGCCCTCATTCTCGTTTTTTACCGCTGCGGCGGCACCTGCACCAAGGAGCTCGAAGAGGCGGTCAGGTCCTTCAAGGCAATGAAGACCTATGACATCGGCCGCGAGTTCGAGGTCGTCACGGTCAGCATCCATCCTAAAGAGGGCAAAGAGCTCGCCCAGCTTAAGGACGACATTTATGCGAGCACCTATTCCCGGCCGACGGGAAGGGCCGGCTGGCATTTTTTGACCGGCAACGAAGAGAACATCCGCAAGGTCTCGGAAGCCGTCGGCTTCAAATTCATCTACAAGGAGAATGACCCTTCGACTCGGAGCGACGATATCGTCCAACATCCAAACTCGCTTATCATCCTGACCCCGCAGGGCAAAATCTCGCAGTACTTCAACGGCCTTGTCTACCCCCAGCGGCTCGTCCTCACCGCCCTCCAGCGCGCGGCAAAGGGCGAGATTGGCGTGAGCGATCCCAACGAGCCCACCGGATGTGTCCTCATCCCTTCCAGAGGGAAATACACGACGCTGGTCGAAAATATGCTTCGAGTAGGCGGAACCCTGTTTGTGATTGGCATGGGTGGAGCGATCTTCGTGATGACCAGGCGATCTAAAGCGGCAGCGATCGCGCCCAAGGAGGACGATTCTTCGTAGATGGGCGATTTCGCACTGAGACCCGATAACGCCTCCAACTTCGCGAACGAGTTTGACGCCTTGTTCTACATCTTGACCGCGCTCACGGTGCTGTTTACAGCGATCGTGATGGCGTTCTTGATCTACTTCGTGATTCGGTACCGGAAGGGCAACAACGTGGATCGGTCCCGTCGCGTGCATGAGCATCTCATGCTCGAAATCACGTGGTCGGTTATTCCGCTCGTCCTGGGTCTCGGTGTCTTTGCCTGGGGAGCCAAGCTCTTTGTCGACATGCGCACGCCGCCCAAAGACGCGATCGAGATATTCGTGATGGGCAAACAGTGGATGTGGCACATACAGCACATGAACGGGGTTCGCGAGAACAACATGCTCACCGTGCCCGTCAACAAGCCGGTCAAGCTAACCATGGTCTCGCAAGACGTGATCCATGCTTTCTATGTGCCAGAATTCCGAATCCAGTACATGGTCGTCCCTGGACGCTATACCCAGCAGTGGTTCCGTGCCACCAAGACAGGCAGCTTCAAGATCCTGTGCAACATGTATTGCGGAACCGCCCATTCCGAAATGGTGGGCCGGGTGCGTGTACTCTCCGAGGCCGATTACCAGCGCTGGCTGCAGGGCGAAGGAGAGGACCTGAAGCCGATCACGCAATCCATTGACTCGATGGGCAAGGACCTCTATGAGGATTTGGTCTGCATGAATTGCCACACTGAGAAGGACACGCCACGCGGGCCTTCGCTGTTTGCCATCGCCGGCTCTCTGCGGAAGCTTGCGGATGGCTCCACCAAGACCGCAGATGACGAGTATCTCAGGGACGCCCTGCTCGACCCGGAAAAGCACATCACGGCGGGCTACGACAGAACCATGCCAACCTATAAGGAAGATCTGAACGAGGAGCAGGTCCTCTGGATGATTGCTTACCTGAAGACCCTCGGCTCCCCGGTCCAGCCCGCTCCAAACTCAAAAAGTGAGCCCGCCCCTGGAGGTGGCAGCCAACCCTAATGAGCACCACGACACTTCCCGGCCCGGCCACCCATGAAGCCGACCATCACGACGATGGCACGAACTATCTGAACGCCAGTCACACCATCAAATCGTGGCTGCTCACGGGCGACCATAAGCGCATCGCGATCATGTACCTGATCTCGATCACGTTCTTCTTTATGCTCGGAGGCCTCGCTGCTTCGATCGTTCGCCTCGAACTCATGAGCCCGCGCGGCAATTTCCTCGAAAACGAGACCTACAACAAGATGTTCTCGGCCCATGGGATCATCATGGTGTTCCTGTTCCTGGTGCCCGTGGTTCCGGCGACGCTTGGCAACTTCTTCGTTCCGCTCATGATAGGGGCGAGGGATCTCGCTTTCCCACGGCTGAACCTGCTGAGCCTCTATTTGTATTGGATCGCCGGCGCGATCATCATGACGGCGATGCTCATGGGAGGCGTTGATACGGGCTGGACGTTCTACACCCCGTACTCAAGCCTTTACAGCAACACCCAGGTGACGCTGACCATTGTCGGCGTCTTTATAGCAGGCTTCTCGTCGATCTTCACCGGGCTCAACTTTATCGTCACGATCCACAAGATGCGCGCGCCCGGCATGACCTGGTTCAGGCTGCCGCTCTTCATCTGGGCCCAGTATGCGACGAGCGTCATCATCATGCTCGGCACACCTGTCGTTGCGATCACGCTGGCTTTGGTCGCCGTCGAGCGGGCGTTCGGAGTCGGGATATTCAGTCCCGAATTGGGCGGCGATCCCGTGCTCATGCAGCACATGTTCTGGTTCTATTCGCACCCTGCGGTCTACATCATGATTCTGCCTGCGATGGGCGTGGTGAATGAGCTGATCGCGACATTCTCCCGCAAGCGGATATTCGGATACCACTTCATCGCATTTTCCACGCTTGCGATCGCTGGCCTCGGCTTCCTCGTCTGGGGTCACCACATGTTCGTTTCGAGCCAATCGATGTACCAGTCGATGGTGTTTTCGCTGATTAGCTTCCTCGTGGCAGTGCCGTCAGCCATTAAGGTCTTTAACTGGACGGCGACCATCTACAAGGGCGAGGTCGTACTCGAAACGCCGATGCTCTATGCCCTTGGATTCATCGGCCTCTTCACGATCGGCGGGCTTACCGGCCTATACCTTGCCGCTCTGGGCACGGACGTCCACCTCACCGCAACCTACTTTGTGGTCGCGCACTTCCACTACGTCATGGTGGGCGGCACGATCATGGGCTTCCTCGGAGGTCTCCACTATTGGTGGCCGAAGATGACGGGCCGGATGTATTCCAAACCCTGGGGCATTACTGCCGCGATCCTGACCTTTGCGGGCTTCAACCTCACCTTTTTCCCCCAGTTCATCGTCGGATTCCTCGGCATGCCGCGCCGATACCATTATTACGACATCGCGCCGGAATGGCAGGCTTATCACATCCTCTCGACAGCGGGCGCTTCGGTGCTTGCTTTGGGCTTCATGCTCCCGGTCTTCTACCTCACCCACTCACTGGTCAAAGGCAAGCTGGCGGGCAAGAATCCATGGGGCGCCACGGGCCTCGAATGGGAAGCCGACTCGCCTCCGCACACCCATAACTTCCACAAGATCCCCGTCGTGACGCAAGAGCCGTATGAATATTCGCTCGAAGACGTAGTCGAAACCGAGCAGGTCAAGGCGGAGATGAACGCGGACATCGACAAGCTCACCCATCCAACCGGAGGCAAGGAGTAATTGGCTAAAGGCGCCGCTCTCGACGAACAGCTTAAACACGAGCCCGCGCCCGTGTTCATGCAGTACGAGGACATCGACCAGCAGAACGAGTCCTACATCGTCGGGATGTGGACCTTCCTCGTTACCGAGGTGATGTTCTTCGGCGCCCTGTTCTTCGCCTACGCCCTATTCCGATGGAAATTCCACGACGCTTTCTATGTCGTGCATAACCAGCTGGATGTGAAGATGGGAGCGATCAATACGATCATCCTGCTTCTCAGCTCTTTCACGATGGCCCTTGCCGTCTACTGTGCCCAGATTAGAAACCGGACCTGGCAAATCATCTGGTTGGTGATAACCATTGCATTCGCATTCGGATTTTTAGGCATAAAAACAATTGAGTGGACCCAGAAATTCGACCACAATTTGCTTCCCGGAGCGACCTTCCAATGGGACATCACCGATCCCAAGAAAGTCGGTGCATCCTTCCAGCAGGCTCAGCTTTTCTTCTATCTCTACTTCATCATGACGGGCTTGCACGCAATCCACGTCATTGTGGGAATCATCGTGATCGGGGCCCTGGCCTGGATGGTCTACAAGAGACATCCTATGGTCAATCGCGACTACGTGCCCACTGAGATGGTCGGACTGTATTGGCATTTCGTCGACATCGTGTGGATATTCCTGTTCCCGCTCTACTACCTCATCCCTAAATGACATGGCAGAAAAACATCAGCACCATATCACCCCCTGGACCTTTTATCTGATTAACGTGATCGGGCTAATGGTTCTCATGGGGGCTACTATTGCGATTTCCTATGTGGATCTGTCTGCAACCTGGCTGAATAATGTGGCGGCCATTCTCATCGCGACCATCAAGATGATGATGGTGATCCTCGTCTTCATGGGCGTCAAATGGAGTACGAGGCTGATCAAGCTGTGGGCGGCGACCGGATTCGTTTGGCTTCTGCTCATGGGGCTGACGTTTGGCGACTACGCGACCCGAGAGTGGGATGCGACACCTTCTTGGATTCCGAACCAGCCGGGCTACCCCACGCCGCCCTTCGAAAAGCATGAGCCAGGTGCGGCCACTTCTGAAGCAGAGTGAGGTCGCTCACGAACCTCATTGCTCCGTCAACTCCCTGAGCTGCCCCTCGACCCAGCCCATGATCTCCTCGGTCTCAGCCCTGCGATCGAAGCTGCGCACCTCACCCCAAGTCGCCGAGACGCCGCCAAATGCGGGCCGCGGAATAAGCTTCCCGCATGGCACGATCTTGTTCGTGCCCACCAGCCCGACGCAAATGACCGGCACCTCCGCCATCCGCACGATGAGCGCCACCCCTGGCTTCAGCGGCCACAAGTTGCCATCCTCGCTCAGCTCACCCTCCGGAAAGATGCAAACCGTTTCACCCGCCCGCAGGTAGGCGATAGCCTTCTTGATGGAGGCCCGGTCAGGCTCGCCGCGCTTGACCGGAAAAGCCTTGAACCACCGAATCATCCGTCCCAAAACAGGCATATCAAAGAGTTCGCTCTTGGCCATGAAATAGATCGTTCGGGGGCACGAGACCTGCACCGCAGGCGGGTCGAGATCGGAGATATGGTTGGACAGGATCAGCAGTCCGCCCTTCTTTGGCACCCGGTACTTGCCTCGAACGATCAGCGGGCCAAACAGGAGGAGCAGCAGCCAAGCGAGGAACTTGGAGACGGGGAGCCCAAGCTTGTTGAATAAGGGGGACTGCCTCTCTACCTGTTCGTCGCTCAATAGGTCACCGTGCTCAAGCTTATTATCACCGCTGAGACGCCGGGCGCGCTGAGCTTATGTGTTGAGCAACTGGCGCAGCACGAACTGGAGGATGCCGCCATGCCGGTAATAAAGCAGCTCCTGTGGAGTGTCTATGCGCACTTGAACCTTGAACTCCTTGGCTTTACCCGCACCGTCCGCCCTAATGAGCAGCTGCTTGCTCCCTCCGAATCCGGCCGCAGCCGCCGAAAGGCCTACGACCTCGAATGCTTCAGCACCCGTTAGCCCATGGGAGCTTGCGTTCTCCTTGGGCAGGAATTGAAGCGGAAGGATGCCCATGCCGATCAGATTCGAGCGATGGATGCGTTCGTAGCTTTCCGCGATAACGGCCCGGACGCCGAGCAGCGCAGGACCTTTTGCCGCCCAGTCCCTGCTCGAGCCGGAACCATATTCCTTTCCAGCAAGAATGATCAGTGGAACGCCGTCCGATTTGTATAGCTCAGCCGCATCGAAGATGGGCATCACCTCGCCGGTGGGTAGGTAGGTTGTAAACCCTCCTTCAGTGCCTGGCGCGAGCAGGTTACGGAGCCGGACGTTTGCGAGCGTGCCGCGCATCATGACCTCGTGATTTCCCCGGCGCGAGCCATAGGAGTTGAAAAGATGCGGCGGAATCCCATGCTTGGTCAAGTACTGGCCCGCCGGCGAATTCAGCTTGATCGAGCCTGCGGGAGAGATATGGTCGGTGGTGACGCTGTCTCCAAGCAAGGCCAGGCATCGCAGACCGATTAGCTCCTCCACGTGGTCCGGCGCCGCCGCGGGCATGCCCTCGAAGTACGGCGGGTTCTTGATATAGGTCGAGTTGGGCCAGTCGTACACCTTCGAAGCGGTCACCTTGGTCGCCTTCCACTTATCGTCGCCCTCAAAAACGCCCTCATAGCTTTCGCGGAACATGCGCGCGCTGATAGTGGCCTCCACAACCCCCGCAACCTCCTTCTGGGTCGGCCAAATGTCCCGCAGAAACACCTCTTTGCCATCAAAATCGCAGCCGAGCGGATCGTTGTACATGTCTATGTCCATCGTTCCGGCGAGCGCATAGGCGACCACAAGCGGGGGCGACATCAGATAATTCGCCTTGATGTCCTGCTGGATACGCCCTTCAAAGTTTCGGTTGCCGGAAAGCACCGAGCAGACGGTCAGGTCCTGCTCGTTGATGACCCTTGAAATCGGATCGGGGAGAGGCCCCGAGTTGCCGATGCAGGTCGTGCACCCATAGCCGACAGTATTGAATCCGAGCCGGTCGAGTGCTATCGTCAGGCCCGCTTCATCGAGATACTTCGTCACGACCTTCGACCCGGGCGCCAAGGAGGTCTTGACCCACGGCTTGGTCATGAGACCCTTTTCGAGAGCCTTCTTGGCGAGCAGCCCGGCCGCCACCATCACCGAAGGATTGGAGGTGTTTGTGCAGCTCGTGATCGCCGCGATAACCACCGAGCCGTTCGTGACATGCCCGGCGGCTTCCTCGGCCCTGTCCTCGAGCACCGCGGTCGTCATCGCGCTCGCCACGGGGTCGTACTTCGAGCCGGACATGCTGCCGCCGGTCGAGCCGACCTTGCCGGGAAGCGCGTGTGCGAAGGTCGTGCGGTAGGAGGCTTTGGCATCCTTGAGCCGTATCCGGTCCTGCGGCCGCTTCGGGCCGGCGACGCTCGATTCCACTGTCGCCAAGTCCAGTTCCAGGGTATCGGAGAACAAAGGCTCCGGCGAGCTGGCCGAATGGAACAGGCCCTGCTCCTTCATGTAGGCCTCGACGAGCGCAACTTGCCCGTCCGGGCGGCCCGTGAGCCGCAGGTACCGCAGCGTCTCATCGTCCACCGGGAAAATCCCGCAAGTGGCGCCATATTCAGGGGCCATATTGCCGATGGTCGCGCGGTCGGCAACCGGAAGGTTCGCGACGCCAGGGCCGTAAAACTCGACGAACTTCCCCACCACGCCCTTGTTCCGAAGCATCTCGGTGACGGTCAGCACGAGATCGGTGGCGGTCGCGCCCTCTCGCAGCTCGCCCTTGAGCCGGAAGCCGACGACCTGCGGAATGAGCATGGATACGGGCTGGCCGAGCATCGCCGCCTCTGCCTCGATGCCGCCCACCCCCCAGCCGAGCACGCCGAGCCCATTGATCATCGTCGTGTGCGAGTCGGTGCCGACAAGGGTGTCCGGATAAGCCTCGCCGGTTATCGCGTCGGTAAAAACCACCCTTGCGAGGAATTCCAGATTGACCTGGTGCACGATCCCCGTGTTCGGCGGCACGACCTTGAAATTATCGAATGCCTCTTGACCCCACTTTAGAAAGGCGTAGCGCTCGGAATTGCGCTCGAATTCGAGGTCGCGGTTGATCATCATCGACGCGTCAGTGCCATAAGAGTCGACCTGCACGGAATGGTCGATCACAAGCTCGACCGGCGCAAGGGGATTGATCTTCTGCGGATCGCCGCCGAGGTTCCGCATGGCATCCCGCATCGCCGCAAGATCGACCACGCAAGGCACTCCGGTGAAGTCCTGGAGCAGCGTCCGCGAGGGGGTGAAGGCAATCTCGACGCCCGGCTCGGCCTTCGGATTCCAGCTTGCGAGGGCCTCGACATCGGCCGCGGTGACGATCCTGCCGTCCTCCTTGCGCAGGAGATTTTCAAGGAGGATGCGCAGGGAAAAGGGGAGCCGGCTGACCTTGTGCTTCTGTTCCAGCGCATCGAGCCGGTAGATGGTGTAGGAGTTCTCCCCACACTGCAGAGTTGCCTTCGCGCCGAAGCTGTTCAAATATCGTCCTCCAAGGGGCCGCTCCCTGGCTGAGTCAGGGCTTCTTTGGCAGGGAGGGTGGCTGGTTCGATATTACCTGCCAAGCAGATGGGCCAATGAGGGTTGTCTTGCTGCCCGAGCCTCTTTCACCTCCAGCTGGGAGATTCCCTAAGGGGAGCCCTCCAATAATTGAAGTTTGTACAATATGAGGAATGGAGGCCGAAGTACATGCCCGCCGGCACCTTGCGGACCGGAACCTACAACACCGCGGTCTCGGTGCTATGAACAACCACAGCCGGGGGGTTGGATGACTCAAAAGCAGAAGGACACCTGGGTGCGCCAGGCGACGATACTGATCATCGCCGGCCCGGCCGTGACCTTCGGCAGCTTCATGTGCTTCTTCGGAGGCTCCAGCAACGATCCATCCTGGGCGTGGACCCTGTTTGGCATTTGCTTCTTCGGAGGGTTGGCGGTGGGAGCTGTAGGATTGCTGATGCTCGTGATCCTTGGCTTTCAAAAGCCCGATGAGCCGCCGCCATCCCACCTTCCCGAGACCGCTGGCCCCTCCTCAGACGCGAGCCATTCCGAGGAGGGGGACGGATAGATCCCTCTTTCGAGCTCAATAGTGCCAGTCGACGCTGCTGGCCTGTTTGGCGTGCTTTTCGATGAACTCGCGGCGGGGCTCGACCTTGTCGCCCATGAGGCGTGAGAACATCTGCTCGATGTCCATCTCGTAGGCGGGGTCCATTTTGACCTGCACGAGGCGGCGCTTGTCCGGAGCCATGGTGGTCTCCTCAAGGTCCTCGGCGTTCATTTCCCCGAGGCCCTTGAAGCGGGTGATCTGGACGTTTTTCTTCTTGAGGCCCTTGATGATCTCGTCGCGCTCGGCCTCATCCATGGCGTAGTGCCGCTCGTTTGCGCCGGCTTTGACCACGAAAAGGGGCGGCTGGGCGAGGTAGACGTGGCCTGCCGCGACGAGGGGCTTCATGTAGCGATAGAAGAAGGTCAGCAGGAGGGTTCGGATGTGCTCTCCGTCGACGTCGGCGTCGGTCATTATGATGACCTTTCCATAGCGGAGCTTGGTGAGATCGAACTCGACGTTGCGGTCCTTGTCTTTGATTCTATGGCCGTTTGGCTTGGTTTCGTGGAGCTGATAGGCCTGCTTGGCCCCGTTGCCTTCTGTCGTTGTGAGGTCGAGTTCGTCCTGCTCGATGTCGTCGGCTGCGGCGCTGGTCGAGCGTCCCAGGGTGAGGTCGACGCCGACTCCGAGGGCGGCGATGAGGGACTTGATTTCCTCGTTGTCGAGGGCCTTGTCGATGCGGGCCCTTTCGACATTGAGGATTTTGCCTCTTAGCGGGAGGACGGCCTGGGTGACGCGGTCGCGAGCGCCCTTGGCGGAGCCTCCTGCGGAATCGCCCTCGACGAGGAAGATCTCGCACTTGTCGGCGTCCTTGCTCATGCAGTCGCTGAGCTTGCCGGGCAGTCCAAAGCTGTCCATCGCGTTGCCCCTTCTTATGCTTTCGGCGGCTTTTCTTGCTGCTTCGCGGGCTCGTTGGGCGATGATGCACTTGTCCATGATCCGCTTCGCCATCTGCGGATTCTCTTCAAAGAACGTGGTGAGGCCGTCTCCGACGAGCGAGTTCGTGAGGCCCTGGACCTCGGGGGTGACGAGCTTGACCTTGTCCTGCGAGTTGTAGCTCGGGTTCTCGAGGCGGAGCGAGATGACGGCGGTGAGGCCGTCGCTCACGTCGTCGGAGCTGAAATTGGTGTCCTTCTCCTTCAGGAAGCCCATCTTGCGGGCGTAGGAATTGATCGCCCTGGTGAGCGCCGCATTGAAGCCAGAGACATGGGTTCCGCCGTCGGGGTTGTGGATGTTGTTGCTGAAGGCGAGGATGGTCTCGTTGTATCCATCGTGATACTGGAGCGCGACCTCGACCTCGGTGGTCTCCTTGATGCGCTTGAAGTATATGACCGGGTGCAGCGTGTCTTTGCCCTCGTTAACGTCCTCGACGAGCTGCGGGATGCCCCGCTGGTAGTGAAAGACCTCGCTGTCCTCGGCGTTCTGCTCGCTCGTGAATTCAAATTTGACTACCGGGTTGAGGTAGGCCAGCTCGCGGACGCGGGTCTTGATCAGGTGGATGTCGTATTCGGTCTCGGTAAGCACTGTATCGTCGGCCATCCAGTGTTGGGTGGTGCCTTTGCCGTCGCTCTTGCCGATCTCCTTGACCTCGGTGACCGGGATGCCCTTCTCATAGCGCTGGCGATAGACCTTTCCGTTGCGCCGGACGGTGGTCTCCATCCATGCGGCGAGCGCGTTCGTGCAGGAGACGCCGACGCCGTGGAGGCCTCCTGAGGTCTTGTAGCCGCTGCCCTCGCCTCCGAACTTGCCTCCCGCATGGAGGACTGTCATGACGACCTGCAGGGCAGAGACGCCCATCTTGGCGTGCTTGTCCACGGGGATGCCTCGTCCGTTGTCCTCGACGCTCAGCGAATTGTCCGCATGGAGGACGATCTTGATATTGGTGCAGTGGCCGGCCAGGGCCTCATCGACGGAGTTGTCGAGGACCTCCTTGAACATCTGATGCAGGCCCTTCTTGCCATTGTCGCCAACGTACATGCCGGGACGCTTTCGAACCGCTTCGAGGCCCTCGAGGACCTGAATCTGGTTGGCGTTGTAGTCGCCTTCGACCTGGCTGATGAGGTCGTCTAGCGCGCCAAGCTGAATGCTCTCGTCGCGGCCCTCGCTTTCGGGCTGTTCGGGCTGGTCGTCGGGCTGCTTATCGTTCTTTGGGGACGGCATGGATATGTAGAACCTTCCTGGCTCAAAATGGGCCAAAATCCGTTTCGTGGGAACCTAGATTCTACCTTATTTGACGTTCAGAGAGCTTGGTTCGCCGCAAGGATCCGTCGGGTGAAACAACTAAGCAGCCATCTGGGTCAAACGCTCTCAGCGATGTCCGAGCTCCAACCCCTCGTCGAGCAAGCCTTGGAGTCGGGGCTGACCTATGTGAGCCACTCCGATCTGCCTGGAATAACTCGCAAGCGCGCCGGGTCAGGCTTCGTATACCTTGCTCCCGATGGGACGCGGATTGCGGACAAGGCGACACTCTCGCGGATCCGAAAGCTCGCCATCCCGCCGGCCTACACGGACGTCTGGATCTGCACTTTGGAAAACGGCCACATCCAGGCGACCGGCAGGGACGCTCGCGGCCGCAAGCAGTATCGCTACCACGATCTCTGGACGCAGCTCAGCAAGGAAAACAAGTTCGGACGTATGCTTGAATTCGGCAAGGCTTTGCCAAACATTCGCAAGCGAGTCGATGTGGATCTGCGCAGGCATGGGGTGCCCAAGGAAAAGGCCTGCGCGAGCGTCGTCTGGCTACTCGAAAACAGCCTGATACGGGTCGGGAACGAGGAGTATGCGCGGGAGAACAAGTCATACGGGCTGACCACAATGCGTTCGAGGCACGCGACAATCGGGCAAAGCCATATTGAATTCAAGTTCCGCGGCAAGCGAGGAATTGAGCACCTTGTTCGGGTCTCGGACAGGAGGATAGCACGTATCCTTCGGCAGATTTCAGAATTGCCGGGCCAGGAGCTTTTCTGCTACCTCGATGACTCAGGTCAGGTGCGCACTATTGGATCGGCCGACATAAACGCCTACCTGCGAGAGACAACGGGCAGCGACTTCACCGCTAAAGACTTCCGAACCTGGGCTGCCACCGCGCTGGCTCTCGATGACCTTTGCAATGCGGCCAGTCTGGCGGGGACCCGCGCTGCGCAAAAAGCGGTGCGCGATACCCTAGCCAGGGTCGCGAGGCAGCTTGGCAATACCCCCGCGATTTGTCGGAAGAGCTACGTGCATCCGGGCATCGTTCAGGCTTACCTCGAAGGAAAGCTTCTCGAAGTGGCTGGCAGCCGAAGAAATATCGAGAAGTGCCTGACAAGATTCTTGCAGGCGCAGCCTCATGGGCAAAATTGGGGCGGATGATGAGAATTGAACCCACGGCCTCCTGAGCCACAGTCAGGCGCTCTAACCACTGAGCTACACCCGCCACGAAGCAGTACATTGTCTCTTACGCGCCCCTTTCAAGTCAAGTTCATTGTCTGGCACAACAAGGTAAACCGGGCAGGTGACGCCTATCGGCATCGGACTGGGCAGCAATCTGGGCGATCGTGTCGGCCGGATTCAAAACGCCCTGGATCTGCTAAGTGGGCACGTACATCTTCGCGCCGTGAGCCCCATTTACGAAACCGCACCGATGTATGTCGAGAATCAGCCCGCTTTTCTCAACGCGGCAGCAATCGGCGAGACCTCGATGGCGCCCCTGGCCATGTTGAGGATGCTCAAGACGGTCGAGATGGAGGTCGGCCGCATTCCGGCGGAGCGCTATGGGCCAAGGGAGATTGATCTGGACCTCGTGGCTTATGGATGCCTGTGCTACCGGCGCATGACGGAACCCAGACTCGAGGTGCCGCACCCTCGCACGCCAGAGCGGAGGTTCGTGCTCCAGCCGCTATTTGACATCGCCCCAGAATTGGTTCTTCCCGGCCTTCCGCCCCTGGCTGACATGCTTGCGGCAACCATGGAGCAGGCCGCCCACGTCCGAAAGCTAGAAGATGCCGTTTTATCAATACGTCGCGGTTGACTCCAGCGGGAGCCGGGTAGAGGGCACGCTCCAGAGCCCATCGCTGAGGGATGCTTCCTCAGAGCTTCGGCGGCAGGGCCTCAAGGTCTCCAAAGTGGTCGAAGGGAGCTTGGCGCCGCCTCAACCCCCCAAGCCCACAAGCCCGCAAGCCCCCTTGCCCGTAATCCCGCAAGCCCCTAATACCTCAACACCTCAACATCGCAAAACCCCATCCCGGAAAACCGGCTACGGCACCGAAAAGGACACCTTCCTTCTCTTCAGCCAGCTTGCCAGCTACCTCAAGAGCGGAATCAATCCCCAGCAGGCATTCGACGATCTCACGCGCCGCGTCACGCGCAAGGATTACCAGAGCTCACTTGTCGAGCTGAAAGCCGCGACCTCGCGAGGCGAGCCGATGAGCGACACCTTGGAGAAGTATCCGAAGCTCTACCCGCCCCATATCGTAGGGTTGGTCCGAGCAGGCGAGCAAGGCGGCTTTCTTCCGGAGGCAGCCATCTATGCCTCGAACCAGGCGGAAGCGTCAATGAAATTCAGCCGGCCTTTTTGGATTTTCAAGCGGCTGCTGGTTGGGGCGGTCTTGGCCGTGCCGCTTGCCCTCGCTGGCGTTCGGGCCGCGTTGGAGGTTTGGACAGTGCAGGAAGCGTCCGGCGGCGGCGCGCCAGCCTTGCCCACACTCTTTGCAAAGATCTGGGAAGAGATCAAGTGGCCGATTGGGCCCGCGTTGGTTTGCCTTCCGCTGGGTTTGTGGCTTATCAATATGTGGTGGAGTTCGCTGAGCGGCCGGATTTGGCGTCATCGCCTAGCCCTGGTGATGCCGGTGTTCGCCAAGCGGGCAAGTTCCGAAGGCTCGGCAATGTTTGCTTGGGCGCTGAGCAACCTGAGCAAGGCCGGGATCACTCCCCAAAGGGCCTGGCAGCTTGCCGTTGAGGCGGTTCCCAATCTTGCATACAAGGAACGGCTTAAGAAAATCGGGGCATCGATGAACGAGCGGACGCGCCTCTCAGAGGCGCTCTCGCAGGGGCGCGCGATTCCAAGGGATTACGCGCTCATCGTCCAAACCGGCGAGACGACGGGTGACGTCCCAGGCGCCCTCATGAACGCCGCTTCCATGAGCCAGACCGAATTTGAAGCTACGGAGCCGCAAGCCAAGAAGCTCGCCCGGCAATGGGGCTGCCTCACCACCGTGATCGGCTACGTGCTCATGCTGTACATTCTCTATAGCATCTTCTATCCGGGCCTAATCGAGAGGGTGACCGAGTAGCCTCTAATCCAAATTCCAAAATCCCGAAATCCGAAATCCGAAATCCGAAAGATGCCTGTCTTTGAATACCGCGCAACCAACGAGCAAGGCGAGCCCATTACAGGCACGCTCCATAGCGCATCGGTCGCAAGCGCGGCCGAATCGCTTGCAAGCCAGGGCCTGACGGTCGAGCATGTCGGCATCGCCTACAGCCCTGGCGATCTGCTGCCCCAAGAAATGGCAAATGCCGAACGGCCAAGAGCCCAGCCCACCCCCTTCCAGGCCAATGTCCTCGATCCGCTCTTTGGCAAGGTCCCGCTGCCGGACCTGCTCTTCTTTTTCCGGCAGCTCGCGAGCCTGCAGAACGCCGGCGTCAATCTCGCGCAATCGCTTAACACCCTCTCCGGGCAAACCCGAAACGAGAAGCTAAAGGCCATCATTCGCGAAATGGGCCGAGGAGCCGAGGCGGGCCGCCCCATGACCGAGACGATGGTCCGCTATCCCGAAGCCTTTTCCCCGCTCATCGTCAGCCTGGTTCGCGCGGGCGAGCAGGGCGGCAACATGGACGGCATCCTGCGGCAGGTCGCCGAGTACATAGATGACGAGATCGAGCTGAGGCGGCTCTACCGGTCGGTCACCCTCTATCCCAAGCTCGTGCTTGGCGTTTCGGTTCTCGTGATCGTCGGCGCGAACTGGATAATCGGCGCGGTAGGGGGCGGGCAGCGGCTCTATTCGCCTCTCACCGATCCGGCGATCCTGATTCCGCTCGTGCTCGTCGGCCTTTGGTTTTTCTTTTACTTAAGAGTGGGCTTGCAAAATCCGGCGCTACGCTACAAGTGGGACCGCTTCATCCTTCAGGTCCCCGTGATCGGCGTCACCTTGAAGCAGCTCGTGATGGCCAAATTCGGGCGAGCGGTAGGCAGCCTTTACAAGGGGGGCATTCCTATCCACGACGCCGTGCAGCTCGGGGCGGACGCATGCGGCAACCAGTATCTCCGCTCGGAGATGTATCCCATGATCGCTCGGCTCAAGGAAGGCGCAGGGATCACCGACTCCTTCCGCCAGACCGGCGCTTTTTCGCCGATCGTGCTCGACATGACCCAGACCGGCGAGCAGACGGGCAACCTCGACCAGATGCTGATCAAGATGGCGGAGTTCTATGAGGGCGAATCGAAAGCTCGAACCCACCAGCTCGCCGTCACCACGGGCGTGGTGATCCTCTTGTTTGTGGCGATCTATGTCGGCTACATCCTTGTCATGAACTATCAGAGCATTCTAGGCGGCCGCATGCAGGATGGCATGGACCTGATGGACCCGTAGGGGTGCAGGATCACGCAGGAATTCCAAGTATTAATGCTGGACCGGGTTTTGCGGCGTAGAACCGGAACGGCGGAGATGCTGTCGTATAGTTACCCCTAGGAGTGCCGATGTCCCGTAGCCACTACGAGGTGCTTGGAGTATCGAAAGGAGCCACACAGAGCGAGATCAAGACGGCCTACCGCCGCCTCGTCCTCGAATTGCATCCTGACCGCACGAGCGAGCCGGGCGCTCTTGCCGCATTCCTCCAAGTCACCCAGGCCTACGAGATTCTTGGCGACTGGGATCGAAGAATCCAATACGACAAGCTGCTCGAAATGGGCAGCGCAAAACCCGCCGCCAAGCCTCGAACCAAGGCTTATGCTGCGACCGGCAAGGCAGCCAGATCAGCGGTCGTCTCGGCAGAGGTGACCCGCCTTACCCTCGTCCACAGCCGGGGCCAAATGTCGGTTGCCGAGAAGCTGGCACAGAAGATCCTAGGCTATGACAGCCGTCAGCCGATCCCTTACGCAGTACTTGGAGACATCCGGCGCGCACAGGGCCGGTCAAACGACGCCGCGAAGATGTATGCGCTCGCCGTTCAGATGGATCCGACAAATGAGGTCTACCATCAGCGCCATGAGGAGATGGTCAGCTTTGCCGTCGTGAAGGTGCGCAACAAAGAGCGGGAGAACATCGGCTTTCCGCTGAGCATTGGGCTGGGCCTGATTATCCTCGCCGCCATCTATCTCGTCGTGAGCATGGAGAAGCCGCTTATGCCCGATCTGCCGCCGGTCTCCACCTGGACCCTCGGAGTGTGGGTCATGACCTTTCTGAGCGGAGTCGCGCTCGGCGCCTCCTTTTGCTATGCGGGGCTCGTCGATCGCTTCTCATCGGTTGCGACGACCGCGCTGGGCAGGATCACGCCGGTGGTGGCACTCGCGACGATCGCCATCGTCAACTTTTGGGTCGCGGCCGCCCTGTACATGCTGCTTGGCTATGCCCAAAAGGGGTTCAACTATTCGACCTCGCGCATGGTCTCAGCAGTAGCGGGCGTCACCCTGCTGCTTGCCTTCGCTGCTCGGTTCTCCGCGGTCCTAAGCCCATTGGAGGTGCTTGCCTGGGGCGGGAATCTTGTGTACATCGGCGCTTTAAGCGGCTGGATGGTGGCCGACTCGATGCGGGCTTAAGGCTCCATATGTAGCAGCTGTTGAGGGCGCCTTCATGGACCTCAAATCAAAGGGATCGCACTCCAATCAAGAATCGAGCGTCTTAACACCATATGCGCGCCCTGCCTACCCTGCTCGCCCTACTTACCTTGCTCTCCCCGGCCCTCGCCCAGAAGCCAAAGGTGCTGCTCGCGCCGGTGGAGGTACTCGACTCTAAGGCTTTTCCCTTCTGGGTGAAGCTGCAAACCCAGACCGAAATCGGATTCGAAGCGGAGAAATTCGTCGCCACGAGCCTGCACACAGGCGGCGCGGAGATGGTCAAGGCGCTGCAGACCGACAAGCTGATGGCCGCCCTCAAGCCTGCACTCAAAGGCAAACCGACCGACG
This sequence comes from Fimbriimonadaceae bacterium, assembly GCA_049276675.1. Classification (GTDB taxonomy): domain Bacteria; phylum Armatimonadota; class Fimbriimonadia; order Fimbriimonadales; family Fimbriimonadaceae; genus DATLGQ01. The sequence goes on from JBASWW010000009.1 coordinate 121,010, forward strand.
CCATGGACGCCCTTGCCGCGGTGGCCAAGGACGGAGGCGTGGACTACGTGCTCGTCCTCCAGATCACGCGCTGGCAACAGAAAGACCGGAGCCCGAGCGAGGTACTCGCCAACACATTAGGCGCCCATAGCGAAACCAAGACCGAGTTTCGCGCCTGGCTTTACGACGCCAAAAACGCGGTCCTTGCGATCGATGGCGGCGGGAAAGCGGTGGAGGGTGTTTTCGGAGGGCAGCGCATCGGGACGCAGAAGCGGGACGAGCTTTCCGGCGATCCGGCGGCGATCGCGGGGGCGATGGAGGCGGTGAATCGCAGGCGGGGGCTGTATATCGCAAAGGCGATGTGGACGGCCATCCGCCCCAAGCTGGCTATGGCGACGGGGCTCGAGCTCAAATGATGGCTGACTGTTGATTGCCGAGTCCACGCCCATCCCCCCTGAGCGAGCTACGGAAGTCACCCAGAACAACAAGAATCACAAACCGCATTAAGGAGAGTTCCGGATCAGCTTCTCGACATACTTGGCTAGCATGTCGAATTCGAGATTTACCTGGCTTCCCGCTCTCATTGCGTCGAGATTGGTTTCCCGAAGCGTATGCGGAACGATCCAGATATCAAAGAGCCTCCCTCGCGGCTCGACGACCGTCAGGCTAATGCCGTCGACGCAAACCGAGCCCTTGTCCACGAGGTACCGCTCAAAGCCCTCGGGGACTTCGAAGGTAAGCACCTGCGAGTTCTCCGCCTCTCGCCTGGCTTTGATCGAACCAACCGCATCCACGTGCCCCTGTACGAAGTGCCCGCCCAGCCGGTCGCCAACCCTGAGCGCCCGCTCTAAATTGACTTTTTGGCCAGGGGCAAGCGCTCCCAGAGTCGTCCGCTCAAGTGTTTCGGGGCTAAGGTCGAACGTCAGCGGATTGGACAAGCCCAAGACGGTCAGGCACACGCCGTTCACCGAGATGCTCTCTCCGCTTTGAATATCCTCCTCCGACCAGTCGGGAGATACGGCAAGCGCAGAGCCTGAATTCAAGACCACCCGCCCCTTTGCTTGGATGATGCCCGTGAACATCAGGGGGTGTCTCTCGGCGTCTGTGTCTGTAAGTCCCAAAGCGCCTGGGTCAAGAGGCCGATGGCGGTGAGCCGCGAGCCGCGCGAGAGCCAGGCGATCTCCTCGGACTGGGCGATCGGATTCGAAGATGACAGCGCCACGACGGATGCCACCCCATACTCGGCCGCCTCCTCCGCAAGCTGCTCGAAACGGACGCGAAAGTCATGCAGATCCTTGTCGGATTCCATGCCACGATCATACAGCGTTTTCTGGCGCTGTGGAGTTGCTGCGATGCAAGCAAACGGGAGCGGTATAATTTTCAACCTGCGCGGGTGGTGAAATTGGTATACACGCTACCTTGAGGTGGTAGTGCTCACAAGGCGTGAAGGTTCGAGTCCTTTCCCGCGCACCAAATTTGTTACAAGCATAGGGTAGGTTCCTGGAAGACAGCTCCCGACGGCAAGCCAAATGCCGTCAGGTCGTAGACATTCGATTTGATCAGGCGCTCCCAGAACTTCTCCACGGCATCTTTTATAAGCACGTTGTGCTTTGCGCCAAGGCCAATACCTACAGCAACGGCCGTTGGCGTAGCTAGTCCGAGCGCGTCGGGGCAGGCAATCACAACCGTTGAAATTGCAAAGTTCTCAGCGCAGCCCAAAAGAGACGTGGGTCAATTACAGCCCCGTCCGTCCTCTTAGCTTTTTCCGGCCGGTGATGGCTGCGGTTTTCCAATTGCAGGCGATAAGCTAAGCGTCTGCCGGATAGCCGACTTCAGCTAGCTTCGCCCGGAGAGCCTGGTCGTCAACTTGCGACTCGTCATAGCCCACCTGGACCTCCTTCGTCTCCGGGTCCGCGACCACGGATTCGACTCCGGGCAACGATCCGAGACCTTTTTGAACGGTGCTGACGCATCCCTGGCAGCAGACGCCGGGAGTTGTGAATGTAGATGTTTTCATGATTTGCTCCTGTGAAATCCAGCCTTACGAAGCCGCAGAGAATTGGTTACGACCGACACCGAAGAAAGGGCCATCGCCCCCGCCGCGATCATAGGGGACAGCATGCCGAGAGCCGCCAGCGGGATGCCGACAACATTGTAAATGAACGCCCAAAAGAGATTCTGCTTGATCGTTCGAAGCGTGAACCGCGAGAGCTGGATAGACTCCGCCACGCCTCGAAGATCTGCTGAAAGAAGCGTAATGTCCGCCGCCTCGATCGCAATGTCGGTCCCGCGGCCAATCGCAATCCCGAGATCGGCATGGGCCAGTGCCGGGGCGTCGTTAATGCCATCGCCCACCATTGCCACCGTCTTTCCTTGAGCCTGCAAGCTTTGCACCTTATCGACTTTCTCGCCGGGCAGCACCTCGGCAAGAACGTTTTCTGGCTTAATTCCAACCTGTGCTGCAATCGCTTCGGCGGTGCGGCGGTTGTCACCCGTAAGCATCCACACCGTGAGTCCCATTTCGTGCAGCTTGGATATCGCCTCGGCCGAAGTTGGCTCCGGCGCATCGGCGATGCCTATCACGCCGGCCGTCTCTTTGTCCACCGAGACGAGGACGGCCGTCTTGCCCTCGCTCTCTAGCCGCTCCATTGCCTGGTTCGCTTCGACCGTCATGGGCGCGCCCTCGCGAGAAAGGAGCTTCCGGCTTCCAACAGCCACAAGCCTCGCATCCACCTTCGCACGAACACCCTCGCCAGTGACCGATTCAAAACCCGTGCTGGAGGGCACATCATCCCCCGCCGCCCGGACGACCGCTGCAGCTAAAGGATGCTCAGAAGGCCTTTCGGCAGCCGCCGCCAAGCGGACCAGGTCTCTGTCCGACAGTCCGTTCAGCACCAAGACATCCGTGACCTCGGGCGCTCCTTTTGTGATCGTGCCGGTTTTATCGAGGACCACGTCGGTGAGCTTGTGGGCCAGCTCCAGGCTTTCGCCGCCCTTGATCAGGATCCCGCGTTCTGCTCCGCGCCCGGTGCCGACCATGATTGCGGTCGGCGTGGCAAGCCCGAGGGCGCACGGGCATGCGATTACCAAGACCGCGACAGCCGGGATCAGCGCAGCCTGTACGCTGCTGCCCATAAGCATATAGGCGCCGAACGTGGCCAACGCGATAAGGATAACGACCGGAACGAAGATCCCTGATATCTGGTCTGCCAGCCTCTGCACTGGCGCCTTCGAGCCCTGGGCCTGCTGTACGAGCCGTACGATCTGCGCCAGCGCAGTATTGCTGCCGACTCGGGTCGCTTCGTACACGAGGCTTCCACGCTGGTTCAGGGTCGCCCCGGTGACGGCATCGCCAGGGCCCTTATGAAGCGGCGCCGACTCTCCGGTCAGCATGCTCTCGTCTACATACGAGTCTCCCTCGATTACTTGGCCGTCCACCGCGATCTTCTCACCCGGCCGGACGCGCAAGCGATAGCCGACTCGCACCGTCTCGATAGCCACCTCTTCCTCGCTGCCGTCCTCACGGACGAGAATGGCCTGTTTGGGCGCGAGATTCAGCAGCTTTTCGATCGCCGCGGAAGTTCGCCCCCTTGCACGAGCCTCCAGATATCGCCCCAGGAGGATCAGCGTGATAATGGCCGCCGACGTCTCGAAATACAGCGACATGCTCTGGTGCATTGGCATGCCTCGGTGGAGGATCAGCCCGTACACGCTGAAAGCCCAAGCAGCCCCAGTGCCGATTGCAATGAGGGTATCCATGGTCGCCGACAGGTGCCTTGCGTTCTTGAACGCGACCTTGAAAAAGCTCCATCCGCTGCCAAATACGACCGGGGTTGTCAAGACGAGCTGCAGCCAGTTCGCCCATTCAGGCCGGCCCTCCCAGAACATAGCGAGCACCACGACGGGAGCGGTCAGCACCGCCGCCACGATCAAGTTCAGCCGCTGCTTGCGTAATCCGGCTTCCCTCTCCGCTTGAAGCTGGTCCTGTCCTGCCGCTGTCGGCACGCCTACAGGTAGAGCCGTATAGCCGGCAGCCTCCACGGCACGGATTAGCTCGGATTCTGAGGCAGGATCTGGCCCAAGGGTCACGACCGCTCGCTCGGTCGAAAGGTTGACATTGGCTTCCGTGACACCAGGAACCTTCTTGAGCGAACGCTCTACCCGAGCGACGCATGAAGCACACGTCATCCCGCCGATCTTGAGTTCAATCTCGGATGGATCGCCCGACGAAATTGGAATCGCCTTGTAGCCCGATCGTTCGACCGCTGCCGCCAAGACGTCGTCGCCGACGCCAGGCTCGTGCTCGACTTCCGCTCGCTCAGTCGCCAGGTTCACGCGCGCTTCCGTGACGCCCGGAACCTTTCCGAGAAATCGCTCGACCCGCGCGACGCACGAAGCGCAGGTCATCCCCTCTATCTTGAGCTCGCTCTTTACCATCTGCGTTTAGATTTGCGTAGCCTTGTAGCCCTCTTCTTCGACCGAAGCCATTAGCTGCTCGACCGTGGCTTCGTTCCCATGTGTCACGACTGCTCGATTTTCTTCGAGAGAAACGGTCGCCGACTCCACACCTTCGACTTCCATCAGGGCCTGTTGGACATGCTTAACGCAATTGCCGCACGTCATTCCTTCGATTTTCAACGTTGTTTCCATAAATATTTCCCAATTACCGTTAGGGGTATCACTTCATAAGGCGCGATAGCGTGACCCGAAGTTCGTCCATGAGCTCCTCTTGACTCATTGGTTTGCAATGCTCGTGCTCGCTCTCCGTGCCATGGCCGACTATGCAGGTCTTCACGTGCCCAACCGCAAGTTCGGCTGCAGCTTGATCCAAAGCCGATCGCACGGCTGAGAGCTGGGTGAGAATATCGCAGCAGTATTGATCTTCCTGCAGCATCCGGCGAAGGCCCTTCACCTGTCCTTCGATCCGAGCCAGCCTACGGTCCACGGAAGCCTTCATTTCGTGTTCCACAATATACCCCTACCGGTATATACGTTGTAGATTGGTCAACAGTTTGGCTCTTTATTCTTTACAAAGCGTATAGATTGGGGCACTGCCCGAAAATGTGGCCTGCACCAGTTCTCCGGATCGCCGCGGAATTTCTCAAGGCAGCTCTTGCTGCAGAACTGGTAAGTCGTGCCCTTGTATTCGTGCGATCCCGCCGCATCGGCCGGATCGACCTCATTCCGCATAACGACAGCCTGCATGGTGAAGCCTGCTCACCCATTACTCACCCTACGCGGGTTGGGACGTATGCCGCGACCTTTCCGAGCCAGCTGAGGGCGATTCAGACTGTGGGTATACTTCGCGCCACTCTCGATGACCGCGCTATCGTGGCGCGGAGCTTGGGGGAAGTCCGGTTAGATTCCGGCGCTGTGCCGCAACGGTAATACCCAGAATGGGTGAGCCCGAATGCCCGCATCTAAGAGGAAATCGCTTGAGTCGCCTACGAGCATAGGTGTCCGGAGCAGCCTCGTCGGCTCCTTCGCCGCTCGCCGTCGGCCCTTGCAAGGAGCCATTCGTGAACGAACATTCAACATCGGCTCGCAGGGCGTTCACCCTGATCGAGCTCCTCGTCGTCATCGCGATTATCGCGATTCTCGCCGCCATCCTATTCCCCGTCTTCGCCCGTGCTAAAGAGGCTGCCAAAAAGACGAGCTGCCTTTCCAACGCCAAGCAGATAGGGCTCGCCTGGACCATGTACTGCGACAGCTACGACGACGCCGCCATGAGGGTGCGAATCGTCGAGAGCCAGACCAGGGTCGTCTACTGGTGGGGCAGTTGGGACGGCTCCCAACTCCGCATCGAGCAGGGGCTCCTGCAGCCGTACATGAGAAACCGCCAAATCCAGGGCTGTCCGTCCTTTTCCAACAAACTAAGGACGGTACTCGGGCTAACCGGCTTCGGCTACAACTACGCCTACCTGAGCCCGTCGCGCTACGACCCGCCAAACTACGACGAGGTCCCGATCCCGGTCAATCTGAGCCAGGTCGGCTCGCCCTCGGAGACGGTGACGTTTGCCGATAGCGCCCGCATCAATAACTGGGACTATGCGAGCCCGACGCTGGAGGGCAGCACTTATCTCGAACCGCCCTCGAACGAGTATCCGAGCTTTCACGGAAGGCACGGGGGCAAGGTCGGCAATGTTCTTTGGGTCGACGGCCACGTGAAGTCACTTATGCCGAAGCAGCGTGTCGGGTCTTTCGGCTATGGATACGATGGTGCCGACTTTGCCCCGCACAATCTAGGCGAGCTGGACCGCGATGGCGATTTCACGACCGACGAGCTGTTCGATCTGAACTGACGGCCTGTCATCGTTGGGCAGAGTCCGCCAGGCCGTTCCAAAAGCCATTGTCGGGCTCGCCGTTGCCGTCCTTGTCATCCAGCCGCCGGCGTGGCAAGGTTGAGGCGTGGCCGTCGCACCACGCGATCGTCACTCTGCCGGTGGCCCATTCGGCAGGCGTGCTTCGGCATCCCCAGACACCGGGCCCCTGAGCGCCGCTTCCGCATTCCGAGCCGTCGCCGTAGTATCCGCTGGGTTTGCCACTCCCCCGAAGCGAAGGCAGGGGTGGGTCGATCGTGTATTCCCCAGCCCCAATGCCCCCATCGTCGCGGCGTACACCCTGGGTGTCCGTCACCGCGACAGTCTCTGCCGGATACTCGATGCCCGTGTCAGAGGCTGCGAATGGGAAGTTTGCATCACCCTGCACAATGCGAGAATTTCCTAAATACTGATAGTTGTAGCCATAGCCGCCGTATTTTTTGGCCGGATCATGCGCCCAGGCCTTGGCAAACATGTCCTTTGGAGCCAGAGGACCGTTGAAGAGGTCCGTGTTCTTCACGAAGGGATAGATATAGTCCGGCCAGCGCGTCCGGGGGCTTTGTGAACTGAGCGAGGACATCATGGGATATCCCGCGTTTGAGTCCGCGTACATCTGCACCGCCAAGCTAATCTGCTTGAGGTTGCTCAGATTGACCGCCTTCTTTGCAGCCAACTTCGCTTGGGCGAATACGGGGAAAAGGATCGCCGCGAGGATGGCGATGATGGCAATGACGACGAGCAATTCGATCAGGGTAAAGGCACGGCTCTTCATTCTTTACCAAAGAGTATAGATTGGGCACTGCCCGAAATGTGAGCTTGCCCCAGAAATTTTAGAAAGAGAACGGATCGGCCGTGGTGGCCAGCCACTTACTCGAAACAACCTAGCCGGAACGAATGCTTTGCACGGCTTGTAGAGGAATGTTAATGTCCCTTAACAGATTTCGCATCGCGGCCGAGACCCTGGGCATCATCGTCATTCTCGTCGGTCTTAAGCTGGGCATCGAGAAGCTCGGGCTCGAGTTCATCACCCTGAATCCGCTCTTCACGAGCATGATCGCGGGCGGAATCTTCCTCTTCGGCCTTATCCTCGCGGGCACCCTGGCCGACTACAAGGAGAGCGAGAAGATCCCCACCGAGATCGTCGCCGCGTGCGCGAGCATCTTTCACGAGGGCAGGTTCACTAAGGAAACCAAGCCGGAGTTCGATCTCGCCGCCCTCGCCGCCGTGCTCGGCCGGATAATGGAGGGATTTCGTGTTGACGCCGTGAAGTCCTGCTGCTCACGCACCGCCCTCGCCGCCCTCGAAGGCCTCTCCGGGCCGTTTCTCGAGATGGAGAGGCTCGGAGTGCCGCCGAACTACATCGTGCGCCTCAAGACCGAGGAGGGCGCGATCCGAAAGGCGCTGCTCAGGATGTACTACATCCAGAAGACCAACTTCCTGCCCTCGGCCTACGTGCTCGTCCAATCCATCGTCGTCCTCGTCATGGGCCTTCTGCTGTTCACCAAGATCGAGCCGTTCTACGACTCGGTCATCGTGCTCGGCTTCCTGACCTACCTCTTCGTCTACATCCTCAAGCTCTTAAAGACGCTCGACACCCCGTTCCAGGAATCGGGCCGTTCGATGGACGACGTGAGCCTGTTCCAGCTCAAGGAGTTCCAGGCGAGAATGGACGAAATCGAGGAACGCTAAGCGGGTCCGGGTCGTTCTTTGTGATCGAGGAAGCGGTCCCGTGAAGGGGCCCCAACAGGAGGTTCCGGAATGAATTGCCCCAAGTGCCAAACCATGATGCGCGAGCGAGAGCGCGAGACCGTCGTGATGGACATCTGCCCCACGTGCGAGGGAATCTGGCTCGACAAGGGCGAGCTGGAAAAGCTGACGCAGATGGAGTCCGCCTACCGAAGGCCTGTCCGTCCCGACGACGACGACGACGATGACGACGGGCGCGGCGGCAAGAGGGGCCGCAAAGGCGGGTTCTTCAGCAATATCTTCGATAACTTTGGAGATTAGCCACGGAGAGGGCTGGTTCAGCAAGCCCGGGGGGACGAGTCCCTTAGACTGGCGGTTCGTTCCCGTCGGCATAGGATTCAGGACCCTTGGACCGGGCGACGAACCCCATGCCCAAAGATTTGGCCGCCTTGGGCAAGGCGCTTGACTCCCCGCGCCCGGCATGCAGCTGTTTCGTGCGATGCCGTATCCTAACTCGATGACCGCGTCCCACGAAGGCAAGCTGAAGACCGCGCTCCTCATGACGGGGTCGTTCCTCATCGCCGAGGTCGTCGCTGGCCTCCTCATCGGCAGCCTCGCGCTCCTCTCGGACGCCGCCCACATGCTCACCGACGTGGTCGCTCTCGCCATCGCAATCGTCGCGATTCGGATCGGGAAGCGGCCATCCGACCTCAAGCGCACGTTCGGCTACTACCGTTTCGAGATCCTGGCCGCCGCCGTGAATGCGATCCTCCTCTTCGCGGTGGCGATCTACATCCTCGTCGAGGCCTACAAGCGGTTCCAAGACCCGCCGGATATCGAGGCGGGATGGATGCTCGCAGTGGCGGTGGGCGGGCTCGTCGTCAACCTCATCAGCATGCGCCTTTTGCGCGAGGGGAGCGAGGAGAGCCTCAACGTAAAGGGGGCGTACCTAGAGGTCTGGAGCGACCTGCTCGGCTCGATCGGGGTGATCCTGGCCGCCCTCGCGATCCGCTTCCTGGGATGGCGTCAGGCCGACCCTGTACTCGCAGCGCTCATCGGCCTTTGGGTCCTGCCGCGAACCTGGATCCTTCTGAGCCAAAGTGTGAACATCTTGCTTGAAGGGGTGCCGCTGGGAATCGAGCTGCAGAAGCTGCAGGAAGATCTCCTCGCTCTTCCCGGGGTGACGGACATCCACGACCTGCACGTGTGGGCGATCACCACCGGCCGAAACAGCATGACCGTCCACCTTGTCACAGCCGGGGATTCCAAGAGATTGCTGGAGGGTGCGCAACGCGTCGCCAAAGAGCACGGCATCGAGCATACGAGCATCCAGATTGAAGGTTCGGACGGCGTGCCCGAGGGGGAAGTGTAGGGTCTCCGAGACACAAGCCATTCTCGGAGAGATCATCATAGATCAAGCTGCGGCGCTGGCCATTTGGCGGCATTCCTGCTCGCACTTGCGGCAAGCCTCCGCGCAGCGCACGCAATGGTCGTGCTCCGGGTGCTTCTCGCACTCGGCGGCGCAGCGGGCGCACACTTCGGCGCAGCGGGCGCAGTCGGCGTTGGAGCCCGACTCCATCGTGCTCACGCACTGATCGCACATCTGCGCACATTCCTCGTCCAGCCTTGCGCACTCCTCCATGCCGCTCATGCCTCGACAGGCCTCCGCGCAGCTCCGGCATTCCTCGGCGCACTCCCTGCACGCCTGAATGCAATCGTCGAATTTGTTCATCGTCTCTCCTTTTGGCTGGCCCTTCGGCCGGTTCGCCACTCCCGGCCTGACGTCCCCGACGATTCGGGGAAAAACCTTATCCTTCCCTTATTCCGCAGGGGTGCCACGATGCTCCGTCAAGCTCTCCACGTGCTCTGTGAGGCCCGCGAACGTAGCGACGGAGACGGCCGTCATGGCGATCAGCCGCCTGCACATCTCTTTATTCATTCCTTCTTTTGCTCTCCACGCTGAACGGTTTGACCGAAGCACCGAGACATTGTTCCGAGATAGCTCTTGCCATCTACGGACTCCCCCTCTCCGCGGTGGCTCGTGCAACGGGAAGGGGGAGATCCGGGCCGACAGTTACGGCCTCATGCCCTATTTGGCAACCACCTTTCCTCTGTACATGCCCATGCCGCACTGAAATGCGATCGCCCCAGCCTTCTTGGGCACGATCGTCACGACCGTATTCTGCCCCTGCTTGAGCTTCTTAGTCATTTTCAAGCCTGGGAATACGACCTCGTTGGCGCATCCGATGTTCTTCACGGCGAACGTGATTTGCACCGGCTTGCCTGCCTTGACGTTCAGGGTCGAAGGGACGAATCCGCTGTCGACCTTGACGGTCACCTTCTGTACGCCCTTTACCGGCGGCTTCATCGGCTTTGCCGGGTGCTGTGGCTGGCCTGCAGGCATGGGGCAGGAGTCCGCATAGGCAAGGCCAAGGGTTGCGCCAGCGATCAGCGTCGCAAGCAGGGCTTTGTAGAGTGATGTAATGTTCATGTTGGTTTTCCTTGCGTCTCTTTTAGACGCCTTTCAGCAATTGGCGGGCATCTCAGCCCGCCGTCGTGTTGCTAGAAGCTCGTCGAGTACCCCCCAATGAGCCGGATTGGCACCGAAGTCCCGCCGCGGCCGATCGAGAAGTCGGACTGGAGCCCGATATCCACCACTGAACGCGGGCTTACTTGGCGCCGCACTCCGATCCCGAGCGAGCCCAGGCCGCCGTCCCCGTTCCGGACGCCTTGATAGACCGCTAGCTCGGCAAGCATCGTCGTGTCGAAGCTCGTGAAGTAGCCGATCGGTTTCGTGTAGCCGAGCACCGCCCCGAGCCGCGCCCGCCTTTCCCCAGAGGGCGCACCGGGCACGAGGTCCACGTCCACGTTCAGGTGCAGGCGGTCGTACTGCTTGGCAGCTTTCGAGGCGATGCCCCGGATTCGATACGCCGTGGCACCCCCCCTCTCGGGCGGGAGCGACGCCTCGAGCTTCATCGCCAGCGCAGGCGCATTGCGCACCTCGCGGCGGAAGCTGTGCAGCACCGCAAGGTCGAGCGCCTGCAGAAACCTATCCGAACGGCTGCCAAAACGGGTCGCTAGCCCGATCTCGAACTGCGTGTCGGGCATCCCGCCCCAGATAAGCTCGAACGGTGCGTCGAAGACGGTAGTCCGCCGCATGAAGCTGGCGCCCAGGCCGAACTCGAAGGCGAGCCCTCCCGTAGCTATCGGCTCCGCGTCGTCGAAGCGCAACGGCCGCCCCGCATCGATGTTATCGTGGTCTGTTTGCGCCGCTGCCAGCGGAATCAGGCATAGAGCCAAAAATATGAAGGTGAATGACCTCATATCTTGCCTCCGCAGCAGGCGGGCTTCGTGGCCATCGGCGCGGAAAGGAAGCTGGCGGGCCCGACCGCTGCCCGGGGCGGCGGCGGACCCATCTTGTATGGATTCTCGACTGGGCCGACCTTGCGCTGGAAGGTGTCGGGAGTTTCCCCCGCCTTGACGCTCCACTCAGCCAAGGTCAGCGGCTTGGCCTTTTTCAGTTCCTCGTCCTCCTCATCCTGCGCCTTGATGTAGGCGTCGAATGCGGCGCGGCTGGTGAATGCACGAGACCAGTCCGAGCAGCCCGCGTGCGGCCCCTCAACCTCGAGGAACACGACGCCAGGAATGTTCGAGGTCCAGTTGCCGTCCTCGTCTGAGATGAGGATGAGCGGCCTGTTCGGATCCTCGGTGCGTCCCCGGATGATCGCCTCGCCCTCGTATTGGGCGGCCATATCGCGGGCGCACAGCATGCACCGGACGTTCATCGTCCATCCCTGAGAGCTGACCGTAGCGCCGGCGCCGCTCTTGGGGTCGAAATTGAGCGGCATGGAGCAGTGGCCGCACTCGCTCATGTTGCCCCAACCCATTCCGGGCATGTACATGAGTTGCGGGGTCGCCATCTTCATCATGCCCATCCCCGGCTGGCCCTCCATGAACCGGTGGTCGTGCATCGGATCATTTGGATTGAAGTCGCCGGGCTTCTCGCCCTTGTGGGCCTCGTCGGTGACCATCCAGATCGCCCGCTTGATCTGATCCTCCTTCTGCTTGTCGCTCATCCAGTCAGTGGATAGGATGTCGTTGACCATGTCATGCAGCATGTGAAGATTGTCGAACGCATTGGAAAGGTCGGGGTAGCGCCGGGCGAACTCGGGGCTCGTCTCGGCCATCATCGGCATGAAGTCCCGATCCGTCTTATACAGCTCTATCTCGCGATAGCGCTTGCCGACCACGTCATACTGCTTGCGCTGCTCATCGAGGTTTCGTGAGAGCCAAAGGGGGTCATACACGCTGGTCTGCAGCCAGTGATACCCCCAAAAGAGGGCATTGACCTTGGGATACTTGGCGCGAAACGCTCCGCTGTAGGGCTGGGCGTCGAGATAGCCCATGTTCATCGGCAGGCCGACGATCGTGTACGGCACCTTGGCCTTGTAGAACTTCCAGATCGCGTCGATCTCCTTGTCCTTCAGCTCCTGCGCCAAGTCGGTGCTGGTGAGGACGTCTATCGTCTGGGCGTGCATGACGTGGGTCCAGTCGAACACCTTTTCTAGAGCGCCGAAATAGCGCGCGAAGGTGGGGGAGATGAACTTTTCTCCGGGCATATTCTTGGGCGGGTTCTTGAGGACGCGGACGATTCGGTTCCAGGTGGCGGTCTCGAGCCCCGCCTCCTTTCCCGTCACGAGGTCCTCGTAGGCCATGGAGTGGCCGACGGCGACCCCGTTCATGTCGAGCGCCAGTTCCCTGACGTTGTAAATGTCGAAGTTATAGGGCCCTCTCTTGTAGAAGTATTCGTTGTAGCGCGGGCTGTCCATCCATGCGGGCAGCTTGTCGGGCATTGGAGGAAGCGGGGCAGCCTTCGGCGGCTCCATCTTAAATTCCCCCTGCCCGTGCTCGCCCTGCGCATTTGCCCCCGCCGCCAGAAAGGCTCCGAAGACAAGACCCATCGCGATTTGGCTGATTCTGTTCATCGTTTGCTCCTTGGCTGATGATGGGCAGGAACCGTCCCTGCCCATTAACCGACCTACTTGGAGGCCTCCACCATCTCCTTGAGGCTCAAATATTGAGCGTCCTTCAGGTTGTGCTTCGTCGCCCATGCCCTGGCCGTCGCTTGGTCCGCGGTAGCCCGATATAGCTCATTGCACTGGGCATGGTTGCCCTTTTGGAAGACGAATACCGCATTGGCGGGGCTCGAAGACCAATCGCCGTTCTTGCGCGTAATCGTGACGGGCTTGTCCTTGACCGGGCTCGGCGCGACAATAGAGAGCTCTGCCTTGTCCTTGTACTTGGTCTTAGCCTGGGCCAGCGCGCACATGACGCAGCGATACTCGATCTTCTTAAGGCCGTACTTGAGCACGACCTCGTTGTCCATGTCCTTGGTGTCCTGCAGGACCTTCATCTTGCAATACGGGCACAGGGTGTCGTGGGCCATGGCGGGGGTCGCCATGGTGGCAATGAAGCCGGTGGTGAGCACGGCGGCCATTCCGATGCCGCCGATCAGGTTTTTGATTCGATTCATGTTATATTTTTCCTCTTGGTCGTGGGCATCAAAGCCCTGTTGGCGATAACTTTGGGCACGGGCATAGCCCAGTTGGTTTCGGGATAATGCCTGCCTCCGGCGCACTAGAGCGCCTGATCATCGGCCTTCGACGCAGGGATTCTGCGACGGAGGGCCTACGCCGCAGGGGGCGCACGGCCAAGGTCTGGCTGACCGCCCACACTGGGTGGGCGACCGTCCGTATGGAAAAATACGTTCCCCTTGCGCTCGATAGCTGGCAGCTTCACCTTGCCGTCGTTCACGACGGGAAGTGAGGCCAGAACAGGCAAAGGAACTGATGAAATCTTGGAAGAACCGACAGCGTCGTTGGCCGGAGCTGCTAGGCAGCAGCAAGAAGACTTGCTGCTGGAGCTTTCGTCATGGGAGCTCTTAGTGCTGTCCTGACTCTCACTGTGCCCCGTTGCGGCCTCTACCGTACCCTCGGAACTGCAGTTCGCCAAGGCGACCGAAAGCCCTCCGGACCCGATGATCATCAGGAGCGAAAGGCCAATACGAAACGTTTTCGAGGCTTGGTAGAGTCGTTTCAAGTTCGCTTAGCTATTATAACTTCGGCGTAAGGCAGATCGTTCCAGCTTATAAAGCCTGGCGCTGCGCCATATGCTTCATCTGGGCGTGCTTCTGCAGCTGGACGCTTTCTTTCGACTGAGCTGCCTTCATTTTGCGAGCCATCGCCCTAAGCGCCGGGTTCTTGCCGGTCTTGAGGTAGATGTCCACCATCTTGATTGCGGATTTGTGGTGCTCAACCATCATCTTGGCGAAATCTCGATCCACATCCCCGGTCATCTTCATTTTGGGCATGGTCGTCATCGCTCGGTGTATCTGCATCGACGCGGTATTGTCTTGAACATCGGCGCCTGGTTGTCCATGTTGGCCGAAAGACTGCATGCTAACAACGGTTCCAGCTCCAATAAGCGCCGAGGCGATCGCAACTGCTACGAGTTTGGTTTTCATTTTTGCTCTCCTGAGGCTGTAGTTGACCGCAATTTTCCAAGCTGAGTTCCATCACTGCGGTCGTTACGCTTGGATGCCGTGGCTCAGGGTCGCGACTCTGTCGGGGGCGGAGCCGTGTCATCGGAATCCGTGGCCTTCCACTTCCAATCCCTTCCCAGGAACGTCTTGTTTAGCCACCGGATGAAGTCGTCCACGTAGGTGTGCATGATCGGAATATCAAACAGCGAAAGGATCGTCCCCATGATCAGGCCGCCGACCACCGCCACCGCGAGCGGCTGGTACGCGTCCATGCCCGTCTTCGGCGCAATAGCTACCGGGAGCATGACCAGAAGCGTAATGCCGACCGTCATCAGAATCGGACGGAGCCGGTCCGGGCAGGCCCTGATAATCGCCTCGTCACGCGGAATTCCCTTGTCCCGGTATTTCATGATAAGGTCGATAATGAGAACGGCGGTCGTGATGTCCATGCCCGTCAGCACGATGATCCCTAAAATCGATACGGTCGAGAAAGCAGCCGCGGAGATCCACAAGGCGATAAACACACCCGCCAATTCGAGAGGAAGCGAGGCAAGCATCTGGAGCGGCTGCAGGAAGCCCCGGAACTGGATCACCAGCACGAGGTACATGAGAACGAGGGCCAGTCCGAATCCCGACATGAGCCGCCGGAAGCTGTCCATCATCTGGGTCATGTCGCCGCGCATCTCCATGCCGTAGCCGGGCGGAAAGTCCACAGGTTCGATGCCGAGCTTCTTGTTCCCTCCATAGGCATTCGCGACGAGATTCATCACGACATCCATGCTGGGCAGATTGCCGATCCGGTAGTAGCCCGTTATCCCAATGACCCGCCGCAGCCCGTCGTGCTCGATCGCCGTGGGCGCCGTGCTCTTCTCGATCGAGGCGATCGACTTGAGTGGGATCTGATCACCGCTTGGCGTGCTGATATAGAGATTTCCAAGGTCTTCGGGAGATTGGCGGTCCTCCTTTTCGTAGCGGACCAGCACCGTGTTCTGCCGGATGTTGGCCAGGCGATAAAACTCGCTGGTCAGCCCGCCGCGAAGGGAGTAGTAAGCCTGCTGCGAGATGCTCTCGGGGCTGAGGCCCACCTCCTGGGCACGCTGCGCATCCACCTTGATGCGGTAATCCGAGACCCCCAGGCTCCACGTTCTGGAGGATTGGACCATCTCCGGCATCTTGTGCGCGACCGCCTCGACCTGCCGGCCGAGCTTGTCCAGGTCATAAAGGTCGGGGCCATATATGTTCACGTGGATCGGGGCGGCAGCCGTGGCCATGACGTCGGAGCCCATTTCCTTGATCTGCAGCCTGCGCAGCCCAGGGATCGTGGCAAGCGCCTCCTTGTGGATCGCATCCATCACCTGGAAGATGGTCTTGCTTCGGTCGTCCTTGTCGCTAAAGGTGAGCATCATCGCCGCGCCGTTTACCTGCGGCATCTGATATCCCGTATAGAACGGCGACCACGTTTCGAACATGGACTCGGCGCCGATCTCTATGCTCGCCTTTTGAAGCTCGGGATGCTTGGCCATGATCTTCTCGAGCTTCTTGACCGCGTCCTCGGTGCCTTTATAGGAGGTGCCCGGCTGCATCTCCATGAAGCCCACTGCCTGCCCGGTGTCA
Organism: Fimbriimonadaceae bacterium; assembly: GCA_049276675.1. Taxonomy (GTDB): domain Bacteria; phylum Armatimonadota; class Fimbriimonadia; order Fimbriimonadales; family Fimbriimonadaceae; genus DATLGQ01. The sequence goes on from JBASWW010000009.1 coordinate 137,150, forward strand.
GCCAGAGGCATCATCTCTGAGCCGATGAAAAAGTAAAAGGTGGAGCCGATGATGAGCACGGCGAGTACGCGGCAGAAATTGAGGAATCGGTGTTTCAGGGTCCAGGCGATCGCCCTTCCATACCACCGTTCGAGCCTGTCGAGGCCCCTCTGGAAGGGGTCGAGTAGATAGTAAAGGACCCTAAAGCCGGCCTTCTTGCGGTCCTCGTTTCTCGCTTCCTCATGGCGTAGGAGCTTGGCGCAGAGGAGAGCGGTAAGCGTGAATGAGACGAGCATCGAGGCGAGAAGGCCGAAAATGAGGGGCCAGACCAGCTCGACGAACATCAGCTCCACAATCCCGCCCGCGAAAAGGAGCGGAACCAGGGCGAGCACGATCATGAGGGTGCTTGCGATAACTGCCACCCGGACTTCGGCGATGCCATCTATGGTCGCCGTCTTCGGGTCCTTGCCCATCCGCAAATGCCTTTCGACCGCATGGATGTCTATAACGCTGTCGTCAACGAGGCGTCCGATCGAGAGCAGGAGGCCGATAAGCGTGCCGCTGTTAAAGGTCATGCCAAAGGGCAGCATCATCAGGATCGCGAGGCCGAGCGAGGTCGGCAGCGTGATCATCGCGATGAGCGTGCCGCGCCACTCGCCGAGGAAGAGCAATACCGCGATGGCCGTCAGCAGGATCGCCAGTCCCAGCTCGTGCCACACGTTCTCGAAGAGGATGTTGACGAAGTGGGAATTGTCGTACGCGACCGCGAACTTCAGCCCAGGGTTCTCACTCTCGATCTGCCCGACGATTTTCATCACGTCGGGCACGACCTGCGCCGAGCTCGCACCTGGGTTCTGGATCACGGAGACCTCGATAGCCTCTTTGGATTCCGGAGCCCCCTCTCCGCGAATGCCTTGTGTCGCGGGGAGGGGGTTGGGGGTGGGGAGAGCGGACTCGTAATAACGATATCCGCTCCGCTTCTCCCAGGCCGTGTCCAAGACCCGCGCAACGTCGCGGATGTAGACCACCTTGGCAGACCTCCGGGCCCCCTCTCCGCGAAGGCCTTGTGTCGCGGGGCGGGGGTTGGGGGTGGGGAGAGCGCCGGAGCCCGTCCCCATTCCCATCGGTCCGCCGCCCCCCGATCCAACGGATCCGGCCGATCCAACTGAGCCGGCCTCCCGGATCGGGTAGTCCAAGATATCCTGGGCCGAAGACGCGCGAGTATCCACCCGAACGATGCTCTCGCTGTCGCCGCGGGTCAGGGTCCCCGAAGAGCGCGTCACGTTCGACCTATCAATCGCGTCCCGCACGTCGAGGATCGAGAGCCCATACGCCGCCAACTTCTCCCGGTCCACCACCACCTGCATCTGCCGTCGAAAGCCTCCGAAAGGCACCACCGAGTAAACGTTCGAGACCGTTTTCAGCCGCCGCACAACCTCGTTATCTGCAAATTGCCGCACCTTGATCGGGTCCCACCCCTTGGCCGGATCGCCGGTCAACGCCAGCGACAGCACCGGCAGGTTCAAAGGATCGATCGGAACGATAAACGAGGGCTTGAGGTTCGCTCCTGTCGCCGGCAGGTTCGACTGCACGACGTTCATCAGGGTCTGCACATCCACAAGCGCCCGCTGCATGTCCGTCCCGTAAGGGAACTCGAGTGTCACGATCGAGAACCCGTCCTGCGAGGTCGAACGGATATAGCGCACCCCCTTGAGGTTCACGAGCTGTTCCTCGATCGGCTTGCTGATCTGCAGCTCCATCTCCTGCGCCGACAGACCCGGCATCATCGTGACCACACCCACCATCGGGCTCTCCACATAGGGCGCGAACCGCCGCGGAATGCGCCCCGAAATCGCCATCCAGGCCAGCGCCATGACCGCCACATAGAACGCGACCACCGCATACGGGTGCTCGATGGACCACCGATGGATCATGTGCAGCGGGTTGTGCCGCTTCGTCTCGAACCGCATCGGCTCCCGGTTCACGCCGCCACCGCCATAATAGAAGGCATGGAACACGCCATTCGAAAAACCGTGCAGGTGGGGGACAACGGTCGCATTGAGATCGAGGCACCTGAGCTGTTGCCAGGCACGACCGCGGACGTGATCCTGATCGTCCCCGAAGTCGGCAAAGAAGCGGAGCTGCCACTTGAGAGCTTCGGAGGCTGGGCTAAAGGCAGGATCAAGATCCTGCCCGGCTTCGACGACCCCATCCCCGGAATGGAAGAGTACGCGTGAGCGGGCTCCTGCTGGACACACACGCCTTTCTCTGGCTCGCCGAAAGGAGCTCCGACCTGCCGGAGGCACTCCGCGAGCAGATTCGCCAATCGCCCCGGCCACGGTTCGTGAGCATCGCCACCGCCTGGGAGATCGCGATCAAGAACGGTCTTGGCAAGCTCGAACTGGCCATGCCCATGGGGGAGCTCTTTGGTCCGGCGTTGTCCCCGCACGGCATCGATATCCTCCCGATAGACCTCTCCGACACAATACGCTGCGCCGCTCTCGGCTTCCCCGATCCGATGCATCGCGATCCGTTCGACCGAATGCTCGTCGCCCAGGCGCTCGAACGCGGCCTCACGATTGTCAGCCGCGACCCGGTGCTCGACACATATAGCGTCCCCCGTCTCTGGGCCTAGCCGCCGCGTCTCGAACCGCATCGGATCACGCTTCATTGCCGCCCACTCGCTGCTCGCAACCACGCGGCGCCAAGGTCAGACTCGCAAAATGAATCGTATACGAGCGAGAGAGGAATGGCGTGGATAGAGCCCCACATTGTTGGCTTCTCGCACTCGCAGAACAGGATGAGATGGCATCGTCCCGCCGCGTAATCACGGAGCTTATTAATCTTGTTGAGCGAGGTTTTGCCCCCGCTGAAGGTGACTTGCGCGTAGATACGTGATCCATCACTGGCGAGGCCCGCGATATCAATGTCCTTCATGGTTCTGCCGACCGGAAGGAGGAGGCGCGCCAATGTAGGTAGACCCATCGCTGCCGCGTCGGGAGTTCTCAAGAACTCGCTGCAGATGATTTCTTGTTGGTCTGGGGAAAGGTCGCTCAAGGAGCAGCCGTCGGTGCGACCCTCAACTATGTTCTCGATGACTTTGCCGGCTCTTGGCCACTTCATCAAGGTGCCTTGACGGGGCCTGCCAACCAGAATTACGGCATGTGCAGAAGGCTCGACTACGCTTGTTCGTGTGAGCTGGAGGGTCTTGAGAACCGCTGCTCGGCCCGCCCAGTTGTTCCGATTACCCCATTTGCCATGGACCAACTCGATCGGCGTGCCGGGCTCGACCACTCCGACCAAGACCTCCTTATGCGGATAGTGGTCAGCACAGACATAGCCACCGGACTGAGCCAACTCGACTAGGGCCTTCATTGCTCGCATCCCGCGACATCCAACATAGTCTTTGAGATCGAGGCTGGTGCTATCCTCCTCGGGCCACTGCACTAATGCATCGGGGAAGTGGATCGCCACCTTCCGCTGATCCCAAAGAGAAGCGCGAGTGTCGCCATCGATGTCGATCTCGATCGTATGTCGGGCGAAGTACGTATTCAACGAGCGGCCACCTTGCCCGGGAACGCGGCAGCAGATGCCGCGAATCGCCCGGCAATTCCCGGGAGTGGTCCGTCAACTCCCGGGAATCGTTCCCGTACACCGCAGAATCGTTTCGCCATCCCCAGGAACCATTCCGGCAAGCCTCGGACTCGTCCAGCGACACCCCGGAACCATTCTGGGACGCCCCGGAACCGTTCCGCCATACCCCGGAATCGTGCATCGGTACGCCGGAACGGTTCCAGGACACGCCGGAGTCGTTCCGGCATACGCTGGAGCCGTCCAGAACGTGCCGGAGTCGTGCAAGCGTACGCCGGAATCGTCCAAGCGTGCGCCGAAGCGACGCCAGGTTTAGCCCTAACCGCCCCGGAGCCTGACCGAATGACTCCCGGAGCCTTCAACGCACCACCACTTTCCGCCGAAGCATATCCATGCCGCAGGTAAAGCTGATCTCGCCAGTCTTCGCAGGAGTGAGGGTTACCCTGACCGGCTCGTTCAGGGGCAGCGGCGGTAGACTGGCCTCTATGAAGCTGAAGGTTGTGATCGAGCCGGGGGAGCAATCGGGTTTCGTCGCGCACGTCCCAGCGCTGCCCGGATGCTGGTCCCAAGGCGCGACCCGAGAAGAGGCCTTGGACAACATTCGAGAGGCGGCCGAGGGATGGCTGGAGGCTCAGCAGGACCGGATGGAGCGGACTGATCCACCCGCGCGGGTCGAGCTCATCCAGCTTTAGCCGATGCCAAAGCTGCCCGTCGTCAGCGGTAGGGAGGCCAGGCGCGCCTTTGAGAAGGCCGGGTGGGTCTTCAGTCGGCAAAGGGGCAGCCATATGATCCTGGAAAAGCCGGGCTCGCCGGGCATGCTGTCGGTCCCAGATCACCGAGAAGTTGATACCGGGCTGCTCAGGGGCCTCATTCGCGACTCGGGCTTGTCGGTCGAGGCGTTCATCGCCCTTCTTAAATAGCCTCACCGCACAACCACCTTCCCCCGAAGCATATCCATGCCGCAGGTAAAGCTGATCTGGCCAGTCTTCGCAGGAGTGAGGGTTACCTTGACCGGCCGATTTAAGGGAAGAGGCTTGTTGATCCCCAAGTCGGGGAAAACGACCTCCGTGCCGCAGGTTTCCTCGATGCGTCGGATGAAAGTGATCGACAGGGCCTTGCCGCGCTCGGCGGAGATCATGCTGGGGCTAAAGCCCGCCGCGGTGACCTCAACGACCCGCTCCCCCTCTCCGAGAATGCCTTGACTCGCGGGAGGTAGGGAGGAAGCAACCGTAGCTCCCTCGCGCAGGTTCATAGCGCCCGTCATGACCACCATCTGTCCCTCCCTGAGCCCGCTCAGCACCTGCACGCTCGTGCCGTCGCTGACCCCAAGCAGAACCTCCGTGCGGGCGACCGTGAACTGGTCCCCCGAGGGCGAAGCCACCCAAACGAAAGCCTTCTCCTGACCATCGCTCGCCGGCGGGCGCTGCACCGAATCAACCGGCACAACCAGCGCCCCGCGTGAACCGCCGATCTCGATCCTCATTGAGACGAACTGCCCGGGCAGGAAGCGGCCGTTGGCGTTTGGCCAGACGACCTCGACGACGCCCGTCCTCGCCCGCGGGTCCACGCCTGGCTGGATGGACGTGACGCGTGTCCGGACCTCCGGGCCCCTCACCCCCTGCCCCCTCTCTCCGCCATTCATCGGGGACAGGGGAGGGGAAATTGTCACGGCCGTGCCCACCCGGATGCGCGCCAGATCGGACTCCGCGACGTTAGCCTGCAGTCGGATCGGCGAGATCTGTGCGACTTTGAGAACGGCCTGTCCGGGAGCCACGACCACACCCGGACTGATCAGGCGCTGCGTAACCACCCCGTCCACCTCCGCTTTGAGCACACTGTATCCACGCTGCGCAGCCGCCCCCTGCAGTCCAGCTCGCGCCTGCGCCACACCCGCCTGTTCCTTGGCGATCCCCTTTTGCTTGGCTCCTGCCGCGGCCTCGCGTGCCCGGATCCCCGCCTGCGCCGCCCGAACATCCGCCTGTGCCTGTCGCACCTTCTTCTGCGCCGCCAGGACCATCGCGTCGGCCTTCCGAACGTTGGCACGCGCGGCATTGACCTTGCTCTGCGCGTCTGCGGCCTCGGATTCGGCCTGCTGCAGCTCCGAGCGGCTGATCGCCTTCTGCTCGAACAGCGAGCGCATCCGCCCAAGCTCGTCCCGGCGGAATCGCGCCTCAGCCTCCACCGCCGAGATGTCCGCCTCCATCGCCTGCTTATCCTGCCGAGCAGCAGACAGCATCGCTTCTGCCTCAGCGACCATGCTCTCCTTCACGCCAAGCTCCGCGCGGGCCTCCGCCACCTCTGCCAAGGCAGCCCCATATTCAGCCGCCGCGACATCCACGCCCTTGGCCGCCATGCCCATCATCGCGATCCTCTCCGCCACCTGCGGATCTAACTGTGAAGTGTCGAGCCGCGCCAGCACCTGACCCTTTTTCACCCGGTCGCCGACGTACACCGGCATTGAAACGATCGTGCCCGTCACCCGGGGAACGACATCCTGCTCGATGAAACCGACGACTTGGCCCGTATAGGTAACGACCTCTGAGATTGGCCCACGCTTGACCGTCGCCAGCGTCACCGGCGTACTTCCAGGCGGCGGCGGCGTGTTCATCTCCATGACCTGCGCTTCGATCGGGGTCATCGAGCCCGCTCGCCGCATGTTCGTCACCGCATATCGCGCGAGGAGAAACATCACTATAAGCAGCACAACGCCGCCGATCGTTCCTGTGTTAAAAACGCCGCTCCAGTTCAGTCGCTGCCCGGTCCGCTTCATTCGATAGATCACGAACGCAATCAGGACCGCCCCGAAGACCCAGGGCAGGAGCGAGACCCATGAAAAGCCGGCGGACTGGCCACCCGTGTCCTGGCCGGTTTGGATCGGAATGACGACGCTCGCCAGACCTTTCCCCCCGGAGATGCTCATGGCGACCTCGTAGCCACCCGCCATGGGGAAGTTGGCCTGCACCGAATAGGTCCCCGGCTGTCCGGAAACCGACAGGGCCCGGCTCTCCCGCTCACCCATCGGCATACCAGGCATTCGGGCGATGGCGCGAACTTCCAGCCCATCTTGGGGAGTGCCGGCCTCGTCAGTGATCCGCAACATGAGCTTGGCCGATCCTTTGGCAGGAACGACCTGGGGTTCGCTGGTCAGTTCAATGCGGTAGGGCCCTGCCGTAGCTTGCACACCAGCAAGGCCGAACGACGAAATCAGCGCGGCTATGAATAGCAGCAAGATTCTCACTGGAGTCCCTCCACGGACCCGGCCGCACGGTAAAGCCGCGCGACCGCCAATTGATGGTCCGCCATTGCCTTCGCCAGATTTGCCCGTGCGCGTGTCAGCACGGCCAGCGCGTCAAGCTGCTCGAGCAGGATGGCTTTGCCACTCCCGACCCGGATCGCCATGACCTCGAATGCGGACTGCGCGGCGGTGAGCGCGGATTGGGCGGTGCCGAAGTTCTGAGCCGCGGTCTCCGTATCCAGCCAAGCCTGCCGAACTTCCTTGGCTACAAGAAGCTCCCAGCGGTCGGCCTCGGCCCTGGCGCGGTCAGCCATTGCCCGCGCGGCAGCCACGTCCGAGCGTCTCATGCCTCCATCGAAAATGGGCAGGCTCACAGTGAGCCCGACCGTGTATCCCGCGCTGTTTCCCGACATATCCCGGGGCCGAAAGGCGTCGCCCATCGCGAATCCATAAACCTGCGGCCGCAGACTGCCCTCCGCCGAAGACGTCTGGCCCTGAGCCGCTCGCACACGCTGCCTTGCCGCCAAGAGCTCTCCTCTGCCTTCCCGGGCTTTATCGAGGAATGATTGAAGCGCTAGATCCAAAGGCTTGTACGCTAGGCTCTCTGCCAGTGTCGGGGTCGAGTCCAGGCTCGCCCCCATCTCGGCGAGCAGATCGAGCAGCATCTTCCGCCTGTCGTTTTCGGCGGTCGTGAGCTCCTGCTTTGCTTCTGCCAGTTCCGCTTCAGCGCGCTTGACCGTCGCCTCGATCCCCTTGCCGGCTTCGAGCTGTGCACGTGACGTTCGAACCATCTCTTCTGCAGCGATCACTCGCGATTGGCTGGCCCGCACCATTTCTGCCGCATACAGGCTGCCGATATAGGCTTCGCGCACCCGCAAGGCAACCTCCGCCGCCATGCCGCTTGCCTCCGCTGCCGCGGCCTTCTCGCGAGCCGTCGCTGCCACCACCAAACCCGACAAAAAGCCGCTGTAAAGGGGGGCCATCAGCATGAGATTGGCGTCCGCGAATCCCTTTTCGGGCGCAATAACAAGAGCCTGCGGCTCCACGCCCATCGCCGACTGGAGAACATTCGGCATGCTCCCTTGCGACAGGAACCCATTGGCAGAAAGCTGCGGCCTCTGCCGGGCCCGCGCCGAGCCCGTCTCAGCCTGAGCTGCCGCGACCTCGGCCCGGCTCGCTCGCAGGGTCGGGCTGTTCTTCAGCGCGAACTGGATAGCCTGCCCAACGGTGAGCTGTCCCGACACGGTTTCCTGGGCAGGCGACACCTGCGGCAAAGCCAGGACCGCCAAGCCAATAATTCTCAATCTCCAATGCTTCTCGATTTGCGTGCTCAATGAAGCCTCCAATTGCTCTCACGTACGGCGAAGGGAAGGAGCACCTAGATTCGAGCCGCTGAAAAAGCAATCCGAACGCAAAGCGCCCCTGCTGGGCAGGCACAAACGTGCGTCAAAGCGCGTCGGTGCCTAAACCAAAGGGGGCGCGCGGCCAAGGTCGGGGACCCAGGCCACAGAGGGTGGAGAGGAGTCCGAATAGAAGCAGATCGCTGCCTCAAGCGGTGCCGGGACGAACCCGACCAGATGCAGTTCGATCGCGCTTAGGATTAAAGCCAACAAAGGCGTTTGCGGAATAGCGAAGCCAACCGGGAGCGGCAGGGCGTCGTTCTGCGAGCTGAGCTTGCAGTCGCAGTCCGTGGGCGCGGGCGCCTCCTTCTCGGCATCAGCCTGAGGGCAGCACGGAGGTGGCTGCGGCTTCGGCGTCACCATCGGGCAGCGATCGCCGCAGATGCCGGAGCCGCAAAGGAATGCGCTCAGAGCCGGGCCTGACGTTCCTATAAGAATAAAGAACGACAGGACGAGTCCAGACAATACCGAGGCTCCGCGCATACGTCGCAACTGCTCTATTATAACTCCTCGGCGCGCTCCCTTCGTTCCAGTAGGTTCGAATTGTTTGAAATGATGTCATAATCCGAGCCAGTGACCAAGCGACTCCCCGACTGGCTGACCATCCGTCTGCCCAGGCCCGACACGATCAAAGAGGTCGAGGGGATGATGCGGGCAAAGAATCTCCACACCGTCTGCGAGAGCGCCCGATGCCCCAATCTTCCAGAGTGCTGGAGCAAAAAAACCGCCACTTTCATGATCCTGGGCAACACCTGCACGCGCTCGTGCGGATTCTGCGCCGTCCACACCGGCAAAGGCGAGGACCTCGACCCCTTCGAGCCGCTCAACGTCGCGAAGGTGACCGGCGACCTTGGGCTCAAGCATGTGGTCGTGACCAGCGTCGCAAGGGACGACCTCAAAGACGAGGGCGCAGAGCAGTTCGCCAAAACCATCCGGGCGCTTCACCGCCAAAATCCGCACGTTATCGTCGAGGTCCTCACCCCCGACTTCAAGGCCAAGGAGCCGCTCGTCAAGATCGTCACCGACGCTCAGCCTGAGATATACAACCACAACATCGAGACCATCGAGAGGCTCCAAACCGTCGTCCGTCCCCAAGCAAAGTACAGCCGATCGATGAGGGTGCTTGAAATGGTGAAAGAGCTCGACGACCGGATCTACACGAAGTCCGGCATCATGCTCGGCCTCGGGGAAACCAAGGACGAGGTTCTCAAAACCCTGCGCGACCTGCGCGCCATAAAGGTGGATGCGATCACGATCGGCCAATACCTCCGCCCAACCATGAAGCACCTGCCAGTGAACGAATACATCCATCCGACCATCTTCGACGAATACTCCAAGATCGGAGAGGATATGGGCTTCGCGTTCGTTGCCAGCGGCCCCTTCATCCGCAGCTCATACAACGCCATCGAGTTCAGCAAGAAGGTCATGGCCGAGCGCCTCGCCAAGCTGCCTTGATTTCGCACGAAGCCGGTGAACCATCACAAGCTCTTGTGACGCTCTACGGGGTCAAAGTCATTCCAAAGGGGCGCAAAAGGCGTCTCGAGAGCATGCGCCTCCCACCTAACCGCCGGATGGTTCTTCCCGGCGCTATTGGACCAGGAAAAGCCTGGAGTCGCCGGGTGGTTCTTCCCGGCGCTATTGGACCAGGAGAAGCCTGTTGTCGCCGGGTGGTTCTTCCCGGCGCTATTGGACAGGGAAAGCCTGTAGTCGGCCGGGTGGTTCTTCCCGGCGCTATTGGACAAGGAGAAGCCTGTAGTCGCCAAGTGGTTCTTCCCGGCGCTATTGGACCAGGAGAAGCCTGTAGTCGGCCGGGTTGTTCTTCCCGGCGCTATTGGACCAGGAGAAGCCCGTAGTCGCCGGGTGGTTCTTCCCGGCGGACCCCTTCGCTGCCGGTAACTTGGAGTCGAACGTTCAGAAGATAAGGATGCGGCCAGCGGCGCGGCGTCATGCTCCAGCCCGTGAAGGACAAAACCCCCATCGGCATCGGCCGCGGCGGCTAGCAATCCCAGGTTCCTCTCCCTTCATTTAGGGTGAATGGCTGGGAGAGGGGCCACTCTCCCCCTCCCAACCTACCGAGCCGAATACACCCGCTCACGCCCGTCAAGCCACTTCACCCGCACCTTCCCAGCACCGATCATCCAGGTCAGCATGTTCCGAACCGACCCGATAGGCGCCCCTAAAGACTCCGACAGCTCCCGCGAGTTCAGATCATCATAGGAAAGAGCTACCAGCGCACGCCGCTCCAGCGGGCTCCGAAGCGGTATGTCCCCCGAACCGATCAGCCGGTATTCCATCGGACGCCGAGAATGGATAAGCCAATTCCGGTTCACCTCCGCGCCCCGACCCCGACCCATCAAGCGAATAAGACGCCCGGATTCCCCCTGACCGCTCGCCTGGCCGCCCACCTGAGCGCTTACCGCCTGATCCCTTTCCTCCTCGGCCTTCGGCCATCCATCTACATCCAAGTGTCGATACTTGACGCCGTTCTCTTCAAAACAATCCTCATCCACCACCTGACCCACCGTCTGATCGCCTTCCTCCACATCCGCATCCCCCGGCCCAGAGTCCCGCTCGACCTCCATCAGCCAGTCCATCGAAGCCGCCGCCAGAATCTGGGCGGAGTCCGCCATGCGTTCCCGAACCATCCCCGAGCCCGTCTGCTTGGTCAAATGGTGGATGATCACCGTGGACAGGTCCATCTCCCGGCACAGTTGCTTGACCCCCGAAAGCACACGCCGGGCCGTGGACCCCTCTGCAATTGACCCCGCGCTGTATGCGGCATGTAGAGGATCGACCACTACCAGTCCCGCCCCGCACCGCGCCGCCGCATCCCCTATCTGCTGCAATCCCATTGGGTCGTCGATATAGAGCCGTCCATAGCTCGTCAAAAAATGCATCCGTTCCGGCGTTGCGCCGCCAAGCCCGAAATAGGCATCGAAAGCCAAATGGCGCTCCGTCTCGTTTTCCTCGAACGCCAGCCACAGCACCGGCCGCTTCACCGTCGCCATTCCCATGAATGGCTGGCCCGTCGCGATCGCAAGTGCCATCGCCGTGATAAACCAGCTTTTGCCCGACTTGCTGTCCCCACCGATGACGGCCAAATACTTCAAGGGCAGCATCCCATCAACCAGCCATTCGATCTTTGGCCCGCTCAAGGCGCTGTCCGCAAGGTCCACGAAAGCCCACTCCGTAGGGTCGCCTGTCTCCTCCAAAAACGTCCGATTCCGCGCCCACGGCCCCGCAACCCGCTTCGCCCAATCGGGTCTCGGTCCATTCCCACTTTCTTCACTCACACCTATCTAGGAGCCGAAAAAGAAAAAAGTCAACCACCATCCTTGATCGGTTGTCCAACCCGTCCCACCCGACCTACCTGTCCCACTGCTCAAATCCAAAATCCAAAATCCCGATCATCCCTATACACGTACATGTTGTGATGATTAGCTTCCATTGAAGCTGAGAACATACCTACGGGAACCCAGGCGCGTCATACAATGAGGACACTATGCCTCGGAGAGCGGAATAGAGACAACCTATCGGCTGATACGGGTGGCGGTCGTGGCATTCCCCCTGGCGCTGCTGGGCGTCCTCGGCTACGCCTACTTGGCAACCTGCTTCCAGCTCCTCACCTCGCCCGGCAGACCCCTGGAATTTAAATACGAGAGCAAAGGCGGACCGCTCAGTCTTCGCGTCGAATCCTTTATCTACACCCCCGAAACCGGCGCATTGCTCGCAAGAACGGCAACCCTGCGCGACCCGGCCGGCATCGTCATCGGCAGCTTTGAGCGCCTGAATGCGACGGGACTGCAGATCTTTACATTTGGAAGGGAGCCGATTCTGGTCTCCGCGCGAAACGCATTTGCCAAGCTTGAACTCAAGCCCGACGGGCGCCCCAAGATCCTCGACTACCTGCCCGAGCCGAGCGACGAGCCCAGCACGCTGCCGTTCTCGGTCTTGGTCGAGAACCTTGCGCTGGATGTCGAGACCACCGACGGCAACCTCACCCGCGTACGAACCGCACGAGCCACGGTGGACGGCCTCGGCAGCTCATGGATCGCGTCCGGCCTCCCCCTGAAGCTTGAAGGCGGAGGTTCCATAGATGCATGGGCCCGCCAAAGCGACGCGAGGGGGCTCGAGCTGTCGGCAGAAGTCAAGGATGCGGGCATTGCAAAATTCCTCAAGTTCTTCGCCTCGACCCCGGAAGGGCGCAAGCTCGCCGCGGTGAAAAACTTCGGCGCCGGAGACCTTGTCGGATCAGGCGACTTTTGGCTCCGGATTCGACCTTCTCAAAGCGCGGTGCTGATAGGAAATGTACAGCTTTCCGGCACGGATGTTTCATACGGAAGGCAATATCACGCCCAAGAAGCTTCCTTCGTCGGCTCGGTGACGACCGCCGGCGCCCAGGGATTGCTGACAGCACAGGAAGGCGCGACCTCGGGCAAATTCACAGGAGCGGTCGCATGGGACAAGGAAACCGCCCTGGCCGGACGCCTGAGCCTCGAGGCGCCTTCGCCAAGCGCTCTCCCCGCTTGGGCTCGCGAGCAATTGCCGAAAGCGCTTTCCTTCACAAAAGGGTCTTTCGATGGCTGGCTGGCCTACGAGGCAGGCAGCGGATTCACGGCTGATGGACGTGTCGAATCGGCACTGGCCAAGTACACGGACTCCCTCGTCAAGAACATCGCCCTGGATATTCATGCAACGGGCAAGTCCGTGCTGGCCCGGATCGAAAATGCCGACTGGGACGGGCAGCAGGTGAGCGGCTTCGGCAGCTTCAATCCGCAATCACAAGAAATCAGCGCCGCCCTTGAAGGGAAAAATGTGCCCATTCAGAGCCTGGGCCCGACGTTCGGATATGACAATCTGCGCGGAGTGGCCGATCTCAAGCTCCTGGTCAGGGGCAATGCTTCTCGTCCACGCGTGTCGCTGCGTGCATCGGGTTGGGCTGAGGCCCTGCTTGAGAAGGGAAAGCGCGCGGTGAGACTAGGCAACTTCAACCTCTCAGCATCCGATCTTGCAGGTCCAAGCCACCTTGGGAGGCTGACGATAGATGGGCCAAACGGGCGTTTGGTCGCAAAGGGCACGGTGAACAGCGAAACGAAAGCGCTGGCGCTCGACGCGTTCTCGTCCGGAATCCCGCTCAGGCGGATCAATGCCGATCTTGCCGGCACGTTGGCGGTTGCGGCCCGCATCGAAGGCACCATGAGCAAGCCCACGGTCACCGGCCGCGCCGAAGCCTTCAACGCCAGATACCAGGATCAGGAGATTGCAGCGGCGGTGGCGGACATTGACCTGGTCGGAGATATCCTGACCGCCTCGAACGTGCAAGCAGTGGTGGGGGCGTTTCCGGCATCCGGCAGGCTCGCGGTCAATCTGAAAACGCGGGGCCTTTCGGGAAGCGCATCGGCGACCGCTTTCCTAAGCGACTACATCGCGGAAGCTTCTGGAGCGGTGGCGCTCAAGATCCATCAGATTTCCGGCACGATCGACAAGCCAGTTGCCCAGGCAACGGTCACAAGCGACAAGGCATTCTATGCGGGTCTGGATTTTGAGGACATAGCAGCCAATGCCGAAATGCGGGGCAACAACATTTCGCTCCGTGGCCTGACTGCGAGGGCTGGCGGTGGCCTCGTGACTGGGACGGGCTCCTATGACATCGAAAAGAAATCGGGATCGATCGTCGCGAGCGCCGAGAATCTGCCCCTCGACCGGCTGACCGCCCAGTTCAACGATATCGCCAAGGTTGAGGGCCTTCTCGACGCCAAATCAATTCTCGTTTCGCTTGGAAAAGGCGGCGTCACGGCGGTCAAAGCAGATGGCGAATTGAGGCAGGTCGAGATCAACGATGCGCTCTTTGACAGCGGGCCATGGGAGGTTAGGCAGGCAGGAACGGAATGGAGTGGAAGCTTGCGGCTCGGCGTTCTCGAGAGATTTATCCAAGTTCCGCGCATCTCCTATGACACTCAAAGCAAATTGCTTTCGGGCGAATTCCTGACCTACGACCTCGACATCAAGCCCCTCATCTCGGCGGCGATTCCTTACGTCCAGGAGCCTGCGCCGGATCAAAAGCTCAAGCCGCTGGCAAAGTTCTCGCCCAAGACGATTGATGAACTCCGGAAGCTGGATGGCGTTATGTCTGCCGCGATCAAGGTTAGCGGGAAGACAGACAATCTAACTATTTCAGAAGGAATCCTCGAGGCGTCGCGCTTAAAGCACGGCGAGGAAGCCATGGGACAGCTAAGCGCGAACTTTACGCGGGCTGACAAGGCTTGGGACATCGGATTGTTTACCCTTACGGGCGGACCGCTGGCGGTGACCGCGAAAGGCACGATCGAAGAGGATGGCGACACGCGGCTGGATGGCGAGCTGAACCTGCTCAACGTCCATTGGCTCGCCAATTTCGACCCCGATTTGAGCCCACTGTATGGCAGTGCAGCCCTCCCCTTCCTCATCGATGGTCCCACCGAACGACCGAACGTGCAAGGTTCGCTCGATCTGAGGCTGCTAGACGCTCCGCTCGCCACGAAGCCGGTTCAAGAAGAGTTGCTGTCCGCTGTATTTCCCTTCACATTGATTTCGCAAGGAGTCAACGACTACACGCTCGAGGGTAAGGGCAAGATGAACTATAAGGTCTTCACGGGAGACCTGTCGGCAACGGTTCCGCTCGACGGCCTATTCGCTCTGAGCCCTACCCAGCCCTGGAAGGCATCGCTTGTATCGGGAGACCGGGATATTTCACGTGAGGAAATCGCGGCTCAGCTGCCCGCTCTGGACCCGCAACGGACCAACTTGAGCGCAAGCGGGGCGATCCATGCAGAAGGCATCAAGGGCAAAGCTACCTTTACGGGTGATCTGACCCTGCGAAAGAGCCCCAATGCTCCGCCGGATTCAGCTGCAATCGCACTTGTCGGAGCGGAGACCCACTTGCTGGACCTAACGGCCCGCGCTCTGCTGAACGAAGATATCCTGCGGGTCACGCTTGCCGGCAAAGGCTCCCACTCGCCGGCGGGATCCACCGGCGACAATCTGGAAGGATCGATCGAGGCCCGTCTGGGGAGCGTCGAGGAATTGCTCAGTTCCCTGGTGAGCGGATCGATCGATAGACTTTTCGATGTGCCCCTCCAAGGGCAGCTAACGGCGAACGCATTTGGATTCCGAGAGACCAATCTAGTTCCCAACTCTGCCGGTGTCAAAGGGGCTGCGGCCGCTTCCATCACGGGCATGGTCCTTGTCGATCAGACGCTCGGCCGTCCCAGGCTTCGAACCGCCGATGGCAAGCCGATCCTTGTTTCCCAAGGCGACTTCGTCCTGCCGACGATTCCGGAGCCGGAAACTCTGGGGCAGACACCCAGGATCGTGCCGAGCTTCGATGTGGATATTGCCCTCCAGGACCCCGCTCGCCTGCGCGCCGGCAATGCCACCCTGACGGTGACCGGGTCAGGGGCTTTGAACGGCACGCTCCTGCTGCCCGATGTCGAGGCCCGGATGAGCGTTCTGGACGGGGTGCTGCGCCTGCCAACCTCGCGTGTGCGGGTCCAGGAAGGCGGCACGATGCACCTTCAGTACCGCGACAGGCCGGGAGACATAGATGCCTTCTCACGGCTCGATGTCAACCTTCACGGCAAGACCAATCTCACCGCCCTCAGATTCGGCGATGTGGTTGAGCGATACGATATCGACCTCTTTATCACGGGCGATCTGCTCAGTGATCAGCCGATAAATATCAATGCCCAAAGCACGCCGGGCGACCTCTCCTCGCAGCAAATTATCAGGTTGTTGGGCCAAGCCGACCTCTTGGAGAGCCTTACTGCGTCGGTAAAGACGAGCCTAGGCGATCAGACCCTTCGGGAGGCCCTCAGCACTTTTGCGGTTCCTGCGCTGTTCGATCCGTTCACCGAGGAGGTCGCCCGCAACCTCGGCCTCGATTACCTTGCGATCGAATACAACGCTCTGGAGCAGACCACCATCACCGCCGCCAAGAATCTCGGCAAGGGGCTCTCGCTACAATTCCGAAGGCAGTTGTTCGAGCCTGCGGCTGGCGAACTGCAGCGGTTCGACCTGCGAATGACTTACCGCATACCTAGCCGGAATGTCCTGCTGAGCCGGTTGACGCTGAATTTTGGCAGGGATCAAGATCGCCCGTGGAAGATCGGCCTGGAGTATAGTTCGCGCTTCTGAAACCATCTGGCACGTCATTCTTCTAAGCATCACAAGGGCTGGTACAGTTAGGGGGTTCACCAAGGGAGCGCGGCAGCGCATTCGCATCGTAGAGCATGTGGTGATCGCCCGTTTCGGGAGGAGTTGGTATTGAGCAAAAGGATTTTGTGCGCGGCATTGCTTCTTAGCCTTGTTTCATGGGCGTTCGGCCAGGCCGGCTCGGTCAAGGAGATCGTGGTGACCGGCAACAAGCAGGTCACTCGAGAAGCGATCCTGGCGGCGATGGCGACCAAGATCGGTGCCCAGTTTTCTCCTCAGACGCTCGACCAGGACAAGCGCACCCTGGAGGAGCTGGGCTACTTTCAAGCGGTGGACACACAGGCGCAGCCCGACGGCGAGGCCTGGAAGGTGGTCGTCAACGTCTCGGAGTTTTCGATTATCAAGGAAATCCGAATTCTCGGCAATACGGTCGTATCCCGCGACGAAATCATTAGGGCCTTGCCGCTCAAACAGGGACAAATATTCAATGGCAGATCGGCGACTCCGTCTGCACTGGCCATTCGCGATCTTTACTCCAAGAAGGGCTATTTTGCGGCGATCGAAGATTTGGGACCCCTCGCCGATGCGCCGGACGTGCTGAATATCTCCATCCTCGAATTCAAAGTCAATTCAATCCGGATCGTGGGCCTCACGAAGACCAAGGAGCGTGTTGTAACCCGCCTTCTGAAGACCAAACCGGGCCAGATCTATAACATCCGGCAGTGGGAAAAGGATGTCGGGCGGGTTTTCTACAGCACGCAGTGGTTTGAGGATGTCCAGGTAGATGTCCAGCCTGCCGACGACCTTGCGACGGTGGACCTGATCGTCAATGTAAAGGAGGGCCGGACGGGCAACTTCAACGTCGGACTCCAGCTTGATCCAAGGAGCAGCTTTGCCGGCGTTATCCGGCTCAGCGACACCAACTTTCGAGGCTCAGGCCAGTCTATGGGGGTCAACTATCTGCAGTCCACCACCGGCAGGGGCGCATCCCTCGACCTGGACTATTCGAACCCGGTGATCGACAATCGGGGCAGCGTGCTCAACGTTGCGGCGTACAGCCGCCTAATGTATCGCTTCTCAAATGGCTTGGGCAGCAACAGCACGCCCACGGATGACAACCGCTACACCGAGAGGCGAACCGGAGCTTCGATCGGATACACCCGCCCGATACGGGGGGAGAACCTCTACACCACGTGGCAGCTGAGAGCCGAAAGCATTTCCACCGCCGACCTGAGCACCAATAATGCCAACAACTTCATCCAGCAGGACGGGAATCTCGCCATTCTGGCGCTCGGCCTGCTGATGAACAATCGGGACGTGGACCTGGACCCTTCGCGAGGCAACTGGGCAAAGCTCCTGGTCGAGCCCGGCTTTAGCGAGATCACCAAGGTCGGCGGGCAGTCATCGGGGAACGATATCCTGGGCAAGGGCTTTTTCTTCCGAAACAGCCTGGAATACCGGCACTACATTTCCCCTGGGCCGCCAAGGGGTCTCAAGCTCGACGAGCCGCGACGGGTGTTTGCCTTTCGGGCGAGGCTTGGCGCAATCAGCGGCGACGTGCCGTTCTTCGAGCAGTTCTTTGTGGGCGGCGCGGACACCTTGCGGGGGTATGCAGAGGACCGCTTCTGGGGCCGCAACTATGCGACCTTCACCGCCGAATACAGGCACCCTATCCAGAAGGCTTTCAACGTAATCGCATTCATGGATTACGGCGGAGCGTGGGGTGGCTACGGCGGCGTCAATCGATTCTCCCAATCGGAGAATCCTCAACTCCACCTCGGGTACGGCCTGGGCGTCAGCTTCCGCACGCCGCTCGGCCCGATTCGAATTGACTTTGGCTTTAATGAGAACGGCGGAAGCCGCACTCACCTTTTGATCGGAACGTCGTTCTAGGAAGAGATAGCAATGCAGAAAATTTATATTCTCGGATCAGTGATAGCAGTGGCGGTGGTCGGCGCGGCTTTGTTCATGTTCGCCGCCGGATTCCAAGACAGTGCGACCAAGATTGGGGTCGTGGACTTGGGCAAGGTCGTCGAAATGAGTGACATGACCAAGCAGCTCCAATCGGATCTGCAGGGCATGGTGCGCGCTCGGAACGACCTGCTCGTCTTTCTCGACACGAACAAAGTGGCTTCGCAGGAGCAGACATTGAAGCTCAAGGAGCTGTGGCTCAAGACGACCACAACGGCTGCCGAGAAGACCGAGCTCGACGCCGTGAAAGCTGCGGTTCTCAAGTCCTACCAGAAGTATCTCGAGCTTCAACAGAAGCCGAGTCCGACAACGGACGAGACCACCCTCCTCAATGAGTTCGGCGCACGTGTGCGGGCGAACGCGCTCACTGTCCAGAGGCTGGATGGCGAGTTTGCGCAGGAAATGCAGGACAAGCGGCGCGAACTGTTGCAGAAGGTGGTCGACAAGGCCCGGCTGTCAGTTCAGGAAGTCGCAAAGGCGGGCGCTTACTCGGCCGTTTTCGACATCCAGGTGGCCCCTTATGGCGCAAACGATCTGACCGAGGCCACGATGAAGGCCATGAATGCCAAGAAGAATCCCTAGGCTCGCCGCGCTCGGCCTGATCCTGCTTGGATGCGTTCCTACAAACGAGCAGGATGTGTCGGTGGACCTGGGCCTGGTGGCTCGGGCAGCGCAGTCACCCCTTCCCGCCATCACTGCGGTTGAGGTTGAGCAAGCCACGCCTGTCAAAGGCGGGACCGCATCGATCGGGCCGCTCGCGGAGGCGGTTTTTCGTTTTCCCGAGGTGAGGGCAGCGATCGCGGAGGCCCAAGCGCGGTTGAATGCGAGCCAGCGGAAGGCACTTGACCGTATGATGTCGGACCTTCAGGAGGCTTATTCGGCTCAGGCGAGGGGCGAGGCGAACGACTACAAAGAGACATTCACCGACAACAGGGATGAGCTCTATGCCGACGCCTTTCGGCAACTGGAGGCAGCATTCCAGATCTACGCGAATTCTCGAGGCGAGCCACTATCCAGACTCGCCTTCCTTCAATCCCTCGATCCCAAGCGGCCCAAAGTTGCGGCGGAGATGGCGGATCTCCAAGCGCGGATTGCCAAGCTCGACGCCGACTTTGACAAAACCGCTCAGGCGATCTTTGCCGAAGTTCAGGCGGCTACGCTGAGGCGTGCGGATCTTATCGAGAAGGAGGTCCGCGCCATTTTCGCCGAATTTGAGGCGAAGGCCGCGCGAGATGCGCGGAGATTCACCTCGGAGGTGGCAGCCGGCATCAAGTCCGAACTGGCCTTGCGAGGCGCGGTACTGCTCCCGGCTGAGCCAGGGGCGTCGGTATTTGTACCCGACGCTCCGTCGGCCCCTTTGGCGCCCAAAATTGGAGTGATTGCGGGCGATCCCGACCAATCGAGCCGGATTAGCCACGACCTGAGCATCTGGCTGGCGCTTCGGCGGTATAGACTGGGCGGGCCGGGCGCAAAAGACAGGACCCAGGAATTCATCGCATGGAGAAGCAGCCGTCAGGGTGGACACTAGAAGAGCTTGCGACGCTTTTGGGCGGCGAATTGTCCGGCTCGGGCGATGTTCGGATCGAACGCCCCGTCCCATCGGATTCGCCTGATCCTGCGGGGATCACATTTGCCGAGGACAAGGAGCATCTTGAGTTGGCGGAGGCGTCCGGTGTCGCTGCGATTATCGTGGGGCGGGAGTGCGAGAGCTGCTCCAAGCCAACGATCGTGGTGGACGACCCGCGAAGCGCGTTTTTCAAGCTGCTTGCGTTGGCTGCCTACCCGCTGCCTTTAGGTCAAGGAATCCATCCCACCGCCATCGTCTCAAAGAACGCGCTTATCGCTCCGAGCGCCTCGATCGGCCCTTACGTGGTTGTCGAGAAGGGAGCGGTCATTGGGTCCAACGCACGGGTCTTCCCGTTTTGTTACGTGGGCGAGCGGTGCAAGATCGATGAAGGCAGCACGCTTTACCCACATGTGGTGCTGTACCGGGATGTGCAGATCGGCAAGCTGTGCGTGATCCATAGCGGCGCCGTCCTTGGCGCGGATGGATTTGGATTTGTCTGGACAGGCAAAGTGCGTCAGAAGATCCCCCAGGTGGGCTCTGTGACCCTTGGCGACGAGGTTGAGATTGGGGCGAACACCGCCGTGGACCGGGCCACCGCCGGGGCCACCCTGATCGGCGACGGGACGAAGATCGACAATCTGGTACAGGTTGGCCACAACGTGCGAATCGGAGACCATTGCGTCATCGCAGGTCTTGCTGCGATGGCGGGCAGCAGCAGGCTGGGAGATCGCGTGACGATGGGCGGGCAGGCCGCGCTCAGCCACCATGCGAGGGTGACCGATGATGTCACTCTGGGGGGCCGTACGGGCGTGACCCAGGATATCGAGGAGCCGGGCGAATACTTCGGCTTGCCGGCAAAGCCCCTGAATGAGGCGATTCGCAGCATGTCGCTGGTCACCAAGCTGCCCACGCTGCTCGCCCGGATTCGGGAGTTGGAAAAGCAGGTCGCGGAGCTCAAGAAGAAGGCGAAATGATCTACACACGCCGGACCTTGGCCATCGAAGCCCGGTTTGAGGGTCTTGGGCTGCATTGCGGCGAGCCTGTTCGTGTGAGAGTGCTTCCGGGGGAAGCGGGCTTACGGTTCATTTCAGGTGGCAACCGTTTTGAAGCCACGCCTGACAACGTCACGGAGACGGCGCGCTGTACGCGTCTTGGAGACATCTCGACGATCGAGCACCTCATGAGTGCTCTTGCCGGGCTCGAGGTCACGGATGCCGATATCGAAGTTGTTGGGGGAGAGCTTCCCGCTCTCGACGGCAGCTCCCGGGTGTTTTGTCAGGGACTTGTCGGGGCGGGATTCGCGAGTCTTGGGGAGGCGGAGATCTCGGGGCCATTCACGCGGATCTTTGTCCAGGAGCCGGATTGGAGCCTTGCAGTGAGTGCCGGAGAAGGCCATTGGCGGTATTCCTTCGACGCGGGGGACCGGTGGCCAGGAGTTCAGACATTTGAATCGCCGGATGTCAGCCGGGACTATCAGGAATCGGTCGCGCCGGCGCGTACGTTTGGATTCGAAACGGAGGTCGAGGCGATCCGGGCAGCGGGCCTGGCAAAAGGACTTGACCTTGAGAGCGCCCTGCTTATCGGTTCAAACGGCTACGCAAACGCGCCACGCTTCCCGGATGAGCCTGCTCGACACAAGCTGCTCGACGCGATCGGCGACCTCTATTTGGCCGGGATACCGATCCGGTTTCTGAATGTGGCAGCGTACCGAGCCGGGCATACCGCGAACATTCGGGCGGCCACCCTGCTGCGATCGGGTGGCTGATCCACAGTCCGAAGTCCAAATTGCAAACCCGAAATGACAGTGGCGCCCCCGGCGGGACTCGAACCCACGACCCTCTGCTTAGAAGGCAGATGCTCTATCCGCTGAGCTACAGGGGCGGCGAACCAAGATTATAGACGCTGGCGACGGGGATTACGGGTTTATGGGCAAGGAATAAGGGCATCCTGAAACATTCTTGAGATAGCGGAGAGGGGTACGCCTCGATCTGCGCGAGCACCAGGTCCGGCAATCTGGAAACCCGAACCTAGGCGCCGTTCAGTCCTTGTATGGATCGAACTCGTTCGCCCCTGCCATACAGACTCCGAGCGGTTTTAGCGTGTGGAGTACTCGAACAGTCCCCGCATGAAAGGCAAGCACGTCGGACAGCCGCTTGTAGCAGTGCGGGCTCTCGTCCACCCCACCCCCGCGAAGTTCGACGCCCTTCGCGCGGGTCCATTCATCCATCATGTCGCGCGTGACCTGTCCGCCCGAACGGGTCCTCGTCTTGTAGTTCATTTTGCCTGCTGCCTGTGTGCGGCTCATCACCCTGCCGGCTCCATGAACGGTGGAATAGAGAATCCGCGCGGACTCTTGCGATTCGACACCCTCCAGGATCACAGAGTCGTCTCCCATCGATCCCCCGACGAATCCCCTTTGACCTGGAAAGGCAGGGGTCGCCCCCTTTCGCACGACCCAAAGTTTGCGGCCGTCATGTTCTTCGAGCCAGGCGAAATTGTGGTGGTTGTGAACCTCTTCCAAGATCGGCGCCCCCAGAATCGATGCCACCTTATTACACACCCAGTCGCGGCCAGCATAGGCGTAGCGTCCTGCTAGGCCCATGGTGGCGAGGTAATCGCTACCGATCGTGGAGTCCACATCGAGAAGCACGGGTTCGGCGTCGATCTTGTCACTGGCGCCTGCCTCGCTCAGGAAATGAGTTGCCGTCTTGTGGCCGAATCCTCGGGAGCCGAAGTGGACCCCCACCCAAGTGCTGCCCGACTCGTCTTCAAAAACGTCCACGTAGTGGTTGCCACTGCCGATCGTGCCGAGCTGATTGCGTGCAATGTCTTTGAGCGAAGCTTGCCTTAGCCAAGCGACCTGGGTCCATGCGTCGTCGTCGAACAGTTCGTGATCCACTCGCCCGTCCTTGTTGTTGAGCCCAACTCCGAACGACAGAGCCCGCCAGACGTCGTCCATGATCGTGGAAATGCGGGGCTTGATTTCTGAAGCGGGCAAATCGAGACGAACTGCTTTGTTACCGCAAGCAATGTCGTAGCCCACTCCGGCGGGGCTGATCTTTCCGTCGTAGGCGCAAACGCCGCCGATCGGCATCGCGTAGCCCTGGTGGTGGTCGGCCATCAGGCAAGCAACTTCGGCGGTGCGTTTGCAAACCTGTATTTGACGCCAGGCACCAGGATCCACGGGATCGCCATAAACGGGAATTTCGCTCATTGACAGATTTTGAAAGAACTCCACCACTTAGACTTCCTGTGAAGTATCTTTGACATACGATGGTTCCGTTGATTTTTATCGTCTCGCTGCAGCAATCCGACCCGTTTATGCGCAGCCCAGACATCCACGGATCGCAGGCGTTGTGGGGCCGAAGCTACTCGGCTCTGGGGGCGCCCACGCTCTCGGTCGATTGGGGCTTTCACTCTCAGATGCCGCTTGCAGGGACTACTCGCCTGGCTGCAACATCCCGTTGGAAACGCGAGAGGAGGCTTTAGCTTGGCCAAGCTCATCGGCACCGCGGGCCATGTTGATCACGGGAAGACAACCCTGATCCGGGCACTTACCGGCATTGACGCGGACCGGCTCCCCGAAGAAAAGCGCCGGGGCATGACGATCGACATCGGGTTCGCCTATGTTGATCTGCCTGGCATCGGCCGGGTTTCGATTGTGGACGTGCCGGGCCATGAGAAATTTATCACCAACATGCTCGTCGGGGCGCTCGGCATCGATGTCGCGCTCCTCTGCGTCGCCGCAGACGAATCGGTCATGCCGCAAACCCGTGAGCATCTACAGATTCTCGCATTGCTGCCGGTGGACAAGCTGGTCGTCGCGCTGACCAGGGCAGACCTCGCCGATGCCGACACGCGGGAACTTGTGACGGCTGAGGTCGAGGAGCTCATTGCGGGCTCACGATTCCAGAAGGCGCCGATTATCGAGGTCGCCGCCATCAAGGGTGACGGGATTGAGGAGCTTAAGATCGCACTCACAGAAGCTCTAACTAGCCCTCTCACTACCCACGACCCAACACCCATTTGCCTTCCGTGGTACCTCCCGATCGATCGCGTCTTTGCGGTGAAGGGCCACGGGTGCGTCGTGACGGGCACGCTTGCCCAAGGCACGGTCAAGACCGGGGACAAGGCGCTCATCATGCCCGGCGACCACGAGGTGCGCGTGCGTGCGATCCACAGCCATGACGAATCGCTCGAAGCAGGCGAAAAGGGGCGGCGGATCGCGCTCAACCTCTCCGGGATCAAGCTCGAGGAGGTTCGCCGTGGGCAAGCGGTGGGTGCGCCGGGGGCACTCTTTGAGACCCGGATGCTGGATGCGATGGTGACCTGGGTTGCGGAGCGTAAGCATGGGCTGCGGGTGCGGGTTTCAGTGGGTTCCGAGGAGGGGATCGGCAAGGTGTTCCTGAGCGATTCCGAGCCGGGGATCGTCCAGGTTAGGCTGGAAGCTCCTATCGCTTGCGCGCTCGACCAACCCCTGATCATCCGTCGCTATAGCCCACCCGACCTGCTCGCCGGTGGCCGCATCGTGGTTCCGCATGCCAGGCCCAGGCGCAAATCGGAGTCGGTGGCGATCGTCTCCAAGGAGCTGGGCGATGCGGAGGCGGTGCTGCAGGTGGTGGGTCAGAGCAAGGGAGGAGTCACGACGGATGAAGTATGCCGCGCTCTGGGCAAGACCTCGCAGGACCTTGGCAAGCCCTTCGAAGAGCTTCTGGGCGCGGGCAGAATCAGGGGCTTTGCTGGTTTGTGGCTCACCCAGGAAGGCTTCGTCGCGGCGCGGGATCGCTTTCTCGCGGCTCTCAGCCAGCTCCATGAGGCGAACCCGACGCTCGCCACCCTGCCAAGAGAGCGCGTTGTGGCGGAGGCCCGGCTACCCTGGTCGGGAAAGCCTCTCGACCGGATCATCGCCTCCCTCGCAGGTGACGGGCTCATCCGCGCGGAAGGCACCGCGATCCGGGACCCCAACTTCCAGATCAGCCTTTCGGGCAAGCAGGGCGATTTCCTTGCGCGGGTGGTGGCACAAATCGAGAAGGCGGGCATCTCGACGCCTTCGGTATATGACCTCGCGCAGATGGTGGCAGCGCCGGTGCAGGCGGTGGAGGAGATCATCCGGCTGGGAGTGGAGTCGGGGCGGCTCGTGCGCATTGCGGACGGGATCTTTTATTCCCCGAGGCAGCTTGAAGGGATCCAGGCCAAGGTACGGGAGTTCTCACTGGGCAAGCCTTTCGCCGCCTCTGAGATGCGGGATGCATTCGCCACGAGCCGAAAGTACATCATTCCCTTGCTCGAATACTTCGACTCGGTCCGGTTCACGCTACGCGTGGGCGACAACCGAGTCGTGCGCGACGCGGGCAAGCAGGGCTAGAACAGCAGCGGGCGCTCGTGGCGGCGAAGACTCAGCAGGAGCCCCACGGATGCCATGCACATCCACATCGCGGTGCCGCCATAGCTAAAAAACGGCAGCCATAACCCTACAACCGGCATGAGCTGGACGTTCATAAACAGGTTCGCCACGGCATGGAATGCGAGCGCCCCGATTATTCCGGCGGCGGCGAGCTTGGAAAAGGGGTCGATGCTCCGATACATCACGAGCCAGCCTCTGAAAAAGAAGAATCCGAAGGCGGCAACGACGATTCCAGCGCCGATAAAGCCCCCTTCCTCACCGACCACCGTAAAGATGAAGTCGGTGCGCTGGTCGGGGATGATGCCTGCCATCTTCTGCTCGCCCTTGAGGTAGCCCGTGCCTCCCAGCCCTCCTGAGCCAAAAGCAAGCTCAGCGCGGGAAACCTGGAACGAGCTGCCCTGGGTGTCTCCGCTCCATAGGGAGGTCAGGCGCTCTTTCTGGTAATCCTTGAGCACACCCGGCACGGCAAAGCCAATGGCAAAGAGCGCGATGACGAGCACGATCGGCGCGAGGATGAATTTGAGCGGCACGCCGGCGACGATGGAGATGCTCAGCCAGATCACAACGAGCACGATTGCCGCCCCCAGATGGGGCTGCATGAACACGAGTGAAGCTGGGATCAAGAGGTGAAGGAAGGAGAGTGCAAAGGTTGAAAACCGGTCGATCTTATCCATTCTTGAGGCAAAGAACGAGGCGAGGGTGAGCGCGAGCAGGATTTTGGACACTTCGCTCGGCTGGAACTCGATTCCTCCAAGCTCGATCCATCTCTGCGCGCCTCCCCCTCGCGTGCCGACCAGTCGGACTCCGATGAGCAGGCCAAGATTGAGCACATAGAGCCCGACAGCGGACCGCTGCCAAAGCCTCGGTGGCGCGAGCAGGAACAGCGTGAGCGGGAGGACGCCGATCGCCACGCGGATAAGGTGCGCCGAGAACTGGCCCTGGTAGCGAGGCGCCAGGCTGACGCTATACATTGTCGCGAGTCCGAGGCCCAGGAGGATGAGCGCCGAAACGGCAAGCCACCAATCGAATTTGCGCAGAGATCGGGCCCGTGCATAGCTTGCGGCGGCCAAACTAACCTCCCGCAGGAGCGCGCGTGCCCGACTCGCCGAATTCGCGCTTGAAGACGCCCCGGCCCGGCGCGATCCAGAAGATCAGGGACCGCATCGCCGCTTTCGGCCCGCCGCTCTTGAGCTCGAGGTCGACTTTGACCTGGACGGAATCACCCTTGCCCGAAGTCGTGACTTTCGCCGATCCGTCATGCGAGACGTCTCCCGAAACATATCGCCCGGTCCAGCTCCACGTGTCGCCGACAGTCATTGGAAACTTCAAGATGGGCATCGGCGGAACGTAAAACTCGCCGGTTGAGACGGTGCCGCCCAGCCGCAGACCGGCAAATGCGAATTCGGCGCTCGTAAGACGATAGACCTCGATCTCGATAGGGCCGCTCTCGTTGTTCAGGCTGAGCTCGACGCGGTCGCCACGCTGCTCGCGGACAAGACTGACGGGAATCGGAATGTCGCGCAGCATGAGCCTCGCCTTCGTCCCGGGGAGGGCGCCTGGGTCGAGGTCTTTGGCGGATTCAATGCGCTGGCCCTGGCGGCTCGCCCGGCCATCGTCGCCCGCTGAACAGCCCAAAAATCCAGACAGCACGAGCAAGGGGACGACCATGAAGAGGATCAATCCTATTTGGGTGGCTCGAATTTGACCAGTTTGAGTTGGCTTTTCGATTTTGTAGCCCCGACGGAGTTTTCGCTGAGCATCTCAACCAGCCCGATGCCCTTGGCATAGTAGGCTACCTGGTTCGATCTCACCGCCGTTCCCGGATTGGAGCCGATCATGCCGGACAATTTGACCTCGATGACCTCGACTTCCTGATCGAGGACCTTGCGCTTGCCCTTGAGGCTCGCTTCACCCTTCATGGTCATGGGGGCTGGCTCGTTGATGAACATCGTCTGCCCGGTGAATTCCCATGTGCTGCGTCCCTTGCCAAATTTGAGGATCGGCACAGGCTCTGCCAGAGGCTTCTTCGCTTCGTACGCCACGATGAGCACGGTGTCATCCACGACGCGGTAATACGTGCGGTGGCTCTCCTTGCCCTGAACCTCAGAGATCACGGGGATTGCGGGCGAGCCGCCAACATCCTCGACAGGCGCGACGCGGTCCCGCGAGATCATGCCATCGCTAGCATATTGCCAGGACATGCCTTGGGTCAGCGGGAAGTAGTCGGCCACCGACTGGCCGGCGCCCAGCATGGCGGTCGCTGCGAGGAGGGTAATCATTTGCTCACTTTTGTGGCTTCGATCGTGCTCTGGGAGGTTATTTTGCCAACGGTCCGTTTCATAAGAATCTTCACTGGTCCGACGCCTTTGGCGAACCAAAGCTTCATTGTTTCCTTGGTTTTCTGGCTGCCGGCGATGCCATTGCCGCTAGCCGTCACGAGGATCGCATCGAATACGCCGGCGCGCGTCTTCACTTTCTCTGGACCGACAACGCGATACATAAGGTTCGTTTTGACCCTGTTTCCATCGTTCATGCTGAGGGTAATCGGGCCGCCCCAGGTCGCGCCTGGCTTTAAGTCCGCCGGAATCTCCATACGGTGGGGAGGCTTAAAAGAGCCGATAGAAATCTTGGTTGCGTAAACGCCATCATTCTCAACCGAATAGGTCGAAACTCCAAGGCCCGCCAATCCACCGGAGTGCTCGACCTCGAACGTGGCCTTCCCCCCGGCTACTTCAACCAGACGCGTTGACCTCGTCCCGGACAGGATCTGCCCCTGGCCCTTCATTTCGAGCTCGACGGAGTCAAGGTTGCTCAGGCCGTAATACTCATACCCTTGATGCCTGAGCTCTTTGGGCACTTGATCGAGGGGCATGCTCTTGGGCTCAAGTTCTGCATCAGGTGCAGTAGCAGCCTGTCGCTGTTCTTCGGGGCTGGCTTTCGATGCTGGGCCCGCCGTGACTGGCTGGCCAGCAACGGTGTCAGACGGCGCTGCCGCATTCTCACCAGCGGGTTCCTTCTTACACCCAATTGCCCCGACCAGCAGCAGAGCAGCCAGAATCCAGGTCCAGCGCACGGCTACTGCACCCCGCGGAAGCTCTTAAGCACCACGCGCCGGGCAATCCGGCCCTTTGGCGTGGACATCTCGCTGACATATCGGACCATGCCGACATTGGGTGCGAAGAATGAGGTTGATGTCGCTTTCGTGTTGGGATCGGGGTAGGTCATGATGGACTCCACGGGGACGGCTGCCAGCGGCTCCTTGGCGGTATCGACGGACCTTGGCGCACCAATTCTTCCTTTTACGGATATGTTCACGCGCTTGCCATTATCTCCCATCGATGTGCCCTTCCAGCTGAATGCACGATCCTTTGTGGCCGGAAACAGCAGATTGGGAAGGGGCGGCTCGAATAAATTCTTGCCGGTCACACCCATGCTGACTTGGAACAGGCCCTTGTCGTTGAGCTCCCAAGCCTGGCGCTCCACGATCTTCTTCTTGACGATTATTTCAACCATCGCCTGGGTGCCGGTGGCGGTCTTCTTCACACTGGCGATCTTCCAAACGAGCTCGCCCTTTCCGCTGGCAGTCCGGCCATTTGCGGCAGCGGCGGTCTCCTCCACTGTGTACACCCACTGGTTGCCCACCGCCATCGGGAAGGCATTTTGAGGAGTCAGCTCGGTGGCCAGCTTGGGCTCGCCCTTGTTGCTGGCTGCCGGGGGTTTGTACCCGCCAGACTTGCCCCCACAACCGAAAAGCGCAGCAGCGCATGCAAAAACAAACAGCGTCTTAATCATTTTCTATCCTGATTCAATTGGTTGAGCAAATCGGCGGTTTCCTGCGCAAGAGTTTCCTCCTGAAGCTGGGTGACGTCGACGTTGCCATCTCTGAGCTCATGCTTGATCATTGGCGCGGCGATTGCGACGCCGTCCTTTACGAGGAGGAGCTGGTTTCCGATGTGCTCACGACTATACTTCCAGAGCCGGCGCGTGCCTTCATCGGAGAGTTGGAGCCTTAGCGTGAAATACTTTTTGCCGTCCGAGCTGTCGTAGCCGGTAAGATCGGCGCCTTCCATGAATTTGTCGTTGAGAACGACGAAGGCGCGGCCCAGGACCTTTTTGACCGGGGCGGCATACCCTTGCGCGGCATTCTCGTCGATGATCCGCCTTAGCGCGCCGGAGATGTCCTCTCCGCGACCCTTCCCGATGTCAGCGGCTTTCTGAACTATGGCTGCCCTAAGAGCGGCTCGGTCATCGCCCCGCATCCCCTTTTCCTGCAAGAACCGCTCGATTTCACGGGAAAACTGTGATCGGAAGGGCTTATCGACATAGCCTGTCATCGTTCGAATCTGCCCGCCTACCGGCACGTCCACCTTGACCGGAACTTTGATGACGATCCCATTGAGGAGCGAGCCCACTTTCAGCTTGCCGAGCGGGCGGCCGTCGAGGTCCATGCCGATTGCATCTTCAAGCTTCGTCCTGAGGACCTTGTCTCCGTCCAACGCCTTCTTGATGTCATCGGCTTCCCAGTAGACGAGAACGCTTGGCATGTCGACATCCTGGACGTCGTTCATGATCGTCACGAACCGGCTGAGGGCTTTTTCGTCGCCCTGCAGCGTGCCGAGGAGCTCCCGGATGGGGACCCGCCTCTTGCCCTGCACGTTTTCGGATCTTTCGAGATTCTCGGACTCTTCCTCGGGCTTGCCAAACTGGCTGTCGTCCTCATCGACGATCTGGAGGATCGCGATGCGGTTCTGGACGACGATCTTATAGGGCCCGCCCGCCCGCAGCCCCAGGAGTGTTATCCTGCCAGGTTCGATGGGCTCGAACCGCTCGCTCGACGCGCGGCTGCCGAACCAATTCCAGGCAAAGTACGCGCCCGCCGATATCCCGATAAAGCCGATGGCGATTCGGGTGGATGGGAGGATGCGATAGCGCGTACGGGCCGGGGATCGGGCGTTCATGGAGATTTTAGGTGGGACCCATGCTCAGTCAGCATCGTTCGTGCCATTCAACCGGGATTGTACCGCCGAGGTTCCCTTGCGAAATTCCTACCACGACACAGCGGCACAATGGGTATGACGTTCGTTCGGGGGGGATGAGTGGAGAGACACCCATGCCCATTGCGTCTTGTCGCCCCGCGTCCTTGGGGTTTACGCAAAGCGGCGGAGTAGCGCAAATGCCTAGTCGGTGCAGCGGATTCGGGCGACATTGATGTGGCCCCAGCCGCCGGTTTCCTTGTCCACGACGCGGATTTGCAGCAACTTGCCCTTGTGTTTGGAAACGTCCCAGGCCACTTCCTCCATGCGCTCGCGGTTCTTGCCTCTTGCAATAGCGATCTGCTTGCCCACTTCATCGAGCAACTCCACATAAACCCCTTCGCCGGCGCCGCCACCGACCATCAGCTTGACCGCTGGCTTGGTAACGAGGAACTTGGGCGAGCTTATCGTGCCGAGATAGCTGTCGTCAAAGCCTCCCCGCCCGTCCTCGCACGTGCCAATGAATGGCTCCGTCTGCGAGATGCCGAAGTCCAGGCGGGTCGGGTATGTCGGGATGTCGACGAAGTCGCCTGCCACGGTCCAACCGGGCATTCGCCAATCGTTAAAGTCGAAAACGGGATTAAGAAAGAGCACGAATGGCCCAAACTCTACGCTTGTGCC
Organism: Fimbriimonadaceae bacterium; assembly: GCA_049276675.1. Taxonomy (GTDB): domain Bacteria; phylum Armatimonadota; class Fimbriimonadia; order Fimbriimonadales; family Fimbriimonadaceae; genus DATLGQ01. The sequence continues at coordinate 168,141 of JBASWW010000009.1, forward strand.
TAACCACTTGCCTCTAAGCCGAATCTCCTTGCCTGACCAGGCTTCGGGAAACTTCGTCGTAACGGAGGATCCGATGTTGTAGCCACTCTGCTCTGCCCAGGCGAGGCTGATAGCCCGCGACTTCGGGCCGTTCGACTCCACGAACTCGCCCTGAAAGTCATTAGTTCTCAAGCCCCAGAAGCTAACATATAAGCCCAGATCATCGAGATCGGGCGTGCCAAAGGGCGTATCTTGCCTTCCGGCAAGACCTGATTGGAAGGCAAACGGGTATGGAATTGTCTCCTTTGGACGCGGCGCGCTCGCTCCCCTTTTTATATCAACGGACCTTCGATCCTCGATCGTAACCTCGCGACGTTTATGATCAAACAAGCGGTCGTTTGTAGCGTCGAATGTGACGTTGTCTATCCCCACAGCCCATTTGTTTTTGTCGTCGATATATGCTCCGCCGTACTTGTGAAGCAGCCAGGCCATGCTTGCGAGGCCGCTTCCCTCGCCCCAGTCGAAGCCGGTGCGCCCATTCTGATGGTCGACACCCCCGTGGCCGCAGTTCTCCGGCTGGAGTCCGTAAGGGTAGTTCGGCTTGGGATAGAGGCCGAGCTGCTCGTGGAGGGGGTGGTTGATGAGGGTCATGGAGGCCCTGGTTGCGGCGACTCCTCGCTCGAAGTAGTCCTGCCTGCCGAGCATCGCGCCGAAGTCAGCCAGGGTGGCCCCGAACTGGGCTTGCCTTGCATCAAGGTACTCCCCGTCCGAGTTCTGGACGCCGAAGCCGCCGAACGTGTAGGCGGTTTTCCGGTAAGGGAGAGACCAGACGTTTTGGTACAGGGCCATGATGTCGAGGGCAAGCAGGGATTTTCGATTTCGGATTTCGGATTTCGGATTCGGCCCGAGCTTGTTCACTGCCATCAGCGCCTCTGCCGCCCACTGCATGGAAAGCGTGTTCTGTGGGGCCTGCAGTGTGTATGGGTCGCGCATGGCTTCGTGATCTACCTTTCCATTGCGCTGGAAGCATTGCTTCGGCGAGCAGGAAAAGAAGGTCTCGAAGTCGTAGTAGTACTGGCCGTCGATCACTTCCTCGACTAGGAAGTCAGCAGCTTTTCGGGCAGCATTGGACCAATTCGACCCATCGGACTTGTCACTAAGCGCAAGCTCGGCTAGAAACCACGCGGGCAGCGCGGTTTGCGCGCTGTTGTCCAAGATCGGTACCACCTTCAGATCTTTATTTAGCCATGTCGGGATCGAGCCGTCCTTGTTCTGCATCCGCATCATCAAGTTCGCCATTTCGCGGCACTGCTTCAGAATCTCGTCCCGTCTGGGGACATCATCAAACTCCAGCCATCGAAGCAGCCAGATGCCCTTCCAAGCCATGTTCGTGAGGTCGTAGTACGCTCTTGGAT
>JBASWW010000010.1:0-4757 GCA_049276675.1 Fimbriimonadaceae bacterium
TCCGCGTCATCCCCTGATACCGCTGGCGCCAAGCGTAGATGGTCTGGTCGCTGATGCCGTGGCTCCTGGCCACGCTGGCGATGCTCGCGCCCGCCTCGATCTCTGCGAGCACCTTGATGATCTGCTCCTCCGAATACCGTTTTCCCTTTGCCATGTCCGTCTCCTATTGTGGACGGCGATTGTCTATTCCCAGGGTGGAAAGCTTAAGGGGAACCGGTCAAAGTGCCGATATTTGTGACGCTGACTCGCATATTAACATTCGCAAGTACGGATTGATCATTCGAACTGTTTCCAATCTTCTTCAAGCCATTCAAGGACTCGGGACAGCATGAAAATTACGTTCTGTGAAGGGCACTTGCTGATAAAGATTGAGCCCTCCTTTAGAAATTCTATTTGACCATCGACAACCCCCCTGCCCAGAATTCGAAGATCATCCTCTCGCAACGGCTTGTTGTCCGAGGTTTCGACCGAGAATGTCCACCCTATTTCGGGGTCGGCCAAGAGCGTAATACCTTCCCCGTGCTCCCAGTCATAATCACATTGATTGATGAACCACTTGGCGAGGCGAACACAGAGATCTAACGGCTGGGTCGCTGAAGCATGAGCGTGCCAGTATGTTTGGACTGGCGCAACTGGCTCGGACATGAACTTCTGGCCCGCTATTATATCCAAACATTGCCAGAGGAGCTCACATAGATTCAACGGGCCACACCTTCCAGATACTGCACTAGCTTCGACTGAGATACTTATCCAATCGTGAGTTGAGCGATTCGCTGACCTACTCGATCGATCTTGTGTAGGTGAACCCGGAAGACCAGAGATCCGGATATGCCACCCAGGGTTGTCCATTGATTCCAGTACCACGGTGGGGGAGGATTGGTTTGGTTTAGTTGGGCAAGTAGCATTCCACCACTTGCTTAAGACTGCCAGCAGATCGTTCTTGGCATCGCTCATACTAGACGCATCCTCATTCTTCAATAGCCTCTAGGAGTCTCCTGTGACGTAGGCAATCTGGCGGGCCCGCGGCCCTTGGGATGAACATGGGGAGTATCAACTCCGCCATGACTCTTGCCAACTCCGTCGAAACGCTTCCCTGAATCGAATCCGCTTGGATTCCTTGGATTCGGAATCCAATCTTGATAGTGTTCTACCCTGCCCGTTGAAGGGTTCCTTCGGAAAGTTGTGTGGTCTCCAATCGCCCTAGTATCCGGCCGGAGTTTGCAGACGTTATGAACCCAGAGTGTTTTGCCCCCCGTCGCCACGAAGTATGTGTGGGTGCCCTCAACCTCAAAGTTGTAAACGGTCTTCGGTTTCGAAATCCTCGAGATTCCGAGAACTCGCGACACTCCGGGTATCAGGCCTTCGATCGCATCCCCAACGATAAGGCTGCCAGCTCGTACAAATCCCTTCCCATCCACGTAGAAGGGATGCTCTTCAGTGGTCTCAACCGTCCTACCGCCTTCAAACCGAACCAGGACTGTTCCTTCCACTCGGTTAACGAACGTGCGGACGACCTTGCGCGGAACCGGCTTTGTGTTCGGATTGTCGGAGTCGCTCCGAGAAAGAACAACATCCCCCTCCTTTATGTCCTCGATGTTCTTCGTTGAGCCGTCCGCCATTACGATTCTGGTTCCGGCGGCGAAGCATTTCGCTTTGCCTCCGCGCCCTATGAGATCGATTCCGCCATCGACGACCTCATCGGCAAAACGGGACATCCTAGCTAGCTTAGCGGCATCACCCGCATAGGGGGCAAATGCGCCGATCAGGGAAATCTTGGCTTCAAAACTGTTGCCCTCGGCCCAAAACCAAAGACCGTTGATCGAATCGGTAAGCGGCGTCGGATCGATAAACCCGATGATGTCGAGCACAAAGTGCCCACCCTCGGAGAAATCGTCCCAGAAACCTCCACCTCCATTCGAGTAGTCATGGCCAATCTGACCCTCGATTAGCACCACTGGAGCGATCATAGGACCACCTAAAGAAGGCTGCTGGTATGTGCCCCCGCCCCCGTTTTGCCAGCCAGTGTCGGTGTCGGTTCGAACGCCCTCTCCTCCGCCAAAGCCAACGCCACCTGCGAAGGGGCCGCTGCCCGTGATCGTCACGCCATACCAGTCCCACTGCTTGAAGTTTTCGAGCGCCTGGCTAGAGCCTGAGGTCCACGAGAGATTGCCGCCGACGTCCCAGTGGTAGTAGGTCGTAGCGCCGCCTCGCCTTTCGGAAATGCCAGGCGTGTAGTTCGCAGATCCATCCCCGAGGATCGCCGAGCCGGGCCTTGCGCCGGCGAGTCTGTAGGTTGTGGTCCCGCCCGAGTCCGCTCGCCCAACACGCGCGCCCATCGCGTTGTAAGTAAACGAGTTCGTCGAGCTGTTCGGGAAGGTGATCCCCGTCAGCCGGTTGTTGTAGTCGTAGCCGTAGGTTGTCGTGTTGCTGCCGGTGGTTTCCGACGTTCGACGCCCTTCCCCGTCGTAGCTGTAGCTCGTCGAACCTGCGCTCGTGAGCTTGTCGCCGTCGTCATAGGCGAAGTTTGTGGTGCTCCCATTAAGGACCTTCGTTAGACGATTGCCGGCGGCATCATATGTGTAGCTGGCGGAGTATCCGAGCTTGCTTTCAGACAGCAGGCGGTCCACGTTGTCGAAGGTGTAGGTAGTCGTCGTGGGTCCGACCGTCTTGGAGGTCATCCGGCTCGTTCCGCTATAGGCGTAGCTCTCAGTACCGAGGACCGTGTTAGACGAGTTCTTGTGCTGAAGCTGAGTGATCCGGGACCGAGAATCGTAACTCAGGTTCGTGTAGGCACCTGACTGGAACGTCCTTTTCGTGATTCGGCCACCATCGTCGTACACCCACGAGGTCGTTTCCGAATAGGGGTTGGTCAGCGAGGTGATTTGGCTGGCCGCATCATAGCCATAACTCGTCGAGCCAATGCCGGTCTCGGTCCTGCTTGTCACGCGCCCGGCGGTGTCGTAAGCAAAGGACAAGCTCCCTTGGGGCATCGAAACAGCAGTGACCTCGGAAGCATTGTTGTAGGTCCAGCTCGTGGTGCCTGTCGAATCCACCATCGAGGAAATGCGGCCAGAGTTGTCGTACGAGAACCCAGGATCTGTTCCGGCAGGAAGGTCGATGGCCAGGCACTTGCCCGCGTCGTCATACGCGTAGGAGACCGTCTGACTTAGCCCGTTTGTCCGGCTCGAGATCTGGCCGTTCGCGTTGTACCCGAGGGTGAAGACGATCCCGTCGGGCCGGGTTCTCGTGTACGGTTCACCGCGGGCAGTATAGGTGTAGCTTGTGACCTTGCCCCTTGGATCGGTCTTGCTCGTCTTCCAGCCCCTGGCATTGAGAACATAGCTCTCACCCTCATTGTTGGCATTCGTGACCCCGGTGAGGCGGCTCGCGTCGTCGTAGCTCAGGGTCGTGGTTTTGCTGCGCTCGTTCGTGTAGCTCGTGACCTGGGAGTTCTGGTTGTAGGCGAGAAGCTCGGTCACGCTGCCCGGATGCGTATAGGTGACGGGCCTGCTCCAAGCGTCGTAGGCGACGGATTCGGTGTTCGAGTTGGGATCGGTGACGCTCGTGATCCTGCCGAGGCTGTCCCAAGCGGCCGTCCACGACTTGTTCAGAGGGTTTGTGATCGTCGTAGGGTAACCGTTCGAGCTCCATGTGACGCTAGTCTGATTGTTGAGAGCATCCGTGGTCGTCAGGAGCTGGCCATACGAGTCGTACGTGTTCGTAACGCTGGTTCTCGTGAGCGGATCGACCACGGTCAGAACCTTGCCCGCCGAATTGTAAGTGAGGGTGTATTGGTTGTTGAGCGGGTCCTTGGCGGTGAGCAGGTCGTTCGAGGAATTGTAGGTGTAGGTCCAAGTTTTCGAGAGCGGGTTGGTCTCCGTGAGGACATTGCCTTTTGAGTCGTAGGTGAAGCTCCAGTTCTTTCCCCGCTTGTCGGTGACTTGGGTGACCTGGTTGCTCGTGTTCCACGTGTAGCTCTCACTGAAAGATGCCTCATCCACGGCCGAAACCAGCTTGCCATCCGAGTAGTTGTGGCGGACCGTCGTCGAGAGGGGCGAAGTTGCCTGCCCATAGGTCGAAGTGAACTGATAGGTCCACTGCTGGCTCAGAGGATTCGTCGCGCTCTGGATCACGCCGTCGCTGTAATAGGCGGCGGTCCACACCTTGCCACGCTTGTCGGTGTGGCTCGTGATGTCGTGATACGCGCTGTAGGCGAAGGTGTCCGTGTACGTGTTGCCATCCAGAACCGGCCACGTGACGGTGGTGAGATCGTCGCTGCCATTCCTCGTGAAGCTCCAGACCCGGCCCGAAGGATCGGTAACCGAAGTGAAGTTGTTGCTGCCGTCCAGGGCAATTTCGTAATAGCGCCCGTCAGGGCCTGTCACCCTCGTCGCGTAATTGTTCGAGTTCAGCGTGATGTTGATCTCATTGCCTGCCCGGTCCTGGATTTTCGTGCAGAACTCCGAGGTGTTGAAGAAGAATTTCGTTCCGTCCTTTTTCGTGAGCGTCCAGGTACCGTCGCCATTCTTGACGAGGCCGTCATAGATCCCGGTTGGCGGCGAATACGCACCGTCTTGGAGCGTGAAGGGGATCGCGAGGCCATTGCCCCAGTGCACGGTGGCAATAGAGCCCGATTCGGAGATGTAGATGTCATAGGTCCAGGTCCACCCGTATCCGAGCTCGTCGTTGTAGTCGCTCGCTGAGTTGTGATACAGGGTGAAATCCACGCTCATGCCGCCACGGGCCCGCCATGAGAA
>JBASWW010000011.1:0-1796 GCA_049276675.1 Fimbriimonadaceae bacterium
CCGCTCGCCAGGTGCGAGAGCGCCAGCCTCAAAACCGCTTTTGCCTTGACAGCAAATACTCCATTAGCGCCTTATCGAAACTGACGCTCGTGTCGATCGGCACATAATCGACCTGGGCCTTGGCGCATTCCTCCTTGTAACGCTGCTGGAAGTCGCCGAGCGATTGGAGATAGTCGCCGCGCATGCCGCGGGCGTCGATCGTGAGCTGCTTGTGATCTTCCATATCCTCGAATTCGACGATGCCCTCGAAGGGGAAATGCACTTCCGCCTCGTCGAGGATGTGGAAGAGGATGACTTCGTTGCCGCGATGTCGCAGGTTGTGGACGCTACGCATCACCGGCTCGGGATCGGTCAGCAGGTCGCTGAACAGGACGATCAGGCTCCTGCTACGGATCATCGCCGACAGTTGCATCAGGCAATGCGACACGTCGGTCTGCCCCGTCGGCTTGAGGTTCGAGAGCAGGGCGAGGATGCTGCCGAGCTGCGAGCGTTTGCTCTTGGGCGGCAGGCACGACTGAATTCGCGTGTCGAACGTCACCAGGCCGACGGGGTCTTGCTGGTGGATCATCAGATAACCGAGGGCGGCCGCCAGACAGATCGCGTAGTCGAACTTGGTCAACTCCTGGCGATAGGTGTAGCCCATCGACGCGCTGAGGTCCATGACGAGGTAGCCCGTCAGGTTGGTCTCCGCCTCGAACTTCTTGACGTAGTACTTCCCCGTCTTGGCGTAGACTTTCCAATCGAGGTCTTTGAGGTCGTCGCCGGCGACGTATTTGCGATGTTCGCTGAATTCGACGGAGAAGCCGTGGAAGGGGCTGGCGTGGAGGCCGGTGAGGAAGCCTTCGACGATGAACTTGGCGCGAAGGTCGAGCCGCGCCACCTGGCGGATGACATCGGGCCGGAGATATTGCTCGGGAGTGCTCATCGTCGCCGATCGGGTTGTCGAGTTTCACGTTTCGAGGTTAGCCGCGACGCGGAGTCTACGGTGCGGAGCGCGGCGAGACTCCAGATCGACTCTGTCCTTTTCATCCCAGTTAAGGCCGCGCTCCGCAGGTGTTGGATTGTTCAGTCTCAAACGGTGCAGTCTTTCTCACAAGGAGGATGTAATCCTACCTGGGCGGGTCCGTGCCCGTCCAGAAGTCCTTTCTGGAATCCTCCACAAGAAGGGCGACGCAGCCAGCGTCGCTCGGCAACGAGCGGCGACGATGGGGCCAGGCAAGGATAGAGCGGGAAGAGTCGCGATCCGGCCGCGCGTTGGTGCCAAGCTCCTAGAGGCTATCCGGGAAGATGCTTCTCCCCTTGCTTTGGGCGCTTCCGCTGCCCGAGCCTGAAAGGCTCGTTCCTCCAGCCCAGGCCGAAGGCCTGGGAAGGGCCGGAGAGGTGCGGCGGCCCTGTAGGGGCCGTTCACGACACCGACCGTGGCGCCCGAACGAGCCTTACAGGCTCGAATGGCCTCCGTCGGCGATCCCAGGCCTTCGGCCTGGGCTGTAAGAACGACCCCGTCAGGGTCGAAAATGCCAACCGCCAATTGGGCATGGGTTTGGTCGCCCATGAATCGGCTCGCCCCCTAAAACTTCCGGTACGCTAACCGACCACTTTTCGGATAGCCTCCTAGTCGTGCGGATGCATGGCCGGGCTGAGCCAACTCGGCCGCGTGCAACCGCGTCTCGTGCGATGACAGACGCCTTGCCTCGATGTTCCATGAACAATGCGACGAGGTATTCGAGCATCATCTCGCTTTGGCGGCGTGGCCGAAAGGAATTGCGAATCTCCACGCGGGCCAGATTGTTCGCATC
>JBASWW010000012.1:0-12528 GCA_049276675.1 Fimbriimonadaceae bacterium
GGCATGTCTGGGCCGATCAATAGCGTGCTCGGCATGGACGCGCAGGTCATTCTTCAAAGATTTCGGACGACTTTGCCCACGAAATTCGAAGTTGCGAACCAACCTGGTGTAATCTCCGGGGTGGTGATAGACGTCGAAAGGGATACAGGGCGCGCGACTGCAATTCGCCGCATCCAATTTGGCGCATAGCGCTGGGAGTTTCAAAAAAGATGATTAGCAAGGCACTGGCTGCAGTTTTGGCACTGGGGATGATCGGCTCGGCACTCGGCCAAGGGACGACGGTTTATTCCCCCAACAAGAAGATCGAGGATCAGGGCATCAGCCTCATGGGCTGGGGCAGCGGCACGATCAGCGAGACCGACGAGGCGAAATTCGAAGGCTCGTGGTCGATCCGGATCACCACTCGGAATCTCTTTCAGGGCGGGCTGATCCGCATGAGCAGGCCGGTTGATCTGAGCAGCCAGCACGCGGACAAGAACAATCTGCTGCGCATTACGCTGAGTCTGCCTCGAACGGGCGCGGTTCAAAGCGGCGGAGGAGGAAGCACGACCGGCGGCGGACCTGGCGTCGGCAGCGGCAGCTCGGGCGGCGGCGCACTTAGCGGCGAAGAGGGCGGCGGGCCGGGGCGCGGAAGCCAAGGGGCGGTTATGGCTCCTTCGGTCCTGAAGACGATGCGCTTTGTGATCACGACTACGGATGGCCTGAAGAGCGAGGCGTATGTGCCGATCGCGACGAGCGGCAGCGGGGACAAGGGCTGGCGCTCTGTGGCGATCCCTCTGAACTCGATCAATGGCTTTGACCGGACGAACAAGATCGTCAAGGAGATTGGCGTCTCCGGCGATGCAACGGCGACCTTCTACATCGGCGACATGCGCGTCTTTAGCGACACGACTCCGATCTCGGGCGATTTCTCGTTCAAGGGCACGAATCTGGCGCTGGGCGACGAGCGCGAGCTGCGGGCGAATGGCTATGGTGGCGCGAGCATACTGCGCTATACGTGGGATTTCGATGCCAAAGACGGCATCCAGGTGGATGCTGAGGGCCAGGTGATCAAGAAGAAATTCCGCAAGCCGGGCGATTTCACAATCACGCTCACGATCACGGATATGGCGGGCTTGAAGAAGCCATACACAACGAGCGTGCAAATCCGGGTCAATCCTTAGTAGCCTGTAGGGCATGGGATGAATTGTGCCCATGCCACCCTTGCCACACAGCGTTTCTCGGTTCTCGTCCACTTTCTTGGGAGGAGAATCACAAAGAACGCGAAGAGCCACTAAGCACACGAAGGGGCTCCTGCAGCTTTCTGGGGCCACGTCGGCGCACCCATGAACTCCTTGGTGATCCCATCGCTCTTTTCGGGAGAATCACAAAGGACACGAAGAACCATGAAGCACGCGGAGATGCTCCCGCTGGTTCATGGCTCTTAAGCTGGGCGTCGGTCCCTTGGTGGACTCCGTGGTTCTTGGTGCCCTTAGTGATCCTGGCATGTGGGATGAATCCAGCAATCCAGCGACCCGAAAGCGGTACCCTGAAGGGGAATGAGTGTTGTCGAGGTCATCCCCATTGGGGGCGTCGGGGAGATCGGCAAGAACTGCATGGCGATCAAGCAGGATGACGATATCGTCGTCATCGATGCCGGGCTGAGCTTTCCGAACGAGGAAATGCTCGGCGTCGATATCGTTATCCCCGACTTTACGTACCTGATCCAGAACAAGGACAAGGTGCGCGCGGTCATCCTTACCCACGCCCACGAAGACCACGTGGGATCGCTTCCCTACCTCTTGCGCGAGGTCAACGTTCCCATCTACGCGAGCGAGTTCACCCATGCCCTCATCCGGCAGAAGCTCGAAGAAAAGCTCGACATCAAGACCCTGAAGCTCAAGACCTACAAAGGCGGCGACATCATCGAGTGCGGCGCGCTTTCGGTCGAGCCTGTAAAGATCACGCATTCGATCCCCGAGACCTACTCGATGGCGATCCGAACCAAGCATGGCATCGTGCTCATGACCGCCGACTTCAAGTTCGATTTCACGCCTGTGGACGGCAAGCTCTCGAACATCGCCCGTTTTGGCGAGCTTGGCAAGGAAGGCGTATTGCTCCTGATGAGCGACTCGACCAATGTCGAGCGGCCCGGCTGGGGGCCGAGCGAAAGAGAGGTTTCAGCCGGTTTGCGAAAGGTGTTTGCGGAGGCCGAAGGACGGGTGCTTCTCACGACGTTCGCCAGCAATATCCACCGGATGCAGCAGGTTTATGACGTTGCAGCGGAGATGGGAAGGCGCGTCGCGGTCATCGGGCGTCGGATGGAGCAGAACGTCGAGATATGCGAGCGAATGGGCTATCTCACGATCCCGAAAGGCGTCCGCATCAACTTCGACGAACTATCCAAATATCCCGCAGGCGATCTCGCAATCCTCACGACCGGCAGCCAGGGCGAGCCGATGTCCGCGCTCGTCAAGATGTCGAAGGAAGAATACGGCCGGCTTCAGATTAAACCGGGCGATACGCTGATCTACTCGGCACGCCCCATCCCCGGAAACGAGTCTGCGATCTGGCGCACGATCAACCGGCTTTTCAAGCTCGGCGCGAAAGTCATTTACGAAAGCGCGACGCCGATCCACGTTTCCGGCCACGCCTACCAGGAAGAGCTCAAGATGATGATCAACCTGACGAGGCCGTATTACGTCGCGCCCGTCCACGGCGAGCCTCGGCACCAGCACCAATACCTCGACATGGCGCGCGATATGGGCTATCCGGAGAATCGGCTCTTCATGCTCGAAGATGGCATGCCGCTCGTGATGAACGACACGAGCGCGTCATTTGGCGGGCAGGTTCCTTGCGGGCGCGTGCTCGTGGACTATTCCGGCACGCCTGGGATCACGGACGAGGTGCTTCGCGATCGCTTTAACATCTCAAAAGACGGGCTGATCGTGATCACGCTGGCTGTGGACCTTGAAAAGGGCGAGTTCCTCGGCGATCCGATCGTGCAGGCAAGGGGCTTCCATGGCCCGGAAGGGACGATCGATGCGGTTTCTGATCTTATCTGGGACATGCTCGACCACACCAACCGCGAGGACCTTCGCGATGTGGACAAGCTCCGGCACGATGTGAGCGATGCGGTCAGACGGTTCGTACACAAGCGCACGAATCTTCGGCCGCTGGTTATGCCGTCGATCGTGCAATTGTAGTTGTCGGTTACTGGTTGGAAAGGTCGGCCCAGCAACTAACACGAACTAAAACCGCAGATCGAACGGAAATACAGCCTTAATCACGAGCGAGGTCCTGAACGAACGCGCGTTCGGATCGCCCAGGATCACGTAATACTCGGCACCCTTGTTGCCCGTCCTCCGAAAGGCGAGATAGAAGTTAGTGTCTCCATCCTCGCTGATCAGTCGCCCGCTCACCGAGTCCATCGCGTTCATATCGTAGTTCGCGCTTAGAATCGTCTGCTCGCGCCGCGTGAAATGGTTCACGCGCTGGTAGCTCGCATTTACTTGAACTCGCTGCCAGGGCCGAAAACTCAGTGAGGGCTGAATGCTCTCATAGTTTCGACCCGCGATATTTCCCGTCGAATAATCGATCTGCCAGCGCCGATAAGGGTCTCCACGGGGCCGTTCGAAGCTGAAGTAGAAGAACCTATCCTTGAACCCAGCAAACTCCTCGAACTGGCAGTAAAAGTCGATATCCGTGCCATCCACGAGCGTGGTGGATGTATTGGCGGCAAAGCGCTTCCGATACATTCCGCCGCCGGAATAGTTGTCGAGCAACTGCGCCTCGATACCCCCGCCCACCTCGCTCACTCGGCCCCACTTGACCGGCTTCACATATTGAAAGTTTGAAGTGAATCCTTTAAATCCGCGCTCAGGGGCAAATCCCAGCCGAGGCAGAAACTCCGGACTGATCTCGACATACTCGACTCCACCGTTGAGCCCGTTCATGCTCTGCACGACGACGCCCGTGTTATAGCGATGTCCTGCTCCAAAATCGGTGTCGGTCGTCGTCATATGCTGGCCAAAGAATGTCAAAGGCCCGGATGAATGGTTCAGGGCGGCAAATGTGCCGTTGTTCGATACGTCCGGCCGATCCAGATTCGCCACTGCCACGGTCGCGCTCGTGAAGGGCGAAAAGGAGTGGTTGACGCTTCCCACCAAGGCGTTCTGGTTGCCAAAGTCCGCCGCATTGAAAACTCCAACCGTCGTTCTTTCGCCGAGCTTGCCGTACACTTTGCTGCCGAAGTCGAAATCCCTGATCCTCTGTGTGGCGAACAACGGCGCATCCCGGCTTGTTTGGAAATAGTTCTGCCCCTCCAGAAAGAAAGGCCGGGACTCTCCCGCCAGCCGCTCGAAATAGCTGAAATCAATGGACAAAACCTGGTTTTCGATGTTCCGGAAGTCCGGATTAATGCTGCCCACGAGGTCGAGCTCGCTGCTGAGGGGCGCCTTGAAATCGAGGCCGCTGTTAGCGATAACGCCCTTGTCCTCGTCCCAGCCCCCATAGCCATAAGGCAGCAATTTGACCGAGCGCTGCGTCAGGGGTCGAGGAACCTCCACCGCCTTCCAAAGGCCGATGTTGTCCACCTTCCCGCTCGAAATATTGTCCGACAGAAACGCCCGGCCTGTGCTCGCGATCACCCGTCCGAAGCCAGCCCGCAGGTCCCTCACTCCTGCAGAGGGCAGACGCATGATCGCCCAAGGGATCTTGGCTTCCACCTCCCAGCCCGTCTCCGTAATTCTGCCCTTCGATTCGATCTCTCCCAGCCATTCGCGCTTTGCCGCCCGCCCGCCCGCAATCCGCAGGAAGGAAGCGCCCCGAGGGTTGAGCTCAAACTGATTCATGTTCGAAAGCGTGCCGAATGGGTCCACAAAGAAGAGCATAAAATCGTCGCCGCGTACGCTCACATTGGTGCGAAACTCGGTCGCCCGGATGCTCTTGGGCTGCGGATCGAGCATCTTGGCGGCGATGTAAATGAACTTGTCGTCGTACGCAAGCCAGAATTGCTGATCGTATTCTTTCGGTATGGCGGCCCCGCTCTGCTCGTCATAGCCGCCAGAGACCATCGGCATTCCGGCCCATTCGTCGGGGTTCACCACGCCATCAATGGCAGGGGGTTTGGCGGTTTTCCCACCTTCGAAGATGGACTGTTGGGCCAGGACGAGAGGGGCAGGCAGGAGCATGCCAAGACAGCAGAGTAGGTGACGCACTCTGCCAATACGGGCTGAGGCGCCGGCGGTTGTTCCCAACCCGCCGAAAGTCCCGGCAAAGTAAAGCCTGGAAGGGTGCGGAGTTCCAGAACTGCTCCGACCGTCGAAAGAAGCAATCTTTGCTGCTCTGCGTCTTTGCTCGAACGGTCCTTCGGTCAAGACCCCTATTCACGTCAAATCACCAAGGTGCAAATAGCAGCTTGCCTGAACAAATCTCGCCATGTTCTCCGAGGGCGCCTTTGCGTTACCCAGTTTCAACCTGGACCAAATGAGCTACGGAACAGCACCCAGTTGAGAAAACCATTCCCTCAGATTCAAGACAGAGCCCGGCGATAAACATCCTCGAGGCGGGAGACCATGGCGCCGAGGGTGAATTTCTCCTCCACGAGCCGGCGGGCTGTGACGCCCATGCGCTCGCATTCCTCTTCGTGCGAAAGCAGGTAGCTCACCGCATCCGCAAGGCCCTCGGAGCGCAAGTCCACGAGCAGCCCTGTCTGGCCGTGGCGCACCACCTCCGGCAATCCGCCCACCCGCGAGGCGACGACCGCCTTGCCTCGTGCCATCGCCTCGACCGCCGCCATCCCGAACGTTTCTATCGAAGAGGGCATCGTAGAGAGCGCGAAGGAATCTATCAGGCGCGGCACGTCGGTCCGGTTGCCGGTCATCGTAAGCCGGCCGGGGACAGCTTGGGTTTCGATCGCCTCCTGCAACTCCGGCTCGAACTGCTTTTCCACGCGTCCGACGAACATGAAGTGGGCGTCCGGGTGCTGCTCGAGGATCGGCTTCATCGCCTCGATCATGAGCAAGTGGCCCTTTTCTTTGGCGACCCTTCCTACGAGGCCAACAAGGCGGCGCTCACGAGGAATTTGGAATTCATCGAGGACGGGCTCGGGCGGGGAGGCGGCGAACTCGGCGAAGTCGGTTCCGTTATAGACGGTATCAATATGCTTGTCCTTTATGCCGCGCCCATGCAGCATGCCACGGACGAAATTGCTCACGGCGACGAGGCGATTGTTTCCCCTTGCCATGCGCTTGTAGATCCAATCGTGGTTGGCGATATGGACGGTAGCGACGACGGGGACCCTTCGGAGCGCGCCCGCGACATAGCCGAAATAGGATGCGCGGGTGAGGTGGGAGTGGATGACGTCGAGGCGCTGCTCTTTGATGAGGTTCATGAGCGTGCCGACGGTCCGGAACCATCCGACGCCTTTCATGTCGGAGGTGTGGGCAGCAATTCCTTCGTTCTGAAGGTCTTGTGTGAGCCAGCCGCCACCCGGAGAAAGGACCTCGACGTGGTTTCCCCGCTGCGTGAGGTGATGAGCGAGGGCGAATACGTGCCGCTCGGCTCCAGACGTGGCGGAGCTAGAGACGACCTGGGCGATTCTGATGGTGTTGGCCGGCAAAAAGCTCCTCTCAGCAATGGCTACTACTTTACCGGACGAGGGTGAAGGTAGAAGTGATGTTAAGGAGTCTCTCAGCGTCCTCAGTGTCTCTATGGTGCATCTCCTGGAAAACCACCGCTGAGAGTCCTGAGCGCACGCAGATCACCGAGAGGCATACTTAGGCAGTGGAGGCCGCCACGCAAACCGCCCAACCCCTCCCCACCAGCCCCTTTGCCTATCGAGACTTCCGCCTGCTCTGGATCGGCGCATTCCTTTCCTTCATGGGGAGCTGGATCCAGAATATCGCGCAAGGCTGGCTGGTCTTCGAGATGACGCGCGATCCGGCCAAGCTTGGGCTTGTGACCTTCCTTGGCATGGCGCCTGTGTCGCTGTTCGGGCCATTCGCGGGGAGCCTGGCGGACATGTTCAACAAGCGCACGGTCCTCATCCTGACCCAGGCGGTGTTCGCGTGCGGCAGTCTGTTCTTGGCGGCCGCCACCTACTTCGGATTTGTGGAGTACTGGCACATCCTGATCGTGGCGGTGGTTGTCGGGATGGCAGGTTGTATCGAGATGCCCACAAGGCAGTCCATCGTGTCGCGCGTGGTGCCGCCCGAATTGCTTCCCAAGGCGATTCCTTTCAATGCGATGACCTTCAACTTGGCCCGGCTGCTCGGACCGGCGATTGGCGCGGTGCTGCTCGCGAATTTTGGGCCGGAAGTGTGCTACGGGGTCAACGGCCTCAGCTACATCGCGCTGATCCTTGCCGCGATGGCGATCAAGGCCGACCTTTCGGCGATGCACCGCGAGCCTCAGCCGATCAAGGATCTGCTGTTCGAAGGGCTGCTCTATACGATGCGGGACAAACGGCTGAAAACCCTGTTCTTCATGGAGGCGACCGTCTCCGCGTTCGGGCTTTTCTACCTGCCGCTGATGCCGGCGATCGCGAAGGAGATGCTCGGCCTCGACAAAATCGGGCTTGGGTGGGCAATGACCTCAGTGGGCGTGGGCGCTATCAGCGGCCTGCTGCTCATGACGCGGATCTCGCATAAGCCGGTTCGCGCGATGACGGTGCGGGTAACCATGACCACCTTTGCATTGGCGATGTTTGTCTTGAGCGTTTCGACCACCCCCTACCTCGCCTTTCCCATGCTCGCGCTCATGGGAATGTCCGCGATAATGCAGTTCAACACCACAAATACGCTCTTTCAGCTTCTCTCGCCTGAGCATCTTCGCGGCAGGGTCTTGGCGATGCACATTTGGGCGCTTGCAGGGGCAGGCTCAGTGTTTCCGTTCCTCTTCGGTGGGTTGGCGAGCCAGACTTCGCTGCGGGTTGCTCTGGCGGTTGGTGCATCCTGCGTTCTGATTGGCGCGATCGCGGGATGGCTTAACCGCAAGGGCCTTGTTGGAGTAGAGTAGAAGACCGTGCGCAGGCCAATATTCCTCGACCGCGACGGCGTTCTCAATGTCGATCCATCGCCCTACGTCTCTCGTGTGGAGGACTTGGAGATCTTCCCGTACACGATCGACGCGCTTGTAAGACTCGATCGGGCTGGATATGACATCTATGTCGTATCAAACCAGCAGGGCGTCGCTTTAGGGATTACTCCGATCGAAGAACTGCCAAAAATTGATGAAGCGTTCCAATCCCTGCTTCGCCCGCATGGATTCGAGATTAAGAAGTTTTACTACGCCACCTCACACAAGTCCGAGAACCATCCGTGGCGCAAGCCTGGCAGCGGCATGATCTTGGCTGCAGCCGAGGAGTTCGGCCTAGACCCACGGGGCGCCTTCATGGTTGGTGACAAGGAGACGGACCTGATCGCGGGCAAAGCGGCGGGGTGTCGTCCGCTTCTCGTCCTAACCGGACGTCGAAGCGGCGGATGGGAGAGCTATGAATGCCAGCCAGAGGCGGTGTTTCCCACCCTTTCGGAGGCCGTTGACTATGTCATCGGATCATCGATTCCCAGCAATCGGTGAAAGGCTCACGAGATTCCATTTCTGCACGCCCCCAGCATCGCATCGCCAAACCGGTCAATCTCCGAAAGCGACGTGTACACACTCGGGCTGATCCGCACTCCCTTGAAGTCCTCATGCACGATGGCCGTGGCGAAGATGCCATGCTTTTCGAACAGCCAAGTCTGAAGCTTGTCAGGCTCGATCCCCTTGATTTCCACCGTGCAGATGCCGCACGAGAAGCGCGGTGACAGGTTTGTATGAAATTCCACCTTGGGCTCCTCAGCCAGCCTGTCCGTCCATCTCTTGCGCAAGAATCGTAGCCGGGCGGCCTTGCGATCCGGGCCGAGCATTTCGTGGAAGTTCAGGGCTTCGCCAATCGCATTGTGGTTCGCCGCCGGATGGGTGCCGATCTCCTCGAATTTGCGAATGTCCTTGTCCTGCTCGGGGTTGGCTGCCATAAGGGGCCATAACCCGGCGATCTTATCCTTCTTAACGTGCAGGAATCCGGTTCCGATCGGCGCCATCAGCCATTTGTGCAGCGAGCAGCCATAGAAGTCGCACTCCAGCTCCTTGTCGGTGAACGGAAACTGGGCAAAGGCATGCGCGCCGTCTACGATCACGGGAATCCCGTGCTTTTTGCCAAGAAGGCATATCTCGCGCACGGGATAGATCTGCCCGGTGAGGAATACGACCTGGCTCACCAGCATCATTTTCGTCTTGGGGGTGATGCCCCTTTCGAAGGCTTGCACGAGTTCGGCTGTCGTTTTGGGTGCGGCCGGAACCCGGACCTGCACGAGCTTGATCCCCTCTCGACGCTCACGCTGCTTGATCGTCGTGATCATTCGCGGGTAGTCCTGGGTGGTGGTCAGCACCTCGTCGCCGGAAGAAAGGTCGATCCCGGTCAGGCATATTTCCAGCGCCTCACTGGCGTTGCGGGTGATCGCGATCTCCTCTCCGTCGCAGCCGAAGGCCAGGGCGAGCCTTCTGCGCACGGCCTCGATCTCCGGCTCCAGGTTTCGCCACATATAGAAGCTTGGGGCCTGGTTCGAATACTCAATCTGCCTTCTCAGCACATCCTGCACGACCCGCGGCGAGGGCGCGCAGCCGCCGTTGTTGAAGTTCACGATGTTCGGATCGAGCACGAAGGCCTGCCGGATCCCCGCCCAGAAGTCCTCGTCGTCGGGCGCGCCCGTTGCTGCGGTCGTCGAGCCCAGCAATAGCTTCTCGATGAGGGACAGCGTATCGTTCCGAAAGGCGGCGGTCACCGCGGCCGACATCAGCAACTCGCGTCGCGAAAGCATGGATTCCAGCATACGCCTTTTAGAGCGGTCCTCTGCAAATCAATTACCCGCCGGCACCTGGGAAAATGCCTTTCGGCGCCCCGAATTCCTTGGGCCAGACCACCCACGGAACGTCCGTCATGCCGATGAGGAACCGCTTGACCTTCCAGGTCTTCCCCACCTTTGTGAGCAGCGTGCAGTAGCTGTCGTCGAACACCCCCAATTCGACGTACTCGCGGAATTGCGTCTTCAGGTAGTCGATCCTCTTCCCGTTCGGCTGCCTCGGCACGCCCGTCGAGAAGGCCCAGCCACTTTGCACCTTGAGATGGCTCACCACGAATACCACTTTCTGCCCAAGCATTTTCTCACACTGCTTGCGCATCGTCTCCATGATCGCCTTGCGCTCGAGGCTCCCTTGCTTTGGAGTGTAAGCCTTCTGCGCACATACCGCCATCGAGAGGGAAGCCAGTAGGACGAGTGTGATGCAGAGCCTGATCATTGGAGTTATTTTGCGCCAATCCGCGACTTCACAATAACTTAGCCAAACCTAGAACCGAACTGAACGATCCACAGATTCATGGACACTCACCTTGCGAGGTGCGAAGAATGAAGAGACATATTTGGATTGGAATGGCAGTGATCGGTGCGGTGCTTGCCGGATGTGGCCGCAAGGAAG
Source organism: Fimbriimonadaceae bacterium (assembly GCA_049276675.1). GTDB lineage: Bacteria > Armatimonadota > Fimbriimonadia > Fimbriimonadales > Fimbriimonadaceae > DATLGQ01. The sequence continues at coordinate 10,495 of JBASWW010000012.1, forward strand.
AATCATCCTATGCGGAAGTGGCGATGCCAGCCAGTGAAGGCAAGGCGGCGGTAGCGATTTCTGGGGGGAAAATGGAGGACAGGACTACCCTCGCCAGCGCTCCGAACAAAGACCCAAGGCTCAGCCTTGCCGCCGCGAACAAAGCGCTCAAGCGAGCCGTCATCCGGAACGGGAACCTGACCATACGCGTCAAGAGCGTCGAAGAGTCGGAAAAGAGCGTCGCTGCGATCGCGGCAGGCGCGGGCGGCTATATTGCCAATACCGAAAGCACGGACCTTGAGGGCGATGCCGCGTCCCTCAAGATTAGCCTCAAAGTGGACTCTAACGAGTTCGACGCGACCCTCGCCGCTCTCGAAAAGCTCGGCAGCCGCCTTAGCAAAAAGACCCAAACCCAAGACGTCACCGGGCAGCTGGTCGACCTCGGCGCCCGACTGAAGATTATGCGCGCCCAGGAGAATGCTCTCCGCACAATGCTGCGACAAGCGAGCAACAGCGTGGAGCTCATGGATGTGCAGGAGCGGATCATGCGCCTGCGTGAAGAAATCGAGAGCCTCGGTGCGCAGCAGCAAAGCCTTGCCGGGCTCGCCGCACTCTCCACAATCGAGCTCACCCTCGAGCAGAGTGCAGCAGGAGCCGTGCCGCCCGGCGACCCGAATTGGGCGCAGGAATCCTGGGGAGCCGCGAGTGCCGCGATCAGCTCTGCCGGTCGGGGGCTTGGCTCGCTTGCCATCTGGATCCTACTCTTCATGCCGATCTGGGTTCCTGCGCTGCTCGTTCTCCGGGGGTTCGTCAAGGCTTCCAGGAAGGTAGAGGTGCCGGGATAACCTTGTGGAGCCGGGGATGCATCTTGCCGCGGCTAGCAGAGCGCTACCCGGAAGCCCACATCCGGCTCAGATGCGCCCCCGCCCAGCAGCCGAGCACTGATAGTCCCACGCTCAGCAGCATATAGGAGCCGGCCGAGCCCAGCCGCCCCTCCTCGATCAGGTTCACCACCTCCGCCGAGAAGGTCGAGAAGGTGGTGAATCCGCCTGCAAAGCCGACCGCCACGAACAGTCGCCACCCAACGCCCCAGCCTTTGAGCAGCGCAAAAGCCATGAACGCGCCGAGCAAGATCGAGCCGACGAGGTTGATCAGCAGCGTGTGCCAGGGATAATCGCTGCCGAACCGCCCCGTCCACCAATAGCCGAACCAGAAACGGGCGTTCGCGCCGAGCGCCGCGCCTGCGCCGATGACGAGACTGCTGACAAAGGGATTCATACCGGTATCGAAAGGACGTTCAAGGCGCCCGATTCGCCAAAGCTCGCTAAACGATCGCACGCTTCACGGCTTGCTCCCTCTGGCATAATCGAAAACATCATGATCACCCGCGTCACCGCCGACCAAATCATGGACATGGACCGCATGGAGCTCAAAAACTTCCGCGCGAGTTTCTTCCTAGACCGCAGGGACCGCTACAGGACCATGGACCAGCGCATGGCCCTGCTCGATTTCATGGTGCTGCTGAGCCTGGTCCAGGATATGCGGGACTGGAGCGTCCTATCCGAGCCCGGGCTCGCCGGGAAGATGCTCGATGCGGGAGAGGAGTGGGAAGGCGAGATCGAAGACGCAAGGGAGATCGATCGCCGATCGGTCGAAATGCACGAGGAAATCGCTCGCGAGTTCGAATCCAAAGGCGGCCGCCCCGCCCTCGCCGCCACCCTCGCCCGGCTCAATGAGCTTTGTGAGTGAGGTCAAATAGGTCAGTAACCGAGCACGTGGAGTGATTCCACGTTCGTCTCATTGCCTTCTTCAAAGAATTGCGAAAGCCGAGTGCAGACCCTGGCATAAGTGGGCGCTCTGCTTACCTTGCTGGTCTTATCGTTAATTCTTACATACCAAATCGGGACGAGTAGGATTAGGTGGCGACTATCAGGATGGATATGGCACTTCTGGTCTGCCCCCCGAAAATGAAGACATCATAAAATGAGTCCTCCCCGTCTGGGAGGAATTATGAAGAAATCGAAGTTCACCGAGGAGCAGATCGTGCGGATCCTC
>JBASWW010000013.1:0-24167 GCA_049276675.1 Fimbriimonadaceae bacterium
CTTGGATCGGGTGCGATGAGCGTGCCTTTCCAAACCTTCTCCCGCGATTGGTAGGTCGTCGGCACGGCGCCCTCCTTCATGGGAGCCGCAAGCGCAAGGTTTAGCATCTTGTCGGCCTTGTCCACCCAATCCTTCTCACCGAGGCGCTTGCCCCACCAGCGCAGCCCCCAAGCTGAGCGAAGCTGGTTGAACCAGGATTGCCAGCTCACCCATCCCTGCTGGAATCCCCAGCCTGATGGGATGCCGCCGCAGATCTGGCCGTCGATCTCCACCTCGAACCACCCAAGCTTATTCGCCCCGTATGCCTCGGTGAAGGCCGCCGGATAAGACACGCGTGCATATTCCTCGAAGGGCATCGCTTGCGGCAGGACCTTGTCGAAGTTCTCCTTCCCATAGCGCTTCCAGAGGTAGGGAACGGCTTGCCGGTAGGCCCCGAAAGCCTCCGCCTTCGCATCGAGCAGCACGTCATAGGCCAGTTTCAGATTCATCGGGACGCTGCGGGTCATCGAGGCATCGTTGGTGAAATACACATGCCCGGCCACCTTGTAATCGGCAAAGCCATAGCTCATCAGCGGTGCGTCCACGACCCCGCTCTTGCAGTCCAAGTCAATGATTGTCGGGATCGGCCGGTTCTCCGCCAGCACATCCAGATCAGGCATGATGAGCGCGGCGAGGCCGCCTTTTTGAACCGAGATCATGGGCGCGCGGAAGAAGTGGTCGCCGACGACGTTGGACCCGTTCGGCCGGAGCCCTGGGCTGAAGGTCGAATCGGGCCGGCCATAGCTTTTCATGGGCTTGCCGTCGGGGGCGAATGCGTAGCTGGACAGCAGATACCTTATTCGCGGCGCCGGCTTCTTGAACCTCGTGTCTATGCGCACCTTGAGAAGGCGCCCTTTCGCGGGCACAGTGATGGTCTTCACGATGCGCAGATCGTCATCATCTCGGAGGAGGGTGATGATGGTGTCGCCCTTGGCTTTGGTGGTTTTGTAGCTGGAGAAGGCCATGGTCGGCGCCTGTGTGAAGAGCCCTCCGGCCGCACCCTGTACGGCATTTGGCCGAGCCACCGCGTTTTGGGCGATGGAAGGATGGGTGGGCGAAACAAGCACCTTGCGGAACTTGCCCTTTGCATCCTTGACGAGCAGCTCCTCGACGATCTCGCCTCCCGAGCGCACGAGCCGAACGCCTACTTCAGCACCAAGCACCTCGGGCAAGCCGCCGACCGCCATCGCCATCACCCCCATCAACATAGGGATATCGTACACCGAAACCCTGTTGTGGTAAAGGTTTAGATGTGCCGGAATAGACGACCCGTTTTTTGACCCCACGCCTAAGAAAGAATCGTCGTAGAATAACAACAGATGAGGTTTCGAGTCACGCCAACGCCCGATGTCGCTTCGGAGATCAAGAGGGTCGAAAAGAAGGATCTGATCGAGCTCATGCGGCGGGCTGCCACTCGGATGGCGGATGGTGACGTGGACGAGCATATCGAGCGCTCGGTGGTTTGGGAGGGGCATTCGGAGGAGTTTTCCCGCTGGCTGGTGCGCGAGGTGCGGGCAAGCTTTGATGCCTTCACCTGGGCCAAGACGCCCAAGACGACGATGGAGATTGCGGCTCGCGCGGCTTCGCGGCTTGCGATACTGGTTGTTCTCTTCCTTGTGGCGCAGCTTCTGATGGAGAACCGGGATTCGACCGTGACCCTCATCTTCATGGGCCCGATCTTGCTACTCACGTTCCTTTACGGGCTTGGCTTCCTTATATCTTCGGCCAGACTAATTAACCGTCTGCTCGGCAAGGACCCTCAGGAGCAAGAGGAAGAGCCGCCCGACAGCCGGTAAACTCGCCGCTCGCATGGATTACCGACGAACCTATGTTCGCGACCTCTTAAGCCTTTCCCCCGGGAACAGGGCCTCCGCCTTTGGCTGGGTGAAGACGCGTCGGGACAGCAAGGGCATCAGCTTTGTCCAGCTGAGCGACGGCTCGTGCTTCAAGGACCTGCAGGTTGTGGTGGATGAGGGTGTGATTCCCGAGGCGGAACTCAGACTCGTCACCACCGGGGCGTGCGTGCGCTTCGACGGGGAGATGGTCGAATCACCCGCAGCGGGGCAGCCGGTGGAACTTCGGGCAAGCGGCATGGAGCTATTCGGTGCGGCTGATCCGGCGACGTACCCGCTGCAAAAGAAGGGCGCGTCATTCGAGTTTTTGCGCGAGATCGCATACCTTAGATGCCGCGGCAACACATTTGGTGCCGTATTCCGGGTCCGGGCGCAGGCGGCTTTCGCCATCCACAAGTTCTTTCACGATCGCGGCTTCCATCATATTCATGCCCCCATCATCACGGCGAGCGATGCGGAAGGGGCGGGGGCGATGTTCGCTGTCAGCACGCTATTGGAGACCGAGGGCGTCGAGCGTGAAGCATTAAGCGGTGAGGCTCCGGCGCCAGCCTCAACGCTCAACGCACAACACTACTCGTTGAGAAGCAAAGACCCTGCCGACGACTTCTTCGGCAAGCCCGCATTCCTGACGGTCAGCGGCCAGCTGGAAGCAGAGACATTGGCATTGGGGATGACCAATGTGTACACGTTTTCCCCTGCATTTCGGGCCGAGAACAGTGGGACGAGCCGGCACCTCGCCGAATTTTGGATGATCGAGCCGGAGATGGCCTTCTGCAGCCTCGAAGGCAACATGAACCTTGCCGAGGAGTTTTTGCGCGAGATCATTTCGCATTTGCTCGATAAGTGCGCCGATGACCTTGCGTTCTTCAATCAGCGGATCGAGCCGGAACTGCTCACGACGCTGCAGCACGTGGTGGACAGCAGCTTCGAGCGCTTAACCTACACGGAAGCGATCAAGATGCTCGAATCGAGCGGGGAGACCTTTGAATTTCCAGCTTATTGGGGGGCAGATCTCCAGAGCGAGCATGAGCGATGGCTGGCGGAATCGAAGGTCGGCCGTCCCGTGATCCTCACGGACTATCCGACCGAGATCAAGGCCTTTTACATGCGCCGGAACGACGACGGCAAGACCTCTCGGGCGATGGATGTGCTTGTGCCTCGGATCGGGGAGATCGTGGGAGGGTCCCAACGCGAGGAAAGGCTCGACGTGCTGGAGGCGAGCATCAAGGAGTTTGGGCTGCCGATGGAGGCCTATTGGTGGTATCTCGACCTGCGCCGGTTCGGGAGCGCGCCCCACTCCGGCTTTGGGCTCGGCTTTGAGCGCTTCCTGATGTATGTGACAGGAATGAAGAATATCCGAGACGTCATCCCTTACCACCGTACGCCGGGACACGCGGAGTTCTGATTGCGTAAGATCTTTCGACCGCTGGACCGACGCCTTACGGCCGAACTCAAGGGTCAGCGGAAAACTATCATTGTCGGGCTGCTATGCGTGGTCTTGACGTCCCTGCTTACCAGCGCCACTATCCCGGTCGTAACCTTCTCGGTCAAGGCGATCCTGGAGAAAGACTTGGATCGTCTTGGGTTGCTTTGCCTGCTCATAGTCGCAATCTACTCGGTCAAATATTGGTTTACTCGAGGCCAAGCCTACTACCTCAGCAAGGCAGCCAGCAGACTTACGAGCGAGCTCAGGATCAAGCTCTTCCGCAAGCTGCAGAGGCTCCCGATCAGCTACTTCAACGATCGCCGGGCTGGTGCGATTCAGAGCGTGCTAACGAACGACGTCAACGTCTTTCAAAGCGCAGTCACCATCGTTCGCGACAGCATAGACGGCCCGATCAAAGCGGTCTCCGCCTTCGTTACGATCGCAGTCATGCAGTGGCAGCTGTCGCTCGTGGCGATGCTGTTCATTCCTCCCATGGCATTCGTGATTCAGCGCAACGCGCGGAAAATGAGGGCGGCCCAGACCTCCGTGCAGAACGACCTCGCGAACTTAAACGCCATGACCCAGGAGGCGTTGATGGGTACGCGGGTCGTAAAAGCTTTCTCCGCTGAGGACCGGGTTGCCAAGCAGTATGAGAGCCTTGTCGAGAAGAGTTTTTCAAGTCAAATGCAGGCCGTACGCCGGCTGGCTTCGCTGAGGCCATTGGTCGAGCTCATCGGGGCCGTCGCCCTTGCGAGCATCCTTTACATCTGCGGAGTGCTAGCCACAAATGGGATGCTCATGGTGTGGGACCTTGCCGGCTTGATCTTTGCGATGGACGTCATCAACCAAGGCGCGCGAACCATGGGCTACGCGAGCAACGCCTACTCCCAGGTGCAGGCAGCTTCAGACCGCATCTACAGTGAGATACTGGACGTTCCGGAGCAGCACGCGGACGACGCGGGCACACAGGAGCTACCCTCCCCCAAGGGCCGGGTCGAATTCAAGAATGTCTCTTTCGTCTATCCGGATGGAACTCCAGCACTGCACCAGGTGAGCTTCACCCTCGATCCAGGCAAGAGCCTCGCGCTGGTGGGTCCGAGCGGGGCGGGCAAGAGCACGATTGCCGACCTGCTCCTCCGGTTCTATGACCTGGCCGAAGGCGAGATCCGGTTCGATGGGGTGGACATCCGCCAGCTGAAACCTGGATGGCTGCGGAGTCAGATTGGCGTCGTGCCCCAACAGACGTTCCTCTTTGCGGGCTCGATCAGCGAAAACATCCGAATGGGGAGGCCGGAGGCGACCGATGACGAGGTAGCCGAAGCAGCGAAAGCGGCCCATGCGGATGGATTCGTCAGCGAAATGCCGGATCGATACGACACGGCGCTCGGCGAAAGCGGCGTACGGCTATCCGGGGGAGAGAGGCAGAGAATTGCGATCGCTCGGGCCTTTGTTAAAAAGCCCAAGCTCCTCCTGCTCGACGAGGCGACCAGCAACCTCGACGCGGTCAGCGAAAAAGCCGTCCAGGAGGCGCTGGAAGAGATCATGAAAGGCCGAACGACCTTGTTCATCGCCCACCGGCTGACCTCGGCGGCGAGGGCTGACAAGATATTGATGCTGAGCCGAGGCGAGGTCGTCGAGTTCGGCTCCCACAAGGAGCTGATCGAGAAGAACGGGGCTTATGCGGGCATGTACAGGGCGTTCAGCAGCGGGGTGATAGATGACATCGGCTGAGCCCGCCCTGGAGTGCCGGGTCGTCTCATGCGGGTATTCAGGCCGTTTGGTGCTGGAAGGCATCAGTTTCGCGCTAAGGCCGGGCTCGGTGACAGCATTGCTCGGCCCTAACGGAAGCGGCAAGTCGACCCTTCTAAAGACCTTGTCCAAATCGCTGCCGGCCCTCGCCGGGGAAGTGCTTGTGCAGGGTGAGCCGATTTCTGGGATGAGCTTTCGCGAGCTCGCCAACCGGGTTGCGTTCGTCCCTCAGGAAGAAGAGGCGGTTTACAGCTTCACAGCTGAGCAGATCGTGGTGATGGGAAGGCTGCCTCGCTCAGGTGGATTCTTCGATACAGACGAAGACCACGTTGCAGCTGAGCAGGCGATGGCCGCCGCCGACTGCCTCTACCTTCGCGACCGGCCGGTAACCGAGCTCAGCGGAGGGGAAAAACAGCGGGTGCTTATCGCCCGTGCACTGGCTCAGGGCGCGCGCATCCTGCTGATGGATGAGCCGACCTCGCATCTGGACGTGGGGCACCAGGTCTCCATCGCGGGCTTGCTGCGGCGATTATCCGCGGAGGGCTATGCGGTGCTGGTCGCGGTACATGACTTGAACCTGGCAGGGGCGATGGCGGACGACGGGATACTGCTGCTCGACCGAGGCATCGGGCTGCATGCGCCGATTTTGGACGTACTTTCGAGCGAGCTTGCAGACCGCGTTTACAGCGTCAAGTTTCGGCGGCTTGAGCCGACGGAGGGCGAGGTCTTTATGATTCCGCGGGCCTAGTAGCCGCGCAGCGAGTGGTTCGAGGTCTCGTTCTTTTTCGGAGGCGGGATGGCTTCCGCTTTCTTCACGGCTGAACCCAGAGGGACCACAGGAACATCTGGCATCTTGCCTGACTGCATCTCCTGCTTGCTGGACTTCATGCTCTTCTGTGCAGCTGCCTGGAGATCACCAGGCTTGACGCCTTTGAGTTCCTCCTGCGGACTCGCATCCTTTGCGGCAATGGCAGCTTCGAGCTCGGCATCGCCACCACCATTGTTCAGGTCATACATCCGGCCGCCCATGACGACGGCGACCCCGATGAGGACGAGGAGAATAGAGACAAGTGCGTAAGGGGGCTTGCGCTTCTTCATATACATTCACTCCGACAATTGCGTATGTTGTATGGTAGCAGGATTCGAGCCATATGACCTCCCCGCGCTCCCAGATTGTGGCTCTCGACGTCCGCCTCGCGGGCCGCGAGGGAACCGGCGACAGCACTTACTGGCTCGGCCTCTTGCATGGCCTGAGCGAGATTGAGTCCGGACTCTCATTCCTGCTCTTTTCCAACGTCGAAAAGCCGCGAGAGATTCCGGAAAGTGACAATTTCCGCTGGATGACGCTCCCGTCGGGCAGTTCCAGGTTCTGGAGCCTTGCGAGATTTCCCCTGGCGGCAAGGCGTGCGGGCGCCCATGCGATCCATACCCAATACAACCTCAGCCCGCTTGCCGGCAGGGTGGGAATCACCACGATTCACGATGTGTCGTTCTTCATCGGGCCGGAGTGGTTCAAGCCTCGCGACCTTTGGCTGCTCCGCCGATTCGTGCCCGCATCGGCAAAAAGGGCGGCCAGGGTAATAACGGTCTCGGAGACGTCTCGTCAAGACATCGAGCGATATGTGCCGGCGGTAAGAGGAAAGATTTCTGTGACGTCGCTCGCCCGCAGTCCGCTGATCAAACCAGTCGAGCATGGCTTGGCCAAGCAAGCTGCTCAGAGATTGGGGCTCGATGGACCCTTCTTGCTGACCGTGGGCACGAGGTGGCCCCGAAAGAACATGGATCTGGCGGTGCAGGCTGTCGAGGGGCTATCAGACAGGTTCCCTCATCGGCTGGCGATCACGGGTAAGCCGGGATGGGGAGAGGAATCCCTGGGAAGGCGCGGCTTTGCGACCGGATACCTCAGCGCTTCCGACCTGAGCGCCCTCTATTCGGCAGCTGACCTGTACCTCGCGCCGAGCCGCCACGAAGGATTTGGAATCCCGCTTCTGGAGGCCTTTGCCTGCGGATGCCCGGTCGTATGCAGCTCGGGAGGCGCTCTGCCTGAAGTTGCGGGCGATGCGGCTCTTGTCTTGAAGAGCTGGGAGCCTGCTGATTGGACCGGAGCGGTTTCCAACCTATTGGAAAGCAGGAGTAAACTGGACGATCTTCGGGCAAGGGGCAGGATCCGCGAACCTCAATTCACGTGGACCCAAACCGCCCAGAAAACGATCGAAGTTTATCAAAATGTCATCCGTAATCGATCCTGACCTCCTCGCGATCCTGGCCTGCCCGCTCTGCGATGAAAGGCCGCCGCTGGAACTGCTGGACCACCACCTGGTATGCACGGTCTGCGGCAGCCGGTATCCGATCGAGGACGGCATCCCCCGACTTCTACCGGAAGACGCAATTCCCCCGAGCGAATCGGGAGTATGATGGCAAGTGTTGAGCGTTGAGAATTGAGTGTTGAGATCCGCATTTTGACTTAACACTTGTCACTTCCCATGGCAGCCACTACTTACAAGGTCCTGATCCTTCATGGCCCGAACCTGAACCTAACCGGGTTTCGGGAGCCCGAGGTCTATGGCAAGAAGCCGCTCGAAGACATCGACGCGGACATCAAAGCCGCCGCCGACGGGCTGAACATGGACATCCGCATCCTCCAATCGAACTCTGAAGGCGTACTCATCGACACGGTCCAGGAGCACCGGCGATGGGCGGACGCAATCATCATCAATCCGGGCGGGCTTGGCCACTACTCGATTGCTCTGCGCGATGCCCTGGCAGCGGTCAGGCTGCCCGTCATCGAGGTTCACCTAAGCAACGTCCATGCCCGCGAGGAGTTCCGCAGGCATTCGGTGATCTCCCCCGTCACTATCGGCCAGATTGTCGGCCTCGGCGGATATGGCTATGTGCTGGCTCTGCAGGCCCTTGCGAATCTCGAAAGGGAGGTCGTCTAAATTGTCAAACATCCAACGCTTGCGAGCGCTCATGGCGGAGAAGGGACTGCCCGCGATGCTGATCTCTGAGATCGGGAATGTGCAGTGGCTGAGCAGCTTTTCGGGCTCGTCCGGCTATGTTCTATTGACCCCGAAAGATGGCCTTTTCATTACCGACAGCCGTTATACGATCCAGGCTCAAGAGGAGGTTTTGGAAATCCCAAGCGTGACCTTCTCTACCCCCGTCGAAGCCGCTGATTTCATCAAGCAGCAAGCCGAACGCCTTGGAATAAGCGAACTCGGATTCGAGTCGGCCAGCGTGACGTACTCGACCTATGAAGCTTGGACCAAGAAGCTCGCCCCGATCCGTCTGATTCCCGCGCCCGATATCATCAGCCCCCTGCGGATGGTGAAGAGCCCGGAGGAGATCGAGAAGGTTCGCCAGGCTTGCGCTGCTGCGGATGCATGCTTCGCCCACGTGCAGCGCGTGATCCAGCCGGGCGTGCGCGAATACGACGTGATGCTTGAAATCGAGTTCTACTTCCGCAAACAGGGCCTGGAGCTCGCCTTTTCGCCCGTGGTGGTGAGCGGGGAGCGAAGCGCTCGGCCTCATGGAAAGGCGAGCGAGAAGCCGCTGGCGGTTGGGGACTTCGTCACGATGGACTTCGGCTGCAAGTTCGAGGGGTACTGCAGCGACATCACGCGGACGGTGGTCATCGGAAACGCGAGCAGCCGTCACTGCGAGATCTATGAGCAGGTTCTGAAGGCCCAAATGGCTTCCCTGGATGCGATCAAGCCGGGAGTGCCCGCACGCGATGTGGATGCCCTTGCAAGGAAGATTCTCGATGAGAAAAACCTCGCTCAATACTTCGGGCACGGGCTGGGGCACGGCCTCGGCCGCCTCGTACACGATGCAGGCCGGATGAACGCCACCTCGGAGCACGTTTTTGAGCCCGGACAGGTGTGGACCGTCGAGCCGGGGGTCTATATCGAAGGCTTTGGCGGCGTGCGAATTGAGGACGACGTCGTGGTCAACTCAGATGGGTGCGAAGTGCTCACCAAGTCGCCCAAAGAGCTGCTCGTCCTGCCGCAATGAAGCCGATCCTCAGCGTCGAGTCTCTCGCACTGCAGCCCAACGGCTCAATCCTTTCACTGGAGCTCCTGCGCGGCCAGTCTGCCTGTGTCTTGGGGCCAGGAGGCGCTGGAAAGAGCCGCTTGCTTCGGGTTTTGGCTGGGCTGGAAAAGCCTGCTTCCGGCTCGGTGACGGTGGCCGGAAAGCGAGCCATGGCGCTGGAGGTCGAGGTCTCGCGCAAAGCCACTCCGCTCGCGATCGCCAAGCACGCCTCGGGCCAGAACAACTCTCGCGCCGCCGACGCGATCGGGGGCATGCGGTTGGGGGACTCGCGCAACACGCCTCTGGCGGACCTTAGCCCGACGCAGCAAGCTGCTGCAAGCATGCTGCACGTCCTTGCCTCGCCGGCCCACCTGCTCCTCATCGACGCCCTTCTTGATCGGCTCGATCCTTGGGCGCTCGATGGCGCGCTGCGCCTGCTCAGAGGCCAGCTTTCTCATGGGGCGTCGCTTGTCATCAGCACCCACCGGCCCGACCTGCTGCCTCTTTTCGACTCCATGATCGTCTTGGACCGGCAGGAGGTGCGCTTTCACGGCGCTCTAGAGGAGGTTCTGCGACGGATAGGAAGCTCGGAGGTGGAGGTCGAAACTCGCAATCCGGCTTCGGCAAAGGCGATGGCGGGCCCGCTAGAGGTGAGTGTCACGCCTACTGCCGACGGCCTTCTGCTGAACGCGCCAGAAGGCCAGGAGCTCGCGGCGAAACTGCTAACGGAAGGCTATGGGGATGTGAAAGCGGTGATTCTGCGCGAGCCGACGGTTCGAGAAGGGCTGCTGGATCTGATCTAATTCCCGCCAGCCAACTTGGGGGCTTCGAGCTTCGACTAATCCAAGGCGCAAAGTAAGATAAAAATCTGCAACAGGAGCCAGTTATGAGAGTTTTTCGCATCGTACCGGTTTTCGTCCTTGGCCTTGTCGCCGCTGGAGCGTTCGCCCAAATTGGGTCCTCCATTTCGATCCGGGGCACTATGTCCGTCCAGGAAGGCGGCATTGCGTTCGCGGAAGGCTTTGTCGAGAGTACGGAGAGAGGGATTGTCGGCAGCTTCGGAATCAAGTTCGACCGGGGCGATCTCAGGTCCCTGCGGATGACGCGCTTTGCGGGCTTTGCGGCTCCTGGCGATACCGCTTTCTTCGAGGGCCCGGCGCAGGCCGTAATCATGCGGAACGGCCGCCCCATGCTCGCGCGAGGGATGGCCACGGTGATGGTCGATGACCTCCACGATATGCCGAATTTCCCGGACCAGTTCTTTATCAGCTTCACGACGCGCGGTGGAGAAAGATTTATCCGCCATGGGCGCATGACCAGCGGCGGCATCGTTATCGACCATCCCTAGCGAAAACTGTCGTATCCTATAAGGCGATGAGTAGGATCAGCATCGTCACGCCGTTAGTTGCCCTCGGAATCACCGGTTTCGGTGCTTATTGGGCACTTTCGAGACCCGACGCCTGGGATAACGCGGCTAAAGAACTTCCTAGGGAGCTCGCAAAAGCACGAGCAATCGGAATGCCGTTGGAGCTCAAGGACATTGGGCTACCCGCCAACGTGCCTGCCAAAGACAATGCCGCTCCTTTTTACACCAAGGCCGCAGCTTTTCTAGAAGGCATCCCATCAGAGGAGCGAGCCGACCTTGAGAAGCAGCTCAGTGACGCATCCTTGATCCCAGGCTCGCTTCCGCAAACCGTGCGGGACACAAGGGCGAGGATCGCACCAATCATCGCTCTCGCACGTCAGGGCGCAGCGAAACCCAGGTGCGACTTCAAGCGTGACTACAGCCTCGGCTTCGAAATACTTCTCCCGGAATATGCCTACCTGAAGAGCCTCGTCAAGCTGATGAGCATAGATGCCGTGCTAGATGCAAAGGAGGGCAATTTGGAGTTAAGCCTGGCTAAGCTCGGGGCGTGCATGAAGATCGCACAGCACGCGTCCGGAGAAGATTCGCTGCTGATAGGCATGCTCGTTCAGGTCGCCTGCGACGCGATCACCGCGCGCAGGTTCGAGCAGGTCATCTCGATGAACGCGGGCAACAGCTCGGGCCTTGCGCGCATCGAAGCCGCGATGAGGAAATTCCCGCCACTGCCTTCCTTCCGCAAGGCGATCGAGAGCGACTTCGTGCTGGGCAGGATCGGCATTAGGCGCCTAAAGTCAATCGGAGACATGATGATGCTGGCGAGCGGATCGGAGTCTGAGGGCGAATCCAAACAGACGAAGAGCTGGGGCAATCCGAGCCCTAAATCGTTTCGCGAAGGCATCGAGGCACGATACATTGAGTTCTGGCGGCGGAGCTACCCCATCCTCAAGAACAAGTCTGCCATCGAGTACGGCAAAGAACTGGACCGAATGGCAACGGAATTCAGAATGGGGAAGGATGATCCAACCTACCTGGCGACCTCCGTGATCATGCCGGTCTTCGCCCAGGGTGGCCAGGTCTGCGTACGCGATCAGACCATCCGAATGCTCAATCAAACCAAGGTGGATGTCCTCCAATACAAGCTCGCCAACGGCCGTTACCCGGCAAGCTTGAAGGATCTTGGCAAGGTGCCGGTGGATCCCGTGACGAGCAAGCCGTTCAAATACCGTCTCCAAGGCGACGGATTCCTCGTCTACGCTTTCGGCCGAAACAAGACCGACGACGGCGGGGTGAGACAGTCCATGAACGGAGCAGATGACGACGTTGTGGGCCACCCTTTTGATATTGGGAAGGTGGTCAGGAGGTAGCTTTATTCAACGTCGCAGGTCCGCAGGAATAGAACCCCGCATTTTTCCTCGCTCACACAGGTACCGCCTCCGGCAGCACGTCGGATTCAAATTCCTTTCTCAGTGCGGCTCGATCCACTAGGTCAAACCTCGATTCCAAGCTTTCGGAAAGCTCAAGCTTAGGGCCAACGAAGTCGAGCAGCGAGAATATGCTCCAGCCCGCCTCGAACTACCAGCCCCTGACTGCGAGCAGATCCGCCTCGGCCAGCGACGAGGCGCTGATGCCAACCATGGGCTCGCCCAGGTTGCGGCTGATCTCGGCCAGCTTCTTCGGGTCCCTGTGAAAAAGCACGGACTCCACGATCGCCTTGGCGCGACGCTCGGGATTGCCGGATTTGAAGATGCCGGAGCCGACGAACACCGTCTCCGCGCCGAGCTTCATCATCAACGCCGCATCGGCGGGGGTCGCGATGCCTCCGGCGGAGAAATTCGGCACGGGCAAGCGGCCCATCTCGCGCGTCTGCTTCACGAGTTCGAGCGGCGCCTGCAGCTCTTTCGCGAGCACATAGATCTCATCCTCTCTCGCGCCCTGCACGGTGCGAATCTGGCCCATAATCGTGCGCATGTGGCGGACAGCCTCGACGACGTCGCCGGTGCCCGCCTCGCCCTTGGTTCGGATCATCGCGGCCCCCTCCGCGCACCTTCTCAAGGCCTCACCCAAATCGCGCGCACCGCACACAAACGGGACAGTGAACAAATGCTTGTCGACGTGATTTTCGACATCGGCGGGGGTGAGGACCTCGCTCTCGTCTATGAAGTCCACTTCGAGCGCCTGGAGGATCTCCGCCTCGACGAAATGGCCGATGCGGCACTTGGCCATGACGGGGATGGTGACAGCTTCTTTGATGGCGAGGATGAGCTCGGGATCGCTCATGCGGGCGACTCCGCCATCGCGTCTTATATCTGCGGGCACTCTTTCGAGGGCCATCACGGCGACCGCGCCGGCATCCTCCGCGATCTTCGCATGGTCGACCGTAACCACATCCATGATCACGCCGCCCTTGAGCATCTCGGCTAAGCCGACTTTCTCCCGCCAGGTTTTCTTCGCGCCGTTCAGTTTGGACATTTCAGGTTCAAATTGTACCTGGAGACGCCTTCTCTGCAAACACTAAGACACCAAGGCACGAACGGAATGCGGTGCTTTCGGCATTGGTCGTTAGATTCTTCGTGCCTTATGCCTTTGTGGTTAAGTGATGAGATGATCAACGAGGCGAACCTTGAGGCCCTTGAGGCTGCCACTGGCCTTGCGGTGACGCCTACTTCAATTGTCCGGCTGGCTCGGCAGACTTCTCCCGAAGCTGCGCGGTGGGCGTTTACACAATGGGAATTGCGCAAGAGGGCAAGGGCGAAATTTGCCAAAGCGGACGAGATGCTCTTCACCCGCGAGGCGCTGGAACAGGCAACGGACGAGCGGCTTGCGCGCTTTCATGCCATCCAATTTCCGATGGGCGCCAAGGTGGCCGATTTGACCGTCGGCATCGGCGCGGACCTGATTGCCATCGCTGCTGAACACGAGGCCGTCGGGTATGAGATCGATCCAGAGCGTGCGGAATATGCGCGATGGAATCTAAAGCAGCATGGGCTGGAGGCGGAGGTCCGAGAGCGAGATTGTCTCGAGGTGGACTGGGACTTCGAATATGCCTTTGCCGATCCTTCGAGAAGGGCATCCGGCAAACGGACACTCGATCCCGAGCAATTCTCGCCAAATCCAAAAGCTTTGGCTGAAAAAATGAGCCATCTCGAGCTGGGAATAATCAAACTCAGCCCGATGCTGCCAGATCGGTTCTTGCAGAGTATTGGGCGGCGGCAGGAGTTCCTTTCGCTCGATCGCGAGTGCCGTGAGGTTTTGGTGTTCGTCGGCAAGGACCAGGCCCATGGGGATGGAGCCATGGACAACTCCGTATGGGTCCGCCATTGCGGGACCGGGCTGCTTCTGGGCAACTTTGGCCATGCCCCCCGCACCGTAGATTCGCCGGGAGCGTTCCTGTTCGACGCCGATCCGGGCGCCGTGCGAGCTGGCTGCCTGGGAAAGCTGTGCCACCAGCACAGCCTCTCTCAACTTGGCGACAGCAACGGCTATCTGACCGGGGATAGGGTCGAGAGCGAGTGGCTGCAGGGTTTTGAAGTTCTCGACCACGGCCGCTACGATCTTGCCGAGCTTCGCCGCAAGCTAATCGAACTGGAATCTGCAACGCCCGTCCTCAAGCAGCGGCACGTCGGCCTCGACCTTCAAAAGCTCTCCAAACAGCTCACATCTGAGGGGAATCGGCAGCTCACGGTCGCCTTCTATCCGGTCGGAAAAAGCATTCGGTTCGCTGTCCTCAATCCCCTTCGTGCTCTTGGTGGTCCTTCGAGTCCTTCGTGATCGTCCAGGCCCCGCTCCCCCTCTCCACGATGTATGTGCGTGGGGAGGGGGTTGGGGGGTGGGGAAAGTCCGGGCCGTGCAATTAGGATCGAAATCTCAACTCCAAATGCTGTCTCCCCTCTCCACGCACTGCTTCGTGGAGAGGGGTTCAGACTGCTACCCACGAAGGGCAACAAAGAGCTCAGCCTCCATAATCTCCCCATGAGCGAGTCGCTCCCCAAAATCGCGATTCTTGTCGGCACGAAGGGCAGGGGCTCGAATATGCGCGCCATTGCCGAGGCATGCGCATCCGGGCATGTTGCAGCGCGCGTAGAGGTGGTCGTCAGCCCGAAAGAGGGCACGGCGGCTGTAGAGGCAGCCGCGGAGCAGGGCCTGCGGATTGAGGTGATCCCTTATGACGACGAAAGCTATCCTGAGAAGCTGCTCAAGGCCCTCGGAGATTGCGATCTGATCTGCCTCGCCGGCTATATGAGACTGCTTCCGAAGGAGATTCTCGAAGCTTTTCCCAACCGTATCCTGAACATCCATCCCGCCCTACTTCCAAAATTCGGCGGCAAAGGCATGTATGGGCGCCATGTCCATGAGGCGGTGCTCGCCGCACGGGAGGCAGAGAGCGGCGTGACCGTGCACCTCGTGAGCGAGGAATACGATGAGGGCGAGATCGTGCTCCAGCTTCGGTGCCAGGTGCTGCCGGGTGATACCGCTGAAAGTCTGGCCTCACGGGTTCTGGAACTTGAGCACATGGCGTATCCCATGGCCATTTCGGCCCTCCTCGGCAAGCCTCCGGTAAACTGACGACTTCCATGAAGATCGCCGTTCTCCCGCTCAATGCTGCCGAAGGCACGCCGCCGGCGCTGGGCCGCCAGTTCTCCAATTTCGCATGCGACACCTTGCGCGCGGCCACCGAGGCCGATGTCAATGCGGTCAGCTTCCTCGCCCAGCTCGAGGGCCAGGACGGGGGACGGGCGAAGTTCGTCAACGTCTCCGATCAGTTATTCGATGCCGAATGGATCACCCAGTTCTTTTCTGAAGCCCAGACCGACAAGGTCATGGATGGGCTGATCAAACAGACCGGCGACGACTTCGATCTCACCATCCGGTTCCACGAGCGCGACAAACCCGAGCCGGCCAGCGCGAAGGACTACCATTTCACCTCAGCCGACATCTTCAAGGTCCTGCATTCGCTCGTCAAGGATCTGGCCGCACAGGCGGAGGCCACCCTACCCGAAGAGCTCGCCGGCGAAGCGATGGACTTCGGAACCGACAACCCGCAAGCCTTCATCAAGTTCCTCGAAGGCTACGATGCTCTGATGTACATCAACCAGGCGCAGGGCTTGGTCGCGCACGACTTTTCCCCGCTCCCCGCATTCCAGAGCCTGCTAGATGCCTGCGATCTCGATAAAGATTTCCTCGGCCCGTATGAAACCTGCGTTCAGCTCTGCCGGGCCTGCGTTCATTACCGCCTCGGCACGTTCGAAGCAATAGAGGCAGCACTCGAGAAGCTGCAGATCATCGCGCCCGACGACTTCCGCGCGTTCTTCGCGCTCGCCGAGGCGTACCAGGCCGTCAACAACATGAGCAAGGCGGCCGACTTCTACGAAAAGGCGCTCAAGATAGATGAAACCGAGCCCGGCATCTACTCGCGGCTCGGCATGACCCAGATCGCCCTCGGAATGCCTGTCAACGCCGAGCGTAATTTCCGCAAGGCCGTTGAGCTCGAAGAAGACGACAAGCCCTCGATGGACCTGCTCGCGAACGTCCTTGTCCAAACGGGGCGCGCCCACGAGGTCCCCGCGCTGTGGAAAGAGCTCGTCGACAAGAATCCCCAGAACGCCCAGTCGCAGGCCAAGCACGCCATTTCGCTGCTCCAGGCGGGCCGCGAGGACGAGGCGATCAAGGCCTTCGAGAACGCTCTGACAGCCATCGAGGACAATGCGATCATCAAGCGCTTCTATGCCCCCGTGCTCGCCCAGAAGGATGAGCTCGACCGCGCGATGGACTTCTATGAGGACGTCATCGACATAGCGCCGAACGACGTCCAGCTCCTCCTCGAATACGCCCAGACCCTCCAAAAGGCTGAGCGTGCGTTCGAGATCCCCAAGGTACTCAAGGATGTCCTCGCATCCAACCCCGATCCGAACACGAAAGCACAGACCCAGGCATGGCTCATCGAGCTGGAGCAGCCGCAAAGGGTAAAGGCGGTCGAAGCGGCCCGCGAGAAGATGGAGAAAGGCGACTATGAAGGCGCCGTGCGCGACATCAAGCCCCTGCGCAATTGGCTCGCCGACTATTGGAAGCTCTGGGCGATCCTCAGCTCGGCCTATAACCATCTCGACCAGTTCGAGGCGGCTGAGGACGCATCGAAGCGGCTGCTGGAGCTATTCCCTGGCTGCGAGCCGGCCTATGGGGAGCTCGTGCAGGCGATGACGGGACTGGGCAAGGGGGAGGAGGCCTACGCGATCATGCGCATGGCGGCGGGCCAGATGCCCCAGTCGCTTGGCGTGCACGTGAACCTGGCGCTCGCCGCGAAACGGGCGGGGCACAAGGATGAGGCGAGGGCTCTGGCAAAGCAGATCCGGGAAGCCGTCGGAACCGCCCATCAGGAGCTTGACCCCGTGCTCGCCGAGATCGAGGCGTAGCGGATTGAACCCCTCTCCGCGATGCACGTGCGCGGGGAGGGGCAGGGGAGGGGAAAGACAGCACTGGAATTACAGTTTCGAGCACACTTTTGAGGTGTGGTCGCTTCTGGGCCGCAGGTCTACACTTTTGTTCCCAATATTGAAGCTGGATGAGGGTCCCGGTTGGTAGAGCGTAGAGCGGTTGGGTGTTCTTAACACTCAAAGGCCGCGATCCATGATCCCGATTCTGGATGACGGATTGCTTGAACCTACACCCTGCTGGTTGGTTGCTCAAAGACCCACTTTCTCGCGTCGCGGAGGACTGTCTTGTCATCCCGCGGCCACTCGACGTGGGGCATGTCCTTGAGCGTTTCCCAATCCCCGCCCCAGGTCAGCCCATGAGAACGGGCGAGATGGCCCAGATATTCCCAATGCTCGATCGGACATTTCCAATCTGGCCGTCCGCTCTTGAAAGGCGCGAGGTCGGCGGCGAGGCCGGATTGATGGTTCGACCGCTTCCGATAGCCATCGCAGTTGGTCACAATCCGGCCCGGCTTGGTGCGGCCCCTGGCGTAGAGCAGTGCCTGATACTCCGCGGTGCGAAACCCTTCGATGAGCTTCCACTTGTAGCCCGGCATGTGCTTGGAGGCGTAGGCGGCAAGCTGCTCGAGTAAGGCTTCGATCTTCGCTCGGAAGGCGGGAAAGAGGTGATTCAGATTTCGGTCAGGTCCCATGCTCTAATAAGGAATGGGAGAGCATTTTGTCAACCACCGAGAGCAAAGAGCGGCGTGCATTGGGCGTCGAGAGGAAGCCCGTCCGGTTCCCAACACGCCACCCTTAGCTTCTCCCCTGCCAAACTATTTCCATGACAGCACTCTATTGCGCATTGATCGGACTTGGCGCGGGTATCTGCGGCGGGCTCTTTGGGATTGGCGGCGGGATCGTGATCGTGCCCGCGTTGATCTACATCATGGGCTTTGGGCAACAGAGAGCCCAGGGCACCTCGCTCATGATGTTGATGCTGCCGGTCGCTGCGCTGAGCGTCATGAACTATGCCAAGGAGAAGCAGGTGGACTTTATCGCGGCTGGCTGGATTGCGATCGGCTTCTTTCTGGGCGGGTATTTGGGCTCCAAGATCGCGCTGAACATGGATGAGGGCATATTGCGCAAGGCGTTCTCGGGCTTTCTCGTCTTGATCGCCGTGCAGCTTTGGTTTAGGAAATGAGGGGCGTCGAGTGTTAAGTGTTGAGAGGGATGATCCGGTCTCAACGCTTAACACTCAATACTCAAGGCTGTTACCTCTGCACCTCTCCCCTAAGCCCCCTCCTCACCACCAGGAACTTGATCCGCGAGGGCCGGAAGCGCGAGCGAAGAACCTCGACCGCCTTGTGGACCTTCACGGTTCCCCCGCAGTAAAAGAGATCGACCGCGGCGTAGCCATGCTCGGGCCAGGTGTGGATCGTATAGTGCGATTCCTGGATGATGACCGCGCCCGAGACGCCGAACGGCTTGAATTCATGGAACGATTCCGCGACGATGGTGGCCTCGGATTCCTGGGCAGCCATGTGCATCGCGGCGCCGACGGAAACCTCCTGCTCTAGCAAGCGCGCCTCGCACCCATACAGCTCGACGAGCAGATGGGATCCGAGCGAGGGCTCCTCGCCGGGCTTGTGGGGAAGGCCCTCCTCATCCTTGTCGAGCCAGCGCTCGAAGGATTCGACGTCGTCGCACTGGATGAGGGTCCATCCGGCTTCGTTTCGCACGACGGGGGGCGCTGCGATGTTCTTGGGTGATAGGCGTTCCCTCAGGCGGCGAAGCAACGAAGACTTCTGGCCTGAGACGGCGATGGCGCCCAGCGCCAGACAGCTAAGTGAAACAATAACAGTGGACAATCAAGCGAACCTCCGAGTTGAAACCGAGTGCAGACAGCCCGACGAATCGGGATGCGAGAAACCTGCGATGAGAAACGGAACGAATGCGAAGCCCGGCGCGGCATCTGCGTTGCGATGCGGTGAACCCATACCCTGAGCGGAGAAGGCCGCACCCATCACGCCGATCTGCTTCATTTCGCTACAAAAGGATCTCTCCTATGGCAGATACTAGAGCTGCCGTAGCCGCCCCACGGACCAACCCGTGACGCAAGCACGGATTGTACCATTTACGGTCATAGGGTCAATTAGACGAAGGGTTTTTCGGATTGGATCGCCAAGCCGGCTGGCAAAATTGATTTGAGTCCTGCCCGGAAACCTGGCAACCGATCCCCCCAACCGGCACGAATGCTCGCTGCCAGACGTCCTTAATCACTGGCCCCCCAGCTTATGACATTGCGACAGCATTTTGACGAAAGCCTCGAAGAGGTCCGATCCGAAGTTATCCGGATGGGCGGCGTCGCGCGCGACATGGTCAAAATGGCCGTGGACGCCGCGCTGAATGGCGAGATCGAGCTTGCCGCCGAAGTGATCCGCATGGACGACGAGGTGGACAGACTCGAAGAAGAATTGGTCCAAAAAACTGTGCTCGTGGTGATGCGTGAGCAGCCGGTGGGGGCGGACCTGCGCCACCTCGCGGCCACCCTCGGCGTGATCGGCGAGATCGAAAAGGTGGCCGATGATGCGGTCAAGCTGGCAAGGCGCGCGACAAAGCTGTCGACCTCGTTTCCGGCGGAGATGAAGGCCGCGCTTGTGGCGATGGGAGAAGTGGCCCGCACCGCCTTCGCATCCTCGCTGATGCTCTACTCGGAGTACGACGACGCCCACGCCCACGAGATCATCCGCTCAGATAAGGAAGTCGATATGCAATACCGGTCGGCGCGCGAAAAGGTGTTCGCGCTGATCAAAAAGAATCCCGACGCGACCGAGCAGCTTGTTCGCACGATCGAGATTTTCCATGCCCTGGAGCATGTTGCCGATCATGCCGTGGAGATCGCCGCGCGGCTGCAGTTGCATCACGGCCGTCAAGCGCACGAATAGGCTGTGCTGCCTTAGCTCTCGAACCTGACCCGGACCTCGGAGCCGTTGTAGCCGAACGAACCGCCCGGCAGCGCTTCCAAAATCCAGCCGAACATCGGCTCAGGACGGCCGGAAATGTCAAGCCGCACCCGCTCGCCCTTCGAGAGCGGCAGCCGTGTCGCCACCCGCGCGCCATGCTCCGATAGATCGACCACCCGCGCCTCGTCGCCATCCAGGAGCGCATCGAGCGTCGAAACGAGCCTCTTGCGCGACATCTCCCTCCTCTCCAAGCGGGAGTGTCGCTGCGGCCGCGCAATCACGATTTGGTGGGTCTCGATATCCCGGCTAAGCACTTCCGTGCGAAAGATGCACGCCCCATTTTCGCCAGCCGCCTCCGCCACAAGCAGCTCGCCAGGGCGCAGAGGGACATAATGGTCGCGCTTGATTGGAGCTCCCAAAACCCAGCCCAGCGCATTCTCCGAAATGACCGAAGCGCGGTACACGCCCTCCCGTCCCCGCAGCCGCAGGATCATGCCAGGGGCCAGCTTGAGCCTTGTTGCCCGCTTCCGCCATGCGACGAGCAGCCAGGCAAGCCCGAAAGAGCCGGCGAATACCAATGCGAAGAGGCCGAGAAGCTGGATCATTGCTAAATTGCTAGATTGCAAGATTGGCGGAACGAAAAATCCGAAATCCAAAATCGAGAGCTACTGCTCGCTCTTGAAGATCTGGCGCGCCGAGGCGAGGGTTTTCAGCGCCTCTCCGAGGTTGATCGTAGCCTCGCCGAGCGCATCGTCGTCCTGGGACTTCAAGTAGCTTTGCAGGTCGCTCATGGACTGGGTCAGCAGTTTTAGTGCCAGAAGGAGCCTTTGCTGCGAAACCTTGTGGCTTTCTGGCGCGGGCATGATGTCTATGAGCGCGGTAATCCCGTCGAGGGGAGCCAGCTTCGCCGCGAGTTCCGCCCCCACAGCCGGGCTCTTGGGATCGCGACGCGCCTGCTGCAGCAGATCCCGTGTCATTTGGCCCGCGCGCTCGGCCGTATCCATCGCCAGGTTGCCGAGCATCCGATAACGCTGCACCAGCGTGTAGCGGTCCTTAAGTGGGCTGAGCCTGTCGCTTTCGATCATGTCGGCCTTGGCCGCCGGAGAATTGCCGACGAGCGCCCGCGCCACCGCCCGCGAGAAGTGGGCATCCGCGCTCGGGGCTTTTGCAATCGAGGCGTCCAAGCTGTCGGTCGCCCCTGCGATATCCCCCGCAACCAGCTGAAGCTCACCCCTTAGAGCAAGGACGGCCGCGTTGCCCGGCTCGCGCGCAAGGGCCTCATTGGCATCCCGCTGCGCCTCAGCGACATCGCCCGCCGCCAGCCAGCACCGCGCGCCCAGCACCCGTAGCTCCACCCCTCCGGGCAGCAGCTCTGAGGTCCTCCTCGCTTCGCTTGCCGCCTGCCGGGGCTGGCCCGCCTGGATCAGCATCTTGATGTAAGCCTGCCTGCGCGCAAGCTCCAATGGCTCGGCGTCGATCGCTTCTCGAAGGAGGGTCAGCGCGTCCCCGAACTTGCCCTCCGCTGCAAGCCTGTCGCTTTCGGCAAGCACCTGGCCGTTGTCAATCGCGGCTGTGGGGGGCGGATCGGCAAAGATGGGTTTGTCGCCCTGGTCCGGCTCGGGAGTGGCTTGGGTGGGCCGGGGAGGATGCGCCTTGAAAGCGTCGCCGGCAAGAAGCTGCGCATAGGTCCTCGCGATGGACCGCGCTGCGTTCTCCGAGTTGAACTCGGCAAGCCCTCCGATGCTCGTCGTGCGGACGGTAGGATCGATGGGCGGCGTGTCGCTGTCGGGCACCTGGACCTTTTGATTCTTGGCGAGCCTCTCCGCAACCTTCCTGTTGCGCTGCTCGGAGTCCGACATCCCGTTGTTCTTCGATGGATCAGCCCAGACGAGCGATCCCTTGCGGAAGAGCTGCGCCCGCGACTTCACCACACCTCCTTCATGCCAAACCGTGATCGTTAGCAGATAGTCGGCTTTGAGCTGGCCGGCCGCCTGCTTCGCCTGCTGCACGGTGGGATGCTCGGGTGCGTTCTTGAGAATTCGGTCCGCGACCGCCGCGCGGAAGAGCGGGTCGGTTTGCCCCCATACGATCGGGGAGACCCGGCCGTTCTGCTCCAGCTCCGAGGCTAGATATTGGAGGATTGGAAGATTGGGGTCCACGTCGGGCTCCGACGGAATCCTCGTCTGCACGAGAAGTACCTGTGGCGGAGCGTAGTTATAGGCAAGAGCATCGGGAAGCGATGAAATCGCGTGAGCAGCAGGCAACAAGCTAGTCGCCGCCACAATCCCCAACGCCCAATGCCTAACGCCCAATACTCGTTCCTATCCTCCCAGGTCCTTGATCGCTTGGCGGCAGACGTCCGCGGCGCGAGCATTGCCGGATTCCTCATAGGCCTTCGCGGCCCGTGAATAAGCGGCGATCGCGGCATCCTTCTGGCCGAGGTGCTTGTAGCTGTCGGCCAGTCGCTGGTTCGTGCTGCCCGCCTTGGCGCCGGCGTTCAATGCGCTCTGGTAAGCCTGCGCGGCCTCGCCATACCTTCCCAGCATGAACTTGGCATTCGCCGCCTCCAGCAGAGCCTTGGCGCTGAGCCCGGAGTTTACAGGCTCGCTGCCACCGCCGAGCTTGCGGGTCCCGCCGCCCGAAATGATCGTCATCTCCATGACCGGCCTGGTCACCTGCTTTTGCTCAACCTCCACGGGAGGCGGATCAGTGCCAGGCTTCGGGGCGACTTCCGTCTTGTTGGCGGTGGAGTTGTCATTGTTCAAGCCTCGCACGTCCAGTGTGATCGGCTTGTTTCCCTGGTCGTTCGGATCAGGCAATTTGGGGCCCTCGTAAGGTGGAATCGTGATGCCGGAGCCGTTTGGACTGACCGGCGGAATTCCGGTCCCAGATCCAGGATTGACGACCGGAGGCGCCTCGCCCACAGTCTGATTCGGATCGACCTTCTTCTCTGCAGGCTCCTGGGCAGGCGGCATAGGCCTTCCCACACCGGCATCGATCGCCGGCTTGTTCATGGCGGTCTTGTCCTTGGCGTTGACGTTGATGCTCCCAAAGAGCGCGCCCAGCGCGATCACGAGCGCGACCGTGGCCGCCGCCCCCGCGATAGCCAGCGTCTTGTTTGGCGCAGGCTCGGGAATCGGCGCTGCCAGCTTGTTTCGAAGCTGGGCCACCTTGATCTTGTCGAGCGTCGAATCTGGATTCTGCTCGACAACCCGCTCGAAGCATTCCAGCGCCTCCGCGACATGGCCTTCACGCTCGTGGCACATGCCCTTGAGCGAAAGTGCCGCAGCAAAGCTCGGATGGGTCAAAAGGGCCGCTTCGGCCACCATCCGCGCCTCTTCCGTCCGGCCCTCGTTGAAGAGGTGAAATCCCTCTTTCGAGAGCTCCTCCAGCTTCAGAAGGCCAGCCGCCACTTCTTCCTCGGGCAGCGTGGCTCCGCACTTCTTGCAGAACGCGCCGTCCAGGCTGTTCATCGATTCACATTGCTTGCACGCGATCATTACCGTCCCTCTCTTTCAACGCTTCATTGTACTGCTTGAGCCTTTGCGGAGCCCCCGGCGAGTCTCCAGCCGGTACACATCGCTCAGCCCAACGTAGGGATAGACGCGAATAGAACGCACTAACTTCTTAAGTGCTTGCGAAAAAATGCTCTGAGCGCCTTGTTTTGAGTGTCCGGAGCGCCGCCCGATCTCGTCGAACGTGTGTCCTGCCAGCTTCAAACTCAGCACGCGCTCCTGCCTCGCGGTCAGCCGGGCCTTCTCGATGATGCCGTCGCATTCGCTGCGCATCAGCTCGTCGTTTCCGCTCCTCCGGACGAGATGGTCGAAAATCGACTCGCGATTGGCGGACTGCTTGAGCTTGGTTTTGAAGATCTGGTCGGTATAGAATGGCGCCTCGCTCTCGTTCTCGCAGATCGTCAGCAAGGCGTCCGCGACAAATGCGAAATCGTCTCGGGTCATGGGTCTCCTCGTCTACAATATAGTATATATTTGTCTACTATATAGGTCTAAACGGGAAACGATTTCGTCAACCAGCGATTTTTAGAAAATTCAGGGGAAGACGTCCGGGAACCCCCTCTCCGCGATGCAGCGCAGGGGAGAAGAAACCGCAGAAAGACGTCCGGGAACCCCCTCTCCGCGATGCATGTGCGGGGGGAGGGGGCAGGGGGAGGGGAAAATCCGTCCCACCTGTTTGAACCCGCCCTCCGAGGAACCCGCTTCAAACAGCCACCTGTCCTCGGGCTGAGGCTTGGTCTCCGAGCGCATCAACTCTGGTCTGTTGGGCAAGTCCGATCGCAGCCTGTGCAGTAGGCTTGAGGCGTTCAGGAAC
>JBASWW010000014.1:0-3733 GCA_049276675.1 Fimbriimonadaceae bacterium
GGTTGCTGGCTGGGTCGTATTGGTAGGTTTCGGCTGAGATCGTGGCGTGCTGGCTATTAATGAAGCTCTTCTGTGTCACGCTCGTCGTACGCGAGCGGTTGTCGTAGCCGTAGAGCGTGTACGCGCCTGAGTGGAAGGTCTGCTTCTCCAAGCGGTCAGCGCCATCATAGTACCAATAAGTCGTCTCGGAATAGGGGTTCGCCAGCGTCTTTGGCAGTCCGTCGTCCCAGTAGGTGTAAGTGGTCGTTCCCACCCCCGTCTCGACGATCGTGTTTCGCCGGCCATCGCTGTAGTACGTGTAGGACATATTGCCCTGAGGGGTGGCCAGCGCCGTCAGCTCGTCGGCCCCATTGTACGTCCAGGACGTCGTGCCGATGGAGTCCACCATCGAGGTCTCACGGTCGGCGTCGTCGTATCCGAACTCGGTGTCGGTCAACCCGGTCGGGTAGTTGACCTTTTCGAGGCGGCCAGCTTCGTCGAATTCATACTCGATAGTCTGTGGGATCCCATTCGTATACTCGGTGGTGTTTCCGTTGCCATCGTAGCCCCAATATTCGGCCGCCTCGCCGGGCAGGGTGAGGCTCGTTACTTCTCCCCGGGGGCTGTAGGCGTAGACCCTCGTCTTGTCCCGTCCGTTCTCGACTTCCGTTCTTCGCGAGTTCGCGTCCCAGGTGTATTCTTCGACGTCGGGGGTTGGATATCTGGGGTTCGTGGCCGTGACGAGGCGGCCCGAATCGTAATAGACATAGGTCCACGGGTCTTCATCTTTCAATGTTCGGATTCCTCTTTCCTAGAGTGATCTCTCGGTTTACCTCGAGTAGCTCAAGTGCCTCTTGGTTTCGAGCATTATGTTGCAAGACAACGAAGATATGCTCCTCGGCATCTTTTGCCCGGCCCATTTGAATCAATGCCCTTACTAGTTGCAATCGAGTAGGTGCATGTTCCGGCGTAATCTGGACGGCAATTTTCAAGAATTTCTCGGCCATGTGACAGCGACCTCGCCTAAGGAGAAACTTACCTAACCGAAAATAGGCTAAGGCTTCGCGCGGCTGTGTTCGTATGCACTCGATGTAGATCTTGACGGCTTCGCTTGGTGCCCGCCCTTCTCGGCTCCAGGCGAGGTCAACGGCACTCTCGTAAAGTTCTGCGTCAGCATCGCTCACCAGGATCGTCCCCCGCCTCCTGCAAAACCGGCCCCGGCCTTTCCGTTTTGGAACCCGCTCTCTCCGGCACCTGCACCTTCTCCGCCTCCCATGGAGCCTTCAACAATTTCGGCAAGAGTAAGGACCAAGAACACAATAGGCACTCTCTTTGCCGCACCCCTAACAAATTTCCGAATAATTGGGCGGTAGCCTTTTCGCAAGTCCTTTGGTAGCTTTGTTGTTGGATTGCCACCATGCGAACGTCGTTCCCCTCCTTTATCGCTGATAACACTTTCCTTGCCATCTGGATGCTTGATGTGCATATTTGGCTTCGGCTTCTGACTCAAATCAGTTCTGTAGCGTGTGCCACCCGGTCCCTTCTTCCATTCATTACCCTGCAGACCATCAGGATCAATTAAAGATAAGGGATCGCTTTCACAGTAAACATACCAATTGCGGCCATCCTCCACAGGATCACGCGTCAGAAACCGCCCTATGCTTGGATCATAATAGCGATGGCCTAGAAGCTTGACGCCGTAGTCGCCATCCTCTTGGTAACCCCAGCCGGCGGCGAATCCGAACGGGCCGGTGGGCGATAGGGTCGTGCCTGTTGGCAAGCCGAATGCGTCGTATGAGCGGGTGCCGCTTGTCGCCTGGTTGGTATCGGTCTGTCTTGTGAACGAACCAAGGAAGTCCGCGTTGTTGTATTTCGTGGTTCCAGAGCGCTTCTCCGAAATTCCAGGCGTGTAGTTCGCAGCGCCATCCGAAAGCACAGGATCGGTCACGTATGCGCCGTCGCGCTTGTATGTCTTGGTGCCGCCGGAGTCGACCTTGCCAACGCGGGTGTCAAGGCCGTTGTATGTGAACGTGTTCGTCGTCACTCCCGATCGTGAGATCGAGGTGATGCGGCTCTCATAGTCGTATGCGAGCGCGGTCGTCGCTCCCGAATACGTGATCCCCGTCGTGCGGCCAGCAGCATCATAGCCAAAGCTCTTGACCGTCGAGCCCCCGATCTTGATATCAATCAGCTCGTCCGAATCGGAATAGCTATGCGTCTCGAGACCGGTCCTCATCCCTCGGTGCATTAGCTTCACCGTCTTAGGCCCTCTAAGAGATTGGAGGATTTCGGATTCACCTGACAACATCCTTTGACCCATGCTGATTGGCCCCTTTTCGTCCATAGCCAAAGATGCGATAGAGAATGAGGTTGCCCATTGTCCAAGAGAAGACCGCTAAACCTGCAGACAAGCCAGCCAGCAGTGTGTTGCGCACCATCGCTGCGTAACCAAACACCAAGAGGAAAACGATGCCTGAGAGAAGTCCTAGCAACCCTATCGAAAGGCCGCCTCGGAGGCCGTGTCGCCCAGCCATGTCTTTGCCTTTCTGAAACAGAATCCGAAGCGCCAGCGCAAATCCAATGGCCGCGCAGGTGGCCATCCAAGCTATTCCCATATACGTCCACTAGATGTCGGGTGTCGTGTCCATTCAGGTCCTGGTCCGCGAGTAAATGGTGTGGAGCCCGCCCCATCTTTTGGGAAGAAGTTGGCCCAAAACTTATTCCAGGCACCTTCGATGCGGGCCACCGACCTGATCATGTCGCCCAAGTTTAGCAATCGTTTGGCTTGGGTTCCGGTCCACCCACCATGGAATCCGCCGCCAAAACCAAACCCGCCTTTACCGCCACCAACCGTTCCACCGGAATCATGGACACCAATGACAGCCGAGACGGATGGCCCTGCACCTCCATATGCCCAAATGCCCCGGCCCTCACTCCAACCATCTGTGGGTACGCCGCTTCCTATCGTCCAACCGAGTCCAGTGTTAAGGCCAATGCCCGGACCCATACCTGCGAAGCTGTGGTCTGCCCCCATTCTTGAAGACATTTCAAGATGAGTCCTTCGTTGATTCTGACATGGCTTTCGCCGGTGGGCGATAGCCGAGTGACGAATGTGGCCGCTCCTCGTAGATGCGGACAGAACCGTCGGGCAACAAGAGCGCACATGTAAAGAACGCTCCGCAGGCGGCGGTTGCACCTGGGAGACACCCTCGATCGGCCGCGCACGCTCGAGCCGGATTCGCGCATGCAAGGAACGGTACCCGCATAGCTTGCGAGCTCCCGGGCGCTTCGAAGCTCGCCTTCGGGCAGGTGGGCAATGATCTGCAAGGCGGAGGACCTGCCAACGCCTTTGATCGATTCCAGAAGGCTCAACGTCCTGGGCAAGCTCTGATTCCCGGCCAAGCAGATGGTCCACCTCGTCCATCAGAGCCATCATAGCCATATCGATCCCCGCACGGGCCGCTTCCATCCCGATTCTGGCCGAATCGTGGAACTCAGGAGAGCGCAGCTGGCTCTCGAGCATCACAAGCTGGCCCTGCAGGCTCTTCCAGCTCAGCACGAGCCTTCTGAGCTGGCGGCGAGGCTCCTTGCCCAGCTTCGAAGCACGCGGGCCGGGCCTCCAGACCCAGGACCTGCGAACGCTCAGGGAGCTAGAGCGCGAGAACGCGCAGCTCAAGCGCCTGCTCGCCGAGCGGGACCTGGAGATCGACGCGGTGAGGGCACTGTTCCGAAAAAACGGGCTCGCGCTCCCCAG
>JBASWW010000015.1:0-94163 GCA_049276675.1 Fimbriimonadaceae bacterium
GCACAATCCATCCGGAAAATGGAGAGGGGGTTCCCGGAGCGATTTCTGCCCCCTCCCCATTTGCCGGCACGATCCATCCGGAAAATGGAGAAGGGGTTCCCGGACCGATTTCGACTCGAATCGAAAACTGCACTCCCTCGCTGCGGCCGATCCAGTTCCTTTGCTGGGCCTTGATCCCCTCTGGCCAATCAATCGTGTCGAGGTCGTCGAGCAGCCGCTGCGCATAGTCCGTGATCTTGAAAAACCACTGGGGAATCCATTTCTTGCCGACCGGATTGCTGCACCGCCAGCACAGCCCGCCGACAACCTCCTCGTCCGCAAGCACCGTCTTGTCGAAGTCGCACCAATTGACCGAAGCCAATCGGCGATACGCCAGCCCCCGCTTGAAAAGAAGCGAAAAGATCCATTGAGTCCATTTGTAGTAGCTCGGATCGGATGAGCGGAACGAGCGCGACCAGTTGTAGCCGATGCCCACGAGGTCGAGCTGCCGGCGGTAGTTTTCCGCATAGCTTGCGACCATTGGATCGGGATGCACGCCCTTCTTGATGGCCTCGACCTCGGCGGGCAGGCCGAAGGCGTCGAAGCCCATCGGATGCAGCACGTTGTGCCCCTGCATGAACTTCATTCGCGCGAGCACGTCGCCGGGGATGTAGTTCCGGCAATGCCCGACGCTCAGCCCGGCGCCGGAAGGGTAAGGGAACATATCGAGGCAGTAGAATTTCGGCCGGTCCGGGTCCTCGCGGGTGAGGAACAGGTCGGCATCCTTCCACCTCTTGCGCCATTTGGCTTCAAAGTTCTGCGGCTCGTAACGATCGGACATCGAGCGTGAGTTTACATTCAGAGCCCGCGCCCCGCTGACAGCCTTCGGCAGTTCGCGGCAAAGAGTAAAGGCCCGGGCCGCAATCGATCCCCCACACCTCAAAACAAGTGGGTCATCATGAACTCATGAATCGTGTTCTGGCGGGCGCTCTGAAAGGGCTGATAGTTGGAACAATCTTCGGCGGAATAGCTTGGAGCGCTCAAAGCTGGTTCCTCGGAGTCGGGCTGGGCGCCTTGTGTACTTTTATAGGAGCCTATGGCGCCTGGGCGGAAACCATGCGAACCCATCTGGGGCCGGTGCCTTGGATATGCGACGAGTGCGGTGAAGTGGTGGCAGGCGGCATGTGCCCGAAGTGCGGCAATCAAGTGGCGCAGGCCCGGGTCAAACGCGAGGGGCCCATCTATCCGCTTCCATAGCCCAGAAGACCTGTGGGTTTGAGACTACCTCAACCCACAACCTGAGTTGAATCTATGGTTGATTGCCTAGCCACGGTTGAGGTTATTCTACGGTCCTGGAAGCAAAGCCTCAACCCGAGGATTGATGGCCAGTGGAGCGATGGGACTCGACGTGCGGGTTGAAGCAGTCAACTTGCGAGCACACTCCAATACAGTTTTCACGCTAAGACGCAGAGACACAGAGGAACGCAAAGAACCTGCTTGAGTCAGAATAGGCTCTATGCGGCGAGTCTTGATCCTCTTTACGCTTCTGTTCGTTGCTGTCGCTTGCTCCAAGGGCCCATCAGTGGTTGGCAAGTGGCAGGAAGTAGAAACTAACT
Organism: Fimbriimonadaceae bacterium; assembly: GCA_049276675.1. GTDB lineage: Bacteria > Armatimonadota > Fimbriimonadia > Fimbriimonadales > Fimbriimonadaceae > DATLGQ01. Next base: position 1,596 of record JBASWW010000015.1, read on the forward strand.
TCACGACAATAAGCGTTCCGGTCGAATACGCGTTCTTTGCAGATGGGACGTTTACAAGCTTGTTTCAGATGGAGAGCCGCAAGCGGAACACTAGACGGAGGATGGAATCGAGGGGCCGATACAAGGTGGCGGGAAGCCAAATCGTTTTCTTCGATTCCAAGGGGCGCGATAGGCAATGGAAAAGCGGCAAGCTGGTGGAGGATGTCCGGGACGCTTCAGAGGGAGAGGAACGGATGGACTTCAGCGTTACGGACAGCGTTCTCAAGCTAACGACGTTTACGAAGGATGGCTTCAAGGGCGACTCCCTGACGTTCAAGCGCGTCCGATGACGGCCTTTGTGACCCTTCGTGTCTTGGAGTATTGGTGGTTCGACAAGTGGCATGTATACACCAAGACACTAAGCCACAAAGGCACAAAGAACTCACTACTATGCGTGAACGGGCGACAAGGCTTCCAGCGCGATCTTGATCTTCGCGGCCAGCTCGTCCACCTGCTGCTCCGTGATGATGAGCGGGGGGGCGAAGCGGAAGGTGCGGGAGCGGGTTTCCTTCGTGAGGACGCCCAGTTCGAGGAAGGCGTGCTGGAGCTTGTCGGTGTCGACCCCCTCGCTCACCTCCAGCCCAACCAGCATCCCGCGCCCGCGAACTTCTTCGAAATAAGTGTTGAGTGTTGAGTGTTGAGTGTTGAGGTTCCGGAGAGCTTCGAGAAGCTTCTCTCCCATCTTCGCGCTGTTTTCGGCGAGAGCCTTGTCCTCCATCTCTTCCATAGCGGCGATCGCGATCGCGCAGGCGAGGGGATTGCCGCCGAACGTGCTGCCATGGTCGCCCGGTTTGAAGACCGAGAGAACCTCCCGTGATCCGACCACCGCCGCAACCGGCATCACTCCTCCTCCGAGCGCCTTTCCAAGGCACATCAGATCGGGCTTTGCGTCCTCATGCTGCCAGGCGAACTTCTTGCCGGTGCGGCAGAATCCGGTCTGGATTTCATCCCAGATTAGGAGCACATTGTTCGCCGTGCAGACCTTGCGAAGCTCGGCCATGAAGCCAGCGGGAGGGAAGAGGATGCCGCCTTCGGCCTGGATCGGCTCCATGAGGACGGCGCAGGTGTTGGGCGTGATCGCGGCCTTGACCGCCTCGATATCGCCGAAATCGACGATTTTGAATCCGGGTCCGTAAGGGCCGAAGAGATCGCTGTACTGCTCCTCCGTGCTGAAGCTGACGATGGTGGTCGTCCGGCCGTGGAAGTTGTCTCGCGCGACGATGATTTCGGCCTTGTCTTTGGGGACGCCTTTGACCGTGTACGCCCACTTTCTGGCGAGCTTGATGGCGGTCTCGACCGCTTCGGCGCCCGTATTCATCGGGCAGCACATGTCCATGTCAGTGAACTCGCAGACCTTTTTGAGAAAGAGGGCGAGCTCGCTTGTGTAGACCGCGCGGGAGGTGAGGGTGAGCTTGTCGAGCTGGGCCTTTGCTGCCTCGATGATTGCCTCGGAAAGGTGGCCGTTTGCGACCGCCGAATAGGAGCCGATGCAGTCTATGTACTGCTTGCCCGCTCCGTCCCAGACATAGATGCCTTCGCCACGGACTACGTTGACGGGCAGCGGGTGATAGTTGTGCGCGCCATATTTTTCGGTCATTTCGATGGCTTGTTCGTCAGTGATGTGCTCGAGCATGTTATAGATGATGGTTGTTTTCATGATGTTTTGTGAACCCCCTGGGGATCCTGGTGTTGCGGTGTTAAGGTGTTGTGGTGTTGGGGTTTGCCTTCAGCAGAGGTCCGACCAGAACACCAGCGAAGCGGAACACCGGAACACCGCCACACCGTCAGAGTGCTCCCTCCAGCATGAGCCGCATAAGGGCCTTCTGGGCGTGGAGGCGGTTTTCGGATTGGTCGAACACGACGGATTGCGGCCCGTCGATGACTTCCTCGGAAACTTCCAGGCCGCGGACTGCGGGAAGGCAATGCAGGAAGATGGCCGAAGGATCGGCTTTGTCCATCAGCTCCTGGTTGACCTGATAGGGCGAGAACCGCTTGATCCGCTCCTCGGACTCCTGCTCCTGGCCCATCGAGACCCAGACGTCGGTGTAGATCGCGTGGGCGCCTTTTGCCGCTTCTGCCGGGGAGTAGCATTGCTCGACGCCGCTCTTATATGCAATTTCGGCGGCCTCATAGCCCGGAGGCGTGCAGATAATCACCTCGTGGCCCAGCTTGGCCGCGGTTACCGCGAAGGAGTTGGCGACGTTGTTCCCGTCGCCGATCCATGCGAGTTTAAGCTTCTTATCGCCGAAGTGCTCTTCGATGGTCTGGAGGTCGGCGAGCGCTTGGCATGGATGCTCCATGTCTGTGAGCGCGTTGATCACGGGCACGCTCGACCACTTGGCAAGTTCGATGATATCGGCCTGCCGGTACAGCCTCGCGACGATGATGCTGCACCAGCGGCTGAGAACCTGCGCGGTGTCGGCGATGGACTCGCGCTGGCCCATGTCGATATCGGCCTTGGCGAGGTAGATCGCATGGCCGCCAAGCTCGTGGAAGGCGGTTTCGAAGGACACGCGAGTGCGGAGGGACTGCTTCTCGAAGATCATTCCCAGGAGCAAGCCTTCCTGCTGCTCGATCGTCTTGGGATTCTTCTTGCGCTGCAGCTTGAGGAAGCGAGCGGTGTCGAGAATGAGGCGGATCTGGTCGGCAGAGAGGTAGCTCGAGGCGAGCAGATGCGTGGGATTATGGATCGGAGAACGGGCTCCGAATTCGGGAGTTGATAATTTGTACAAGTTGAATGCTCCAGCGATGAGAACCGGGGCGCAGCTCTGCGCGATCTTTGCGAGAGGAGGGGATTTGCGAGGCCGAGCTAAGAACGTCTCTGTCCGAAGGCGGACCGTCCCAGGGCAAATCCCCTAGGCACGACGGCGACGGCCACGGCCGCGCAGCATCGAGAACGCAGAGGATTCGCGGGATGTGGAGCTGGCTTGTGCGTTCATCGAATGAGTCAGGACTATACCCCATATCCTGCGCAGTATTTGGTTTACACTCGGACATCTGCCGAGAGCCGTCGGACAGGGAAAGTTTTTCCAATGGTGGTTTCGCCGATACTGGACCTTCATGCGCTGGTTGTGGGCCTCGATCTACGCCTGCTCGGCCCTTCTGGTCTGGGACGGTTGGAAACCCGCGATCATTTGCCTGATGGCGGCTCCTGCTTCCGTGATCCTTTCGCTTCCGACGACTTGGCTGATCATGGGGAGTCTCTGGAAGTACCATTTCAACGGCCAGGGCAAAGAGCGCAGACCTAGCTAACCGTGCCGAGCTCGATTTGGACGTCCTGGCGCTCCTCGATCTTGTCGAGCTTGCCGTCGGCGATGTGGAAGATGCGGTCGGAGACGTCGAGCATCTTGAGGTCGTGGGTGGCAGTGATGACGGTGACGCCGCGCTCCTCGTTGAGGGACTTGAGCAGCTCGATGATCTCCTTGCCGGTCTTGAGGTCGAGGTTGCCGGTGGGCTCGTCGGCGAGGACTATGGCGGGGTCGTTGGCGAGGGCTCTTGCTATGGCGACGCGCTGCTGCTGGCCGCCGGAGAGCTCACTGGGGCGGTGGTGGTAGCGCTCTTTGAGGCCGACCTTGTCGAGCAGCCGCATCGCCTTCTCGTCGGCGTCGTCGGGCTGGAGGCCTGCGAAGAGCATGGGGAGGGTGACGTTCTCGAGGGCGGTGCGGACGGTGATGAGGTTGAAGGTCTGGAAGATGTAGCCAATGGTGTGGCACCGCAGGAAGGCGAGCTCGCGCGGGGTGAGCTGTGCGATGTCGACGGCGTTGATGAATACGGAGCCGCCGGTCGGCTTGTCGAGGCCGCCGATCATGTTGAAGAGGGTGGATTTGCCCGATCCGGAGGGGCCGACGATGCTGACATATTCGCCGCTTTCGATCTGGCATGAGACGCCATCAAGGGCATGGACGGCGGCTTCTCCTTCGCCGTATTGCTTGGCGAGATCGGTTGTGCGGACGACTGTTTCGGACATGGGGAGCTTTAAGTGTTGAGTGTTGGGGATGAAGTGTTGAGAAGACGAGCCTATTCCCGATCTTAACACTTAATACTTATCACTCAACACTAGATGTCAACTCTAAGCGCCGCCGCCGCGGGCATCTTGGCTGCTTGATAGGCCGGAGCGATCGCTGCGATGACCGTCATCGCGAGGCCGATTCCGGCGCCGATCAGCACGATAGCGGCAATCTGAGCCAATGAGACGCCGCGGGTCGGCATCCACATGACGAGCGAGCCGAGAAGGGCACCCGAGAACGAGCCGATCAAGCCCAACAGAAGCGCCTCCAGGAAAAACACCTTGACGATGAAGCCGTCGGAAGCGCCGAGACACTTGATCGTCCCAATTTCCCGGTAGCGCTCGGTCACGGACATGAGCATCGAATTCGTGATTCCCACGAGGCACATGAGCAGGGAAGTGGCCACCAGCCATTGCAGCCGCACCGGCGCCTGCGGATCATCCGGGGCAGCGCCTTCGGCCCGCACAACTAAAACGCTAGAAAAAAACGCGATGCCGAGCGCGATTCCGAGGCAAGTAATCAGATGGCGTTTGAATCGCACCCTCAGGCTCGCGACAGCTTGCCCCCACGCGACTCGCAGAGGCGGATCGACATTCTGAAACTGGCCTCGGTTGGGCATTGCCGTTCATTCCTCCGAGGCCAATCTTAACAGATACTGCCCGTAGCCATTCTTTGCCATGGGCTTGGCAAGCGACTCGAGCTGTTGGGCAGAGATCCATCCGCGACGAAATGCAATCTCCTCCGGGCACGAGATGAGCAGACCCTGCCTTTGCTGGATGACCTCCACGAAGTTCGCGGCCTGCAGCATCGAATGATGAGTTCCCGTATCCAGCCAGGCAAAGCCTCGGCCCATCGTGGTCACATTCAGTTTGCCCTCGGCAAGGTAGGCCCGGTTCAGGTCGGTGATTTCGAGTTCGCCGCGCGAGCTTGGGCGGAGATTGTTGGCTTTTGAAACCACGGTGTGATCATAGAAATACAGTCCCGTGACGGCAAAACGGGAGCGAGGCGAGGCAGGCTTCTCCTCGATGGAATCGGCCTTGCCTGATGAGTCAAACGACACGACGCCGTAGTCCGACGGATTCTCCACCGGATAGGCAAATACCGTCGCCCCTTCCGAGAGCCGGGCCGCCTCCTGAACCATGCCCGAAAGCCCTACGCCGTAAAAGATATTGTCGCCCAGGACCAGCGCGGTACCCGATGGCCCCACACCCCCTGCCCCCTCTCCCCGCCATTCATCGGGGCGAGGGGGTTCGCGGAGGAAGTCCTCTCCAATGATGAAAGCCTGCGCCAAACCCTCGGGCTTCGGCTGCTCGGCGAACGAGATCGACATCCCCCAAGATGAGCCGTCGCCAAGGAGCTTCTCGAAGGCGGGGCGGTCCTCCGGGGTCGTGATGATCAGCACCTTCCGCAGCCCGGCGAGCATGAGCACCGACAGCGGGTAATAGACCATCGGCTTGTCGTATATGGGCACGAGCTGCTTGCTCAGCGCTCGGGTCACGGGCCATAGCCTGCTACCAGACCCCCCCGCCAGCACAATCCCGCGATCGATCATCCCAGGCATTATGAACTGCCTGGGCACAACCACGGCATCACAGGTCCTCGCCGAGGCCCGGCCCGTAGAAGGCGCGGATGAAGTCCTTGTACTCGGGCTTTTCGGTGATGGGGCGCCACCACCATTCGTTGTCCTTGTACCAGCGGACGGTTGCCCGGAGCTCCTCGTCGAATGAGCGCGTTGGTTTCCATCCGAGGGATTCGATCTTCTGGGTGGACATGGAGTAGCGGGCGTCGTGGGCGCCCTTGCGGGGGTCGGGGATTTTTTTGATGAGCCCCACTCCTCGGAATGATTGTGTCTGAGGAGGGGGGTTGGGGGGTGGAGCTTCGACAGCCGGGCTCCCTCCCCCTGCCCCCTCCCTCATGCACGAACCATCACGAGGGAGGGGATCACCGAAAAGCTCGTCCAAGAGGATCTTCACGGTGTCAATGTTGCGGCGCTCGTTTTTGTCGCCAATGTTGTAGACCTCACCGTCCTTGCCGAGCCGAAGAGCGGTGTCGATGCCCTCGCAGTGGTCCATGACGTGGATGAACTCGCGGACCTGATGGCCTTCGCCGTAGAGGGGGACCTTTTTGCCATCTATGAGCCGCACCGTAAAAAAGGAGATGAGCTTCTCTGGGTACTGATAGGGTCCGTAGTTGTTGCCGCCGCGGGTGACGACGACCGGGGTCTTGAACGAGACGTGGTGGGCGCGGCACTGGAGGTCGCCGCCTGCCTTGCTCGCGCTATAGGGGGTATTCGGCTGGAGCGGGCTGTCTTCGGTGAAATGGCCCTTGTCGACCGATCCATAGACTTCGTCGGTGCTGACGTGAAGCATACGCTCGACTCCGTGCTTCCTCGTTGCTTCGAGCAGGACATGGACGCCGAAGGTGTTGGTCTGGATGAAGCCGCCGCTGGCCATGAGGGAGCGGTCGTTGTGGGATTCGGCGGCAAAGTTGACGACATGTGAAATTCTTTCGCGGTGGAAAATGCCGTCGACGAATTCCATGTCCTGGATCAGGCCGTGATGGAAAGAAAAATTGGGGTGGTCTTGGACATCCTTGAGGGTCGAAAGATTGCCCGCGTAGGTCAGCGCGTCGAGGACGACGATTTTCGCCTCTGGATAGCGCGCGAGGGCGAGGCGGACGTAATGGGATCCAATGAACCCCGCTCCGCCGGTGACTAGGAGATTCAAAGCTTGAACCTCGACTCGATGTCCTCATGCCGAATCTCATCCACCGGCTCCGATTTACCCTTCCCCGCATAGAGCCGATCGGGGAAATTGAGCACAAACGCATCGGAACCGCCGATATTGCGATAGGCGTGCACTACTCCTGGCGGCACCGTCACGAAGACGGGGTTGGCCTCCCCGACAGGAATCACTTCGGAACGCTCGGGCCTCCCCTGCCTGTTCTCCCAAAGGTGAAGCTCGAACGCTCCCGAGATGAAAACGAAGCCGTCGGTCTGGTGCAGGTGCTCGTGTGGGCCGCGAGCGATTCCGGGATGGGTTACGCTGATGTATCCCATGACAGGCTCAAATCCCTCGGGCAGTTCGTCCTCCCTATAGAGCTCGACCAGCCACCCGCGCGGATCGGAGAATTTATTGAGCGGTTTGACGAGCACTCCGGGGATGTCGGACATGAGAGCTAATATTACATGAGCGTGACCTTCCCACACCCTAGCCTTGGTTCAGAGGTTCATTGGTTCGCTTAAAGGTTGCCCTCGACGTGCAGGCAGCCCGTCGCTCGGGCATGACGGGACACGGCTACTACATTCAGGGCCTGCTCGATGGGCTGCGATCGGTCGAGGATGTGCAGGTCATCGAGTTGGCGCCCGCCGAGAACACCGATTTGAATTCGATTGGCCGCTACTTCTGGGATCAGTTGCACTTGCCGTCACTTGCCCGCAGAGCAGGAGCCGACGTGCTGCATTCGACGTGTTTTTCGGTGCCACGCAGATTCAAGGGGGGCAAGGTCGCGACGATCCATGACCTGTCGCTGCGTCTCTTTCCGCAGAACATGCGCGGCTTTTCGGGCTGGTTTCTTCGTTCTTTTGTGCCCTCTACCTATGGCCGGGCCGACCACATTATCGCGATCTCGCAGGCCACCAAGACCGATGCGGTGCGCCTGCTGGGATTGGGCGAGGATCGAGTAACGGTCGTCCACGAGGCTGCATCATCTTTCTACACGCCGGCGCCTTTGAAAGAGCGGCGCGCGGCTGTTGACCAGTTCGGGCTCACAGAGGGCAGGTTCATATTGTTCGTTGGCACCATCGAGCCTCGCAAGAATCTCGCGTTCCTCGTCCGGTCTTTAGCTCCTTTGCTTAGAAAGGAACCGGATCTCAGATTGGTGATTGCCGGCAAGCCTGGATGGCAGGCCGAGGATGTCAAAGCGGAGGTTGCCGCGAGTTCGCTTGAAGGCAAGGTCATCTTTACCGGCTACATAGACGACGTTCAGAAGCGAGCCCTGTATTCATGTGCCGGCATCTTCTGCTTTCCGTCTCTTTATGAGGGGTTCGGGCTGCCTCCCCTCGAGGCTGCTTCATGTGGCTCGGCTGTCGCAGTGGCCGACAATTCCTCTCTGCCGGAAGTCGTGGGAGATGCTGGTTTGGTGCTGGCTCTCGAAGAGGGCGCTTGGATGAGGGCGTGTGAAAGGGTGTTGTCAGATTCAAGCTACCGGGCAGGCCTCGCCGAACGCGCCCTTGCGCGAGCCGGAACCTTTTCCTGGGAGAAGACCGCGCGCGAGACGGCGGCCGTCTACCGCAAGGCGCTCGCATGAGATATGTATACAAGAAGCCGCATGTCCGTGCCCTCATGCGAGCCTACGACACGTTTGGCCGATTCTTTCTGCGACGCCGCTTGAGGCGCCCTTCCGGCCCGCCGCGCCGCATCGCCCTCTTGCTGCTCCACCAGATCGGCGACGCGATCATGGCCTTGCCTACCATCCAGGCGGTTGGCAAGGCATTTCCGGATGCAGAGCTCCACGTGATCATCGGCTCGGTTGCGGAACGTCTCCTCGCTCCCAGTCTTTCCGGCGCGACTCTTCACTGCTTCGATGCGGCCTGGGATGCAACGGTAAAGCATACATTTGGCGCGGAGTCTCCAGAAGGTTCGGAGTCAGCGCTTGGAAACCTTCTGCTCCGGCTTCAGCCGGATGCGGCGCTCGCGTTCCACCCGGATGTTCGCGTCAACCGTGCGCTGGGCGTTTCTCGAATACCAATCTCCATCGCTTTCGGAAATGCGGGCGGGGGTTTTTGGCTCACTGACGTGGTCGATATGCCAGTTTCGGGACACCAAGTTGAGAGAAACTTCGCCTTAGCCCGCCGACTTGGCAAGGTCTGCGGCGTTGATTTTGGCCTCACCGGGGCTCCGAGACTGTCGATCAGCGAAGAGGCTTCGGCCTCCGTTCGGGAGCAACTCGGCGACTCAAGCGGGCAAAGGCTTGCGGCGCTCCATCCATTCGGGCGTTTCTCCTCGCGCAACTGGAGCATTGAAGGCTGGGCGGCCGTTATTGGGGCCATCGAGGGTCGAGGAATGATTCCCGCCCTCGTCGGTGGGCCCAAGGACAGCGCGTCGCAGTTCTTGGAACGGTCCACACGGGCGATAGACATGACAGGGAAGCTGAGCCTTCCCGAAACAGCCGCGCTGCTGAAGATGTGCGGACTGTTTGTGGGCATCGATTCGGGGCCCGGCCATATCGCTGCTGCAGTTGGGTGCCCCGTCGTCAGCGTCTTTTCGGCGGCGAATACCCCGGAGCGATGGGCTCCGTTTGGAGACAACGTCGAAGTCGTAACCCCACAAGGCATCAACCGAGAGCAGCTGCCGCTCGAAGTGACTGATTTGGCCGAGGGCGTGACGACGAATCCTTACACCGAGGGGATTACGCCAGAGGGGGTCATCGTGGCGATCGAAAAGGTCCTCAAAAGGGCTGGAAAGTGAACCGGAAGGAGGCGACGGTCGGATTTGCCTGGAATTTCCTTTTCGGCTTGCCGAGCAAGCTCCTCTTTCCGATCCTAGGCATCCTTATTGCCCGGATTCTGGGTCCTGATGAGATCGGCGTGTTTGCTGTTCTCACCACGGTGCTCGCGATTTCCGACATCTTTCGAGATGCTGGCCTCGGCAACTCCTATATTGCGGACAAGGAGGCAGATCGCCCGGAAAGGGAAGGCGCCTATCACGCGCTTGCCATCCTTACCGCCGCCATCCTCGCGCTCATCGTCTTTCTTGCAAGAGATGCGATCGCCGGCTTCTTTGCTATGCCGGAGCTGTCGTGGGGTTTGCAAATTGTGGCTTTTGCCCTGCTCGCGAACGGCTTCATTACGATCCCAGTCGCAAAGCTGCAGAGGCAAGCCCGATTTCGAGACGCTGGAATTATTCAAACGCTTTCCGGCTTGATCTCCTATGGTGTCGCGGTGCCGCTCGCGTTTACGGGAATCGGCTTCCAAGCTCTCGTCTGGGGACTGCTTGCGCGAGCCTTGCTTTACTGGGGCCTTGCCCATTACACGGCTCCGACGAAGCTCACCGCGATCGAGCGATCCTTCCTCAGCTCCGTGTTCGGCCGTTCGAGTGCGATATTCTCGCAGAACCTGCTTTACTCGGTGTACACGATCCTGGATAACGCTCTGATCACGAAGCTTTTCGGGAAGTCGGCGATCGGCTTCTATTCGATCGCATGGAACTTGGGAATCAAGCCGGTCGAGTTCATTAGCTTTCCGTTGAGCAGCACGCTCTTCGTTGCTTACACGCGGTACTCGGGTGATCAAGCGAAGTTCGCCTCGGTGTTCTGCCGCTCGCTTGCTGCCGCCAGCTTGATTTCACTTCCGCTCTTTGCCTTCATCGGCCTCTTTGCTCACGAGCTCATCGTGGTTCTCTACACGGCCAAGTTCAGCGCAAGCATCCCGTTGCTGCAAATGCTCTCGGTGTACTTTGCCTTCCGTTCGCTGGGCACGTTGGCCGGCAGCGCGATGGTGGCGGCCAACCGCGCTTACCTGAATGTCGCTAGCTGGCTGTCGGGATTCGCAGTCGCTGCCGCCGGGCTAGGGGCCAATTGGGGCTCGCTCACGCTTGGGACAGCTGTCCTATGGATCACGATCGGAGCCTGCTGTGCTTATGGTCTTACCCTCGCGTTGGCTTTCTGGAAGCTAAAGCCGGGTGCCGCAGATCTTCGAAAGGTCTGGATGGCACTGGTCATTAGCCTTCTGCCCGCCCTGGCTTGCTTCGGCATCCGCCAGGTACCGATGCGGGAAGTCCTGGCCCTCTTTGCTGGTTTCGCCGTCGTCATCGGGGTCCAGGCCTTCGCGGTGGGCGTTATTCTAGGCGGATCGCCTTTTGCCGTGCTGTCACGTACCGGTGTTCGCAGGATCTGGAACTCCCTATAGCATCCCGGCGTTCATCAATGATCGTAAGTGCCTGCCGGTGGCACGATTCATGCAGATTTAGAGCCTCATTGTTATAATCACTCGCATTCCGGGCGAGTTTAGCCCGATCGAACCAAACAGGAGCCAAAGAAAAGACTTGAGCATTGCCGAGCCGACAACTTCCGCACCTGCCCCTTCCAAGCTCTCGGACACATTGCAGACGATTTCCCGCTCGCCTGCATTTGTGCCAGGACTGATCCTCTTTACTGGGATCATTCTCATCTTTTGGAAGATGTGGCCTCAACTTTACGATCTGTGGACTGGGCCAGACGGCTACTACTCCCATGGCTGGCTTGTGCCCGTGATCTCGGGCGTCATCGTTTACAAGGCTTGGCCCAGGATCCAAAATATTCCGGTGAGGGCAGAGTGGATCGCCTTGATTCCACTTTCGATCACTCTTTATCTCGCCTGGCTATCCTCGGCGAATCTGATCTACACATTCATGGCGATGGCCCTGCTCGCCACGATATCCTTCAGCACGTGGCTGATCGCGGGATGGCGATGGATGCTAGCCTTGGCGCCGGCCACTCTCTATCTTGCGTTCGCCCTGCCGCTGTGGACAGTGCTGATCAACGACTACACCAACCCACTGCAGATTTATTCGACCAAGATTGCTTACTACTTCCTCAAGATCTTCGGATTTGGGCTGGTCTACGACCAGGTGAATGAGCCGACGATCCTGTACATGGACAACTTCACGCTTAATGTGGCGGTGGCGTGCAGCGGCCTGAAGCTCCTATTGGCGCTGACCGCGTTCACAACGTTCTTCATTCTGATCGCCCGCCTGAAATGGTGGGGCAATTTGGTGATGATCGGCCTCATCCTTCCCTTGGCGATGGTCATCAATGGGCTCAGAATTGGCCTAGTGGGGATCGTCGGCGAGATGCAGAATGCCGAAGCGGGCATGACAATGCACGACTACAGCGGCTACATCACCCTGGTGATTTGCTTCTTCATACTCTTTAAATTTGCGAGGTGGCTTGGATGGAAAAACTGAGATTCCGAACGATTCTTATCGGCGCTTTTCTCATCGCGGTTGGAATTGCCATACAGGTGGCACCCGCGACAAACCTCTCTCCCAAAGATGAGGTCTTTATGGAAAAGAGTGCGCCAACGAAGGTTGGAGAGTTCTCATTCTATGGCGACACCCTGGGCAAGAAGCCCAATCAAAGCTACGCGATCGGGCAGGAAGCGTATGACATTCTGAGGCCGTTTGGCATTGTCGGTCGGGTGTACGCGACCGGCTCGGACGGCTACGACGTACTCCTTGTGAGCAGCAATAAGAAGGAGAGCTTCCATGACCAGCGAGTTTGCTTCACCGCAAGCGGCTGGACTTTAACTGGTCAGACTCAAGATGTCTTGGAAACTGCCCGTGGACAAGTGCCGATCTCCTTTGTGACGATGAAGCACCGGCTGAAGGGTGACCGGGTCGCAGCGTTATTCTATAAGGGCCCCGCCGACCGTGGCTTGCTTCCAACGCTGTCCAGAATTGTAATGGTCGGTGCAGCTGCGGCGCTTGTGGTTGGGCTGGGCTGGCTTGTGGTTCCCGCCTTCTTCAGCAAAACTCGATCGAGGTCCGTAGGCATTGTGTTCACGGTCATGGGCGCGGCAGCGTTGGTGTTGGCGATGACGGCCATGTCGGGACCTGTACGAAGCGAAACGCCGAGTGCGGGGGACAGTCAGTTTTACGACAGCCCATCCTCCCTCACCTTTGCCATGCTCAAGGAGCAGCTGGCGGGCGGCACAAATATGGATAGCACGTTCTATCGGTTCATTCCGACCAGGAATGTGTCGAAAGAGGAACTAGGCGACTTCATCAAGAGTTATCTAGTAGAAGCCGAGAAAACCAGCGCCGGATACTTCTAGATGCTCTAAAGCGTCCGGGTTTCTGGAAAGTTCTAGGTAATCTTGGGCCAAGCTCCTGGGGGCGTTATTTTATGATCAAGTCGTATTGGTTGCGTCTCCTGTTGTTCGCTCTTGCGGGCGCAGGAATCGGTCTCGTCGTTTCACTGCTCAGTCCGAAGAAGTATGAGGCGATCATGCAGATCATGATCGATCAGACCTACGGCCCCCGGCCTCCTGGGATGTCGGACGCGGGCAACACAGTGGTGGACCTCAAGGATTTCTCGCGGTCTCGTTCGATTTCGACTCAAGTTGAACAGTTGACCAGTTTTGGCGTGATCGGAGATGCAGCGGCGAGAGCCAAAGAGGCGCTCGGCGCCCCGGCCGACGACGAAGAACTTGAGACGGCGAACCTTCAGAACTCTCTAACGGTCGCCGCAGAATCCACGTCGGACATGATCAGCGTCCGTGTCCGACTTTCTGATCCGGAGCGAGCGAAGACGGTTGCGCAAGAGATATACCGGGCATTTGAGGACAAGCTCACATCGGCCTCAAAGGAAGCTGGCTCACGGGCGACGGCAAGCGTTGCTTCGATGCATGCCAGTCTTAAGAAGCAGTTGAACGCAGTCGATGCCCAGGTGGAGGCGCTCCGGAATGCCGGCTCGTCGGAACCCATGACAGAGATTCAAGCGGAGGTTAACGGCACGGCCAAGCTTCGTGAGGCCCGAGAAGGGTATGCGATTGCACTGGCGGGCGCACGCCAGAGGGTCCAGAGCCTCGCGCAGGAGCTAAAGGGTCTCAAGTCAACAGAGTTTGCCGCCCAGACGGTCGGGGAAAATCCGCTTATCAATGCACTTCAGGGGCAGATTGCAACCACGGAGACGCAAAAGGCTGTCGCCTCGTTGCGATACTTGCCCGACCACCCGATAATGGTGGAACTGGATACGACCATTCAAAAGCTCAAAGATGAAGTCAAGCAGATCAAGCAAGCCAATCGCAAAATCGAAGGGACATCCACTACGGTTGCCAGCCCCCTGAGAACTCAGCTCGTAAGTGCTTTGGCGAGCGCTCGAACGGACCTGTCCGCACTCCAAGACCAACTCGCGGAGGCTGACGCGTCAATCGCTTCCCGAGAAAACCGGACACAGCGATGGCCAAGATTCCAGAACGAGTATCAGAAGCTCCTGCGCGAGCAGGTCGGTCTCGAGCGGAAGTATACGGACGCCACGGCCGAGCTTGGAGCCTTGAGAGCTTTGGAACGTGGCAGGACCTCGCCCACACTTCTCATCACACCGGCTACTGCGATTCCTGAGCCTGTAAGCCCGAAACACTTGATCAACACGATGTTCGGCCTGATTGGCGGTCTTATTCTTGGTGTACTTTCCATGCTCAGCACGGAAGGCAAGCGTCAGCCGATCCGTTCGCTGGCGCACCTTAACAGTCTCGCGAGCCAGCCAGTTTATCGCATCATTCCCGAGCTCAGGATGCCGTTCCGCGGCTTGAACAAGCCGCCCGCGGAGCCGTTCGAAACGCTTCTAGTCAACTTCAGACGCAGCGAGAAGCGACCCTATCGAATCGGCATCGTCGGCATCACCAAGGATGCCGGAGCCTCGATAACATCGCTGAACGTTGCGCTGGCTGCAGAGAAGCATGGCAACCGTGCGGTGATCGTTGAAACGGATGAAAAGTCTACGATCCGGAGGCTTCTTCACCGGCAAGGAATCGGCGTCGAGGGACAGGTTTCCCACGTGACGCCCTACGTGACCCTTGTGACGGTGGATTCCCTCCGCCAGGTTCAGAACGCTGACGGGTCGACCGGCTTTGGGCAGGAGATCCAGAGCCTTGAGACGGACCTAACGGTTGTTGACTTCGAGCCGGCTACGGAATCAGCAGAGTACGCGTTTGCCGCATCGAATCTCGATGAAATGATCGTGCTGGTTCGGGCCGAGCGCACCAAGAGCGTAGAGTTCCTTCACGCCCAGCAAGCTCTCGCCGAATCAGGCTGCCCATTGGTCACGGTCGTGTTCTCGCGGTCATCCGATTTGCAGCTCGTTACTGATGCCGTTGAATCGTACGCCTCGCCGAAAGCACTATCGCAATGATCGCCGGAAAATCGTTCGCAACCCCGTTCTTTACGAGGTTGAACGTTGACAAGCACCTTGCCGTTCGCGGCAAGGTGCTTTCCCACGCCATAGGGATGGCCATCCTCATCGAGATACTGCTCGATCGGCATTGGCGTTTCCCTGTGCCTTTCCCGCTAACTCGGCCGACGGATCTCCCCATTTTCCTCGTAGCGCTCTGGTTGATCCTCGATCGTCGGGGTCGGATTGGAACTGTCCGGATCTCGGTTATCGACTACCTTTTCTTGGGCTTCGTCGCTTTGCAGGCCTTCAGCTATGTCTACGCTGACCTGTTTCTGATTCGCTTTGGCGGATTCAGGAACTACATGGACTACTCGATGCTTCAGCTGAAGCCCTACCTTTACTTTCTCGTAGTTCGGGAAGGATTGAACCGGCGAGGGTTTGAGCCGAAGGTAGTGATTTACTGGCTGCTCGGGGCACTCAGCGCGTCAGCGCTACTCGGTCTTGCACAGGCCATGGATGCATTCGGTGCACGCCGCTGGAGTTATACTTTCTACAACCAGATGTTGGATGAGCGCCGTATGCTCGGTCCTTCCGCGCCGTGGCAGGCTAAGGGAGTAACGCCCCATGCGAATAACCTGGCTCATACAATGTGGCTGGGGCTCGCCATATTAGCTGGATTTGCATGGAACCGTAAGCTGAAGCCATGGGAACTCGCGATAGGTGCACTATTGTTGGCTGCTCTAGTAGCGACCTACTCCCGCAGCGGCGTCGTGACCGTCACGGCCATGGCGGGCGGGCTCGTCCTGTTTCTGTTCGTACGCAAGCAGTACAAGTTGGCCGCTCTCACACTGGGTGTATGCACTGGGCTTGCCATGCTAGGAATCTCAGCAGTGTACGCGTTCAATGTGGAGCGCTTAAAAATCATTGTTGAAGGGGAAGGGGCAGTTAGTAGACATGAGGAGCTTGGCAGTTTTAAGCTCAGGATGCACAACGCGGTAAAGGCGGTCAACACCGGATTCAAGAGTCCCATCTTTGGAACATCGCCCGTCGGTAGCCTGATAAATAATCAAAACGCAGTCACCTACAATAACTATGCATTTGAGGGCAGGCTGGATAACACCTATTCCCTTGCTTGGGTGAACTACGGCCTGATCGGCGTCGCATTCATGATAGGATTCATCTGGACGATGCTGCGCACAATCGGCAAAAGTTGGTCGCATTCACCCTTTGCAATATCCGTCTTCCTAATAGGAGTCGGATACCTTGTGCATTTCAATACGGAGAACCTACTATTCATCAATACGATGATGATGCCGGGCATTCTGCTAGCGATCGTCGGCCCCGGCAAAGCGTCCAAGCAGTGATTTGCATCCGAGCTTGGCTTAAGATTGGACGCAATGACTAACTTGCCGCTGGTTTCCGTAATCATTCCGAGTTACAACCGGGCCGAGTTTCTCGGCGAGGCGATTGACAGTGTTCTTGCCCAAACCTACACGAACATCGAGATCATTGTTGTTGACGATGGCTCCAAGGATGACAGTGTGGAAGTCGCTCGCTCGTATGGGGATCGAATTGACCTGATCGAGCGGGAGAATGGCGGAGTCTCTGCCGCCCGAAATTCGGGAATCGCCAAAGCCCGCGGAACATACATCTCGCTCCTTGATGGCGACGACAGGATGCTGCCGGATTGCGTCGAGGCCCGTGTGGGAATCCTAGAGGAGGATTCGTCGCTGGGGGTGTGCGCTGGCTCCTGCGCCATCATGAGTGAGGACGGAATCCAAACCGGTTCGATGGACATTCGAAATGCCGTGCCAGCCGGAGATCCCTTTCGATCTGCCGTGCGGAGCTATTGGGGCGCAACTTCCGGTGTGGTTTACCGTCGCAGCGCACTTATCGAGTGTGGAGGGTTTGACCCCCTAATCCGAGTTTGCGAGGATTGGGATGTGTTTGTTCGAGTGGCCGCCAAGCACCGATTCCGCTTCGATCCGACACCTAGGGCCGAGTATCGAATGGTGCCTGGCTCCCTTTCCAAATCTCTGCTTCCCATGTATGACGGTGCTGCGACGATGATGCGAAAGAATCGCATTCTAGCTCGGAGTTACTCTTCGTATTTCATCGATAGCCTTATCGGCATGAACACGCACTGCACTGGTGTTGTTTTCAGTCGGTTGAAGGACGGGCTCTTGGGTCCAGGGGCGGGAAAAGCGGTCTTGGGGCTAGCTTTGCGGCGCCCTATGGTGTTCGTGTTCGGTTCGGTCTGGATGATCCGCGCGATTCGCAACCGCATTCTCTGGCTCTTCGGGATGGGCCCACTCCGGCGAAAGCCGGTGTAGGCCCGATTAGATGGCTTACCGGCCGCGCAACATGTAGATGGAATATCCAACATTCCGCGCCGCCTGCCTCATCTCTGGAAATGGGGTATCGGCGACGGACAGGAAGCCAAAGTTCTGGTTCTGGCCGTCCAAGACGCGGCCCACCGTTGGCTGGTCGAAGTATTCGAACCAGATGATGCCGGCCACTTTGGGCGCCCTCACGGCGGCAAGAGCATAGTCTCTTAGCAACTGAGCGCGCGCCGCCTGATCATGAGCTCCCATCGGACCCGGATGGAATGATCCTCGATCCGTCGCTCCGAAACTGAACTCCGATATAAAGACCGGCCGTGTGCTCTCCGGGAAGGTCCAGTCAATCTTGTTCGCCTCGAAGTAGAGGGTGACCGAATAAGTGTCCACGTAGGGCATAGCTGCGGCCGTAGATTCAGGCGTGGGCCATTGCTCGCGGGAGCCCAGATAGAGGCCTGTGGAGCCGGCTGCATTGAGGGCGGCTTTGACCTTGGAGAAGTACGCAGTGGCAAAGCTTGTGACGAAGGCCCGCATGTCATCTTGGCACTGGGTTGTCAGTGTTTCCCTTGTAAAGTTGTTCGGAGCATGCAAGCTGGTCCATGAACTGTACGAGGTCCCCCATGCCGTGTTCAGCAGCTGCACGGTGGGATACTTAGCCTGCAATTGACGCAGGAACTCGATCTTCGCCGGCTGTGAATATTGGGCATTCAGGGCAGCGACTGCGATCTGATATCGCGTCTTGGGCGTATCCATGAGGCCCCAAGAAGGCTCTCCATCGACGAACACTCCCATGAAGGCGCTCCGTCCCCTGTGTGGTGCCAAGAGTGAATTGAATCTGTTGACCATCCACGACTGGTAGTCGGACGCGAACGCATCCGGCAGCGTGTACCAATAAGCGAAGGGCGTTTGGAGACGAGTTGGGAAGTCGTATGTGTAGATCTTCAGGGTGTAGGGCAGCTGCCCGGTTTGGTACATGCTGTCGTCCGAGCCCGGGCCGATCGTATTGAAGCCCCAAGATTTGAGCCTCTGAAGCGAGCGAGTCGTGAATGCCGTCTGATAGCCCGACCCATACTTGCGATAGAGATTGTAGCGTCCAAAATCAAAACTCGTCTTTCCATCGTCTTCAATGCGCCAGAAATTTGCGGTGTCCCCACTATTTGGCGGCAGAGAATTGTAGTAATCTTCACGCCCGGTTACAAGACTCGTCCGAGAAGTCTCCACTCCGAGCATTCCCATGCTCCAAAAGAGCTTGCCGCTGGGATGAACCAAATACCACTTGCCCGATGGCGTCCGATAGGTCCGCCATCTGTTGGATCGATTAAGGCCGGGCCATAGGGTCGAACCTTCATAGTTTCCCGGTCCCGGGTTGGCGGCGAGGTCTGCTTGTTCAGCGGTTCGCTGAGTGGTCAGGTCCTCTGTGCTTCGAACTTTGTTCGTCCAGTCGGCGTTATCGTACTGGCCAAACTGGTCAACTATTCCGGGGTTGGTTTGGGTTCGCGTAATCAGCTTCATTCGTGAAACTGTGAACCGGGCAACGCCGGTGTCTGCAACGCTCAGCCGCCATCCGAAGATCTGTGTCATGTCGATCGGGCGTGGAGCATAGAGGCGCCTGTGCGGCGTGTTGTAGATCGGCGGGCGGCCCCACAAACCGAGTGCCCTGGCCCTTTCCAGGCGCAGATCATAGTCGATCGTCACCTCTGCGTTGGCAGGAATAGCGAACGAAGCCTGGACAATCTTGGACATATCGCGCGTGTCCGTCGTCGCCTCTACCCGCAATTTGAAGTTGACTGTTCGGTTCTCACGATTCTTTAACACGAAGGACATAGAATCGTAGTTCGACCAGTTTGCGGGGGTTTGTGTCCTTCTCGCAAGTCCGCCAAACTCCTCGAGGGAAGTGGCATGGATGGTCGGCCCGCCCTGACTCTGATCGAAGGTCAGGGTGCAGCCAAAGAGGGAAAAGTAGTCCGGATCGTCGAAGCGGTCCGCATCCAACAGATCATCTTGGTTCTGAATCTGTCCAAAGGATGTCGCCGTCGCAAATACACTCAGCAGTAAAGCCCATGTTGCAGCACGCATGGGAGGAGTATTCCAGAGCATGTATGCCTAAGAATCGAGATATCTACCGGTATCGTGCAAATCGGGCATGAGTGTGGCGAAATGCACAAGATTGGCCCATTACCCTAGCAATTTCACTGCAATGCGACTCGCATCGGCCTGCGGTTTGCCCCGCAAAATCGTAGTAGCATAAACACTAACTGATGGGAGGGGCTCTGGGACCCGAGGTCGAGCTATTGAGGGTATATTTCAGCTATGCCGCGCGTCAGCGTTTGCCTTGCGGTTTTCAACGGTGCGGCATCCCTTCGGGCGGCATTAGACTCCGTACGCTTCCAGACGTACACCGACTATGAGCTGGTGGTATTGGACGACGGTTCCACAGACGGCAGCGGTGAGATTGCCACTGAGTTCGGTGCGCGGCTCATTTCGCAGAAAAACGAGGGTCTTGGCGCTGGCCGGAAGAGGATGGTTGAGGAAGCGAAGGGTGATCTGATCGCCTTTATTGACCACGACGATGAATGGCTTCCTGATAAGCTGCGCTTGCAGATTCCCCTTCACGACGACCCATCAGTTGTGCTTAGCCATACAGCCGGCCACTACGAGCACGAGGACGGCCGAAAGTGGGACCGCAAGGAGAATATTCCGGCGGGCACGCCGGCCTTGGACCATGTCCTGCCCCTCAAGGTAATTGCGTCGTCGGTCGTCTTCTCTCGGCAAAAGATGTTAGAGGCCGGGAATTTCGTGGCCGACGTGAAAATCTGCAGCGACTGGTATGGCTGGCTGATCCTCTCACGAATGGGATCGTTCCGTTATCTGTCCGAGCCAACCGTAAAATACAGGATTCGCGCCGGAGCCAACAGCGAGCCTGGTCTGAAGTTTTTTGAGGCCGAGCGCTATGTGATCGAGGAGAGATTCCTGCCAGATTTCGGCGCATTTACTCCGGACATCACTGATGCTGAGCGCGCGCACTACAGAAGCATCCTTCGCAAGTCCCTGGGCCGAACCAAGAGGACCATCGCCCACTTTGCTCGGTTGTCTGGCGACCGGAACCTCGCGATGCGCATGCACCGAGAAGCTATCGCATGCGATCCACTGAACGTGCCGTTTTGGCTGAGCTGGGTCAAGAACGGTCTGGTTTGGCGGCCCGGCTAAATAAGCTTTGGATCGATGCTCGCCAAGGCTTCGACGACACGCCGGATGTCCTGAGCGCGATCCCTGGGACAAATCAAGGTCGCGTCTTCGGTCTGGATCACAATCAGGTTCTCGACCCCGAGAAGACAGACCATCCGCGAACCGTCGGTCACGATGAGATTGCCTTGAGACTCGAGGGTGAGGCCGGCGCCGCTTACAGAGTTTTCAGACTTGTCTTTCGGGAGCCACCTTGCGAGGGCATCCAAAGATCCTACATCGTCCCAATCGAACTCCGCGGGCACCACCCTGACGCTCGCCGCCTTCTCCATGAGCAGGTTATCGATGGAGATGGATGGCAGGGAGTGGAAGAGTTCCTTGCTGTTAGCCACGTCTCGCGCCATCTTGCGTAAAGTCTCCGTGTATTCCGGAGCAACTTTCTCCATCTCGCCCCAGAATGCGGAAGCCTGCCAAAAGAACATCCCCGCATTCCAATAGAAACTGCCGGCCCGTAGATAGCGCTCGGCGGTAGCTTGGTCGGGCTTTTCATGAAACTGCTTGACCACCCCTCCCTCGTCCGCCTCCATATAGCCATAGCCCGTCTCTGCCCTCGCCGGCTTGATGCCGATCGTGACCAAAGCTTCCGATTCCTCGGCGATCCGATATGCGCGCCGCACGTTCCTCGCGAAGCTCTCGATGTCCGAAACGGCATGGTCAGCAGGAAAGAATCCGACGCACACGGCATCAGGGAGGTGGGCCATGGTCCAGCCGACGGCGCCGGCAGTATTCTTTCGCTCCGGTTCAGTGAGCACATTCTCGGGCGGCACGTCGCGACAAATTTCCCTGGTCACGTCTCCCAGCTCCATACTGGTTGCAATGTAGATCCGTTCAGGCGGCACAATTCCAGCGAGCCTGTCTAGCGCCATTTCGATCAGTCGGGGGCCACTGGGATCGAGCCGAAGGAACTGCTTGGGCAGGGAACGGCGGGAAAGCGGCCAAAACCTCTCGCCGGATCCGCCCGCCATTATCACCGCTACTCGATCCATGCTCATTGCCGGTTGATTATGACGATCTACCGGCCGGGCTTGTGCGGCGCTGTGGCCACGCATCAAACTCAAGCAAGACCGTGACAGTTTTCCAGAACGACGAGAAGGCGGAGGAAGCAAAGCAGCGACTTGCCCGATCGAGCCCGGCGGACCTGGGCCCGGTGTGGAAGTATGGATTCGAGAAGTGCCCAGATCCTGACCTCGCGCTCGTCAATTTGGAGCGTTGGCTTGGCTCGACCGGCAACCCTTCCTCCTATCTTTCCCTCCTTGCTCAGTCGCCCCTGGCCAGCGATTTTCTCAACCTGCTGGGCGCGAGCCAGCCCAGTGCGGACGCGCTCATCCAGAATCCCGAGCTTGCGGGGATGCTCCTGGAAGGTGAGCGGCCAGGGCAAATCAGCCGCGAGGCGATCCTCGAAGACGGTCGCGCACTTCTCGCAGCAGCCGCAGGCTACAACCACGCCCTCGATCGCCTTCGCTATCTCAAGCAGCGCTATCTTCTGCCTGTGGTGATGAACGATCTGGCAGGGAAGTGGGAGCAGGAGGCCATATGGATGGCCCTTTCTGACACAGCCTTCGCCATTATCGAGCTGACGGCGGAAACGGTCTGGCGTGAGTGCGCAGGGCCCGATGCCGCCCGACTACCGGTGATGATTGTGGCATTTGGAAAGCTAGGCGGAGCCGAATTGAACTACAGCTCGGACGTTGATCTTGTTCTTGCTTGCGAGGACGGCCTAAGCGAGGCGATGGCAAAGGCGGTTTCACGATTTTGTGAGATGCTCTCAAGGGCGTTGTCGGACCGGATGGGCCGGGGTTCGCTTTACCGGGTCGATTTGCGCCTGCGGCCATTTGGGGCAGCCGGGTCGATCGTAGTGACCATGCGGGCGGTCGAGGGATATTATCGGCTCCATGCCCAGGCCTGGGAGGTTCAGGCTCTACTCCGGACCACGCCGATCACCGGCTCAAACGACTTGAAAGCGCGCTGGGAGCAGGTCGTTCTCGAAACCTGCTACAAGCCAAAGATATCGGAGATCGCGCTGGACGAGATATCAGCCTCACGAGCGCGCACGGAAGCCGGAGCCGATGCAGACGACATCAAGCGCGGAAAAGGGGGCATTCGGGATGTGGAGTTCCTGGCGCAGGTGCTGCAAATGCTCCACGGCCACGATCAGCCCTCCGTACGAGCAAGGGCAACCTGCGATGTGGTGCGGGCCTTGGCGGTCAATGGGATACTGCCTGACGCGACGTCGCGGGCCCTCATCCATGGCTACACTTTCCTGCGCAAGCTCGAGCATCGGTTGCAATTGGTCGGCGACCAGCAGACCCAAACCCTACCCAAGGGCGAACCAGAACGAGGCAGGATCGCCCGGCTCATGGGATATCACGCTTGGCCCGACCTCCTGGCGGAAATCGATCGAACCAGGGCCGCGATCGCGCAGGAGTACGGCGGCCTCTTCCGCGGCCCGAGCGTGGCCGGCATTGACAGACTGATGCATCGATTGGGGCCTTTGGCCGCTGAGCTGCAAGCCTGGATCGGAGGCTTTCCTCAGGCGGATGCGTTCTACGAGAGCCTTGCCGAGAACGAGAGCAGCCTCGACAGGGTTCGGCGAATTCTGCTCCATGCGCCGCACCTCACCCGGAGCCTACGCTCATCCGCGACCCTCACCGAGGACGTTCTGAGTGGCGAGATCGAGGAGGACGATGTCCGCGCGGAACTGCCCTCAGCATCAAGCCTGGATCAGTTGGGAGCGGCCTACTTGAGGGCTCGCACCAGAATCCTCGCGCGGTGGAGCCTTTCGCCGCATTTCGATCTGGGGATGGCTCTGGCGGACCTATGGGATTCGCTGCTCGGTAATTGCTGCAGGCAGATCGAAGCTCGATTCTCAGTTATCGCGCTCGGAAGCTATGGGTTGCGCGAGCTCAGCCTGGACTCCGATGCCGACCTGGTCTTGCTCGTCGAGAGGCCGGAGGATCACGCGCGCGCCGAGTCGCAGGCTCAGGATCTGCTCTCGATGTTTGATAGGCTCAGACGGCAAGAAGCGAGCCTCCGCCTTGATCTTCGGCTGCGTCCGGAAGGTGGCAAGGGCTTGCTTGCGCGCACTTACGACGGCCTCAAGACCTACGAGCTCGAAGACATGGAGATGTGGGAGCGGTTCGCGCTGGGCCAATGCCGGCTTGTATGGGGTTCGCCGAGCGCGCTTGATGTGGTTGTAGCTTGCGCGTATGCCCTTCCTGTGACTCCGGAGCGGCTGCGCGAGCTAGTGGCAATGAAGAACCGAATCGAGGCGGAGCGCGTCCCTCCCCAACTTGCAAGGAGAAACGTAAAGCTTGGATATGGGGGACTTGGGGATATCGAATGGTTCGTCCATCTGCATGAGATGCGCTTCCCAACCGCAGCTGCAGCGGGCCAGAGCGCTTCAACCGAGCAAAGGCTTCGCAACTTGGCCAGAGCCCATCTGATCAACGCGATCGAGCTTGAAGAACTGCTCCGGGCGCGGAAGCACCTGCTCGAAACAAGGCATCGGCTCGGACTCCTGGAGCTCGACGACATTCCCGAAAACCCGAACAAGCTGAACCGCCTGGCATCGGCTGCGGGATACGCGGATGGAAATGCCTTCCTCGCCTATCACAACGAGATCATCGAGGCGGTGCGTTCGGTGTATAAGGACGGCTTGGAACGTCTCAAGGCTTAAATGGAGTGGATCGTCCTGCTTGCTGCTGCGTTCCTGCTTGGGTCGGTGCCGTTCGGCCACCTCGTCGCCAGGTCGCGCGGGGTTGATATCCGCGCGGTGGGGAGCGGCAACATCGGCGCCACCAACGTGGTTCGGGTGCTCGGCAAGAAGGCTGGATTCATTGTTCTGGGCCTGGATGTTCTCAAGGGTCTGATCCCGTCGATCCTCGGCTACTTTGTCGTGAAGCCGGAATTCCTCCAAAGCCAGCAGGAGTTTGCGCTCCTCGCGGGCCTGGTTGCGGTTGCGGGCCATTGCTTCTCTCCTTTCCTCGGCTTTCGCGGCGGGAAGGGCGTAGCCACCGGGCTCGGCGCGATGCTCGGAGGTTCGCCAGCCGTCGCCGTGATTTCCTTCGGCGTCTTTCTGTTGCTCCTCGCGATCACGCGCTATGTGAGCCTCTCCTCGCTGATCGCGGTTGTGCTGCTACCGCTCTCCGGTTGGCTTATCGGGCACTCGGCGATCATGATGGCGGGCTATGGCCTCTTGGGCGCGTTCATCATCCTTCGCCACACATCGAACATCCGCAAGCTGCTCCAAGGTACAGAGCGCAGATTTGGCGGCGGTAGGCACCCGGAGCCCTCTTGCAACGACCCGGAGACCTCTTGCAGCGACCCGGAGACCTCTTGCAGCGACCCGGACACCTCATGCAGCGACCTTGAGACCTCTTGCAACGGCCCGGAGACCTCCTGCAGCGACCCGGAGACCTCTTGCAACGGCCCGGAGACCTCTTGCAGCGACCTTGAGACCTCTTGCAGCGACCCGGAGACCTCTTGCAACGGCCCGGAGACCAATTTCACCGGTCGCAATGACGCAACCAGCGAGTGGGGAAACACTCAGACCGATGGTAATCGCTCACCGACTGAAGACAATTTGAAGGAGGGTGGCTGAGACCCGTGCTGCAGCGCATTCTTAGCGAGCCCTGGTCATTCTGGGGAGGCATCGTGATCTGGCTGCCGCTTGCGGTCTGGATCATCAGCCTCGTCGGGTGGACGGTCACGGGCGAAATTGACGCGTTAGCCGGGTTCGCGGGCGTCTTGCTGGCGGTCGGGCTGGGCGCGCTCACCCTGAATCCCCCGGACAAATCCCTTCCCCCGCTCATCCTGACCGCCGTCGTGCTCACCACCGTGCTTTTCCCCTTGGTCAGGCAGATGCTGCAGAAGCGGGCGCTGAACTCGATTGATGCCGATCTCGTCGAGCGCGCATATCAAACCCTCCGTGAGAAGCCGGCGAGCGTAGGGTCCGAGGTTCGGATTGCCTCGGTGATGTATGACCGTGGTCTTCCCGGGCACGCGATTGCGATTGTGGAGAGGATCATCGCCGGCATGCCGAAAGGGGTCTTCGGCAATGAGCTCGAGCAGATGGCTTCAAAGTGGCGGCTGAGAACCGCCGCCGGCCACCTTCGTCAGACGGTTGTGTGCGCCACATGTGGAACGTCCAACGAGCCGGGGCCTGTCTATTGCTCGCGCTGCGGGGCGCCTTTTCTGCTCGATTACCTGCGGGGCGGGATAGTCGGAGTTGGCATAGCCGGCAAGCTCGTCCTGATTTGGCTTATTGCGATTATCGCGGCGATCGGGCTCGCGTGGTCGGCCGTGAAGCTGCCGCCGACCATTGCCGCCGCGTCTATCGCGGGCATTTGCGCAGCGGTGGTCGGTATCGTCTGGATCGTATTGAGACGCAAGGAGAGCACGGATTGAAAACACTCGACCGCTACATGCTCCGCGAGCTGATGATCCCATTCCTCATCGGCACGCTGGCGGTTGTGTTGATGTTTCAGGCGAATCTTGTCATATATATCCTGAAGAATCAGCCGCCGCAAGCCGTCCCGCTTGCCGCCCTCGCCCAGATCGTCATGTACAAGACCCCGGGCTTTCTGAATATGACGCTGCCGGTCGGGATGTCGCTGGCCGCCTCGCTCGCAATGTCGCGGCTGGTGCGCGAGAGCGAGCTGACCGCGATGAGGAGCGCCGGCGCCCCCATTTTGCGGGTAATTCTTCCCGTCGCACTGTTCGGCGTTTTGGTCGGAATCGGCAACTTTCTCGTTGTAGAGCGCCTCGTGCCCCCGGCTGAGAAGCTTGCCCGCGAGCTTATGACCAAGACCGCGCTCATGGGTGCGATTCCGGAATTCAAGTCGAACGTTATGTTCAATGTAGGCAACTACACCGGCAGCTTTGGGACGGTCTCCCGCAACAAAGAAGGCACTCGTATGCAGTTCACTGATGTCCTACTGATAGAGCGGCCCCGCGCAAAAGAGTTCATGTTCTATATGGCGGAATCGGGGGAATACAAGCAGGGATTGTTTGTTCTAAACAAGGCGCTGGGGTGGCGATTTGTCGGGCCGGTGGTGCAGGCGTTTTATGATCCGAAGACCGTGGTGATCAACGAGCGTGTGGCCATCCCTGAGATATTCATGCCGCCCACGAACGAGGAGCTGACAACAGCCGAGATCAAACGGAGCATTGATCAGGGAAGGAAGCTCGGACGAGACATGACATCTGCGGAGGTCTCTTATCACACGCGGTTCAGCATCCCGGCCTCTTGCTTTATCTTCGCGCTGGTCGCCCCCCTCTTCGCGGTTCAATTCGCCCGCAGCGGGGCATTCATGGGCGTGCTGCTCAGTTTGATCCTCGTCCTCGGCTACTACAACGTGTACATCGTCTCGACGGAGATATTTGGCCGCAACGCCACGATCGCTCCCCTTTACGCGGCATGGCTTCCCAATCTGCTGTTTGTCGTGCTCGGAATCATCGGCATCAGGAGATTGGAGTGAGGCGCACGCTGCTCCTTGCTGTTCTCTGCATTCCTGCTTTGAGCGTCGCGCAGGACCTCAACGGGCTTATGCGGAGCGGCTCCGAGGTTCTGATTCGAGAGCGGAAGATTCCTGGCCTGCCTGGGAGCCCTAACTATCAGGATCCACTGGAGCCGCGCGGCAACGAAGGGCTTCCACCCCGCGATACAGCTCTTCCTGGCCCCCAGAGAGACAACCGGAACCTCATCGAGATCGTTGGGCCAGCAGGTGAGATTAGGCGCACGGCAGACCGCTTCCATGCGACGGGAGGCATCCATATTCGCTACCGAGGCTACGATATCCTGGCCAACGAGGTGGAAGGCAACACCCGAACCAACATCTTCACCGCGCGCGGGAATGTGAAGGTGATCGGCGCGGACTCGATCGTAAACGGCGAGATTGTAACGGTCGACTTTGACCAGCGGACCTTTCGAGCCGAGCAGAGCGACGCTCAACTGCGGCCATCATTTGTGCAAGGTCGCGTACTGGATGACCTATACATGCGTGGCGAGATCTCCTATGGGAGCGAGCAGGAGGTCTGGGGCGAGAAAGGCGCGTTTACCACGTGCAACCTGGATGAACCCCACTATTCGCTCGATGCTTCAAGAGTCAACATCCGACCGTATCGGAGGGTCATCCTGCGCAAAGTGGCGTTCAAGCTTTTCGACAGGACCCTGTTCACGATCCCCTACATCTCGGTGCCGCTCGATGAATCGGGTGATCGGTACACGCCCGACATCGGCCAAAGCCCTGACGAGGGCTACTACATCAAGAATAACATTGGTGTTCCTACCGGCGGAAGCGACAGCCTGCTGGCCAGGCTCGATTACATGACCAAGCTTGGGACGGGACTTGGCGGCAACTATCGCTACCAGTCCGGGTTGCTCGCCGGCGTGTTCCGGGCATATACCGTGTTCGGCTCGGTGGATACACTGAATGTCGACAGCGAGCACCGGCAGAAAATCGGAGCCGCAACCATAGATTTCAAGAACGATTTCCAGCGAAACAACTATTTAAACGCCCCGGGCGCCTCGTTGCTCTCGTCCGACATGCGGGTCAATTTCGGCCAGGGCACCGGCTTGACCTACCGGCGATTCTCTAACGAGAGCAGCGGATTCACGTCTGTAAGCCAGAATCTTGGCGTATCGGATACGCGCAAGGTCGGCAGTGTTTCGACCAATGTTGGCCTGAACTACAGCGATATCTCCAGCTCTGGCAGCGGCAATCCTGTACGTAGGGAAGTGCTCGATGTTAGATTGAAGGCCGCACAAGATCTGCGTTGGGCCACCGCCCAGCTCGACTATATTCGCAGCGTGCCGGTCGGAGAGGTCGCAAACTTCTTTAGCCCAAACGATCGGACGCCCGTGCTTTCGATCAGGTCGGATTCCGGAAAGCTGCTAGGTAAGGACTTTGGCAAGACCTTGCCGTTTCAAACGGAGTTCTCGCTTGGCGAGTTCGCTGCGGGCCGGACAGGCGACAAGATCACAAGAACCAGCTTCGATCTGCGATTCAACAAACCCGATACCAGCGGCAAGCGCAGCACGCTCAGCATGAACGGCCTCTTCAAGCAGGGCGTGTACAGCGACAACACGGCTCAATACGCGACGGGCCTGAACCTCAACTACCGCTACCAATTCGGCAGGGACACCGAATACAATTTCCGCTATAGCTTCCTGCGACCTTACGGCTTCACGCCTCTGTCGCTTGATCGCGTCGGAAGAACAAACTTTGTAAGCACAGACATAGACTTTCGGCCGATCCGCTCCTTGCTGATTGGGGCAGGGACTGGCTATGACTTTCTCCTAGAGCAGCGTGAGCAAATTGCCTGGCAGACGGTTGGGCTGAGGGCTGAATTCACGCCGAGACCCTGGTTTTCGGCCCGGGCATATTCGACTTACGACCCATTCCAACACGCATTCAGCAATGTCCGGTTGGATTTCGCCTACCTTCCCGGCGCGACGAGGGTGACGGCTGGATTTCGGTACGACGGGATCCGACAGACGTGGGGCAATGCGACGCTGCTAATCCAGGACCTAAAGTGGGGAAGGCTCAGTTTCAGCACGCTCCTGTCGTACAACGGCTATCTCAAGAAGTTCGAGGCGCGGCACTTCTCATTCGCTTACGACCTTCACTGCGCCGAGGCGGTGCTTCAAATCATTGACAATCCGGTTGGGTTCAGATCGGGCCGGGAGATAACCTTCTTCATTCGGCTCAAAGCGCTTCCGTTCGACACTCCGTTTGGTCTTGGCCGCCGGGGCCAGCCCTTGGGCGGCGGCACCGGTCGCGACTATTGATCATCCCGTAGGCGTACACTTGTGGCGATGATCAACGGAAAGCTCGTCGTGGGGATCACGGGCGCAAGCGGCGCAATCTATGCCCAGCGCTTCCTGCTCGCGGCAGAGAAGCATTTCGAGGAGATCTTCCTGGTCATGAGCGAGCAGGCTATCCAAGTAGCTTGCACGGAGCTAGGCGTCGCCCCCTCCAAGAAACAATTCTCAACCCGCGAATGGCTTGGGATCGACCTGCCCAAGATCAAGCTTCTCGATGACAAGGATTACTTCACCCCACCTGCCAGCGGTTCGTTCCGGCATGACGGGATGGTCATTGTGCCGTGTTCCATGGGCACCGCGGGCAGGATCGCGAATGGGATCAGCGACGACCTCCTTACCCGTTCTGCCGATGTTTGTCTAAAGGAGCGCCGCCCGCTGATCCTGGTTCCGCGCGAGATGCCATGGAATCTGATCATGCTCAGAAACATGACCCAGCTCGCGGAGGCTGGCGCAACCATTCTGCCGGCCTCTCCGGCATGGTATCAGCGGCCCAAATCGTTGGAGGAGCTGGCGGACACGGTTGTCGCGCGAATTCTTCAAGCCCTCGGCGTTCCCCAGGACCTTATGAAGCAGTGGATGGAATAGGCATCGAGCCCAGAGTGCTGATCGCCGGAGGCGCCGGCTACCTGGGATCGGTCGTTCGGACGCATCTCACCGCCCAGGGCTATCGCTGCCAGATACTCACTCGGTCTCCAAAGCAAGCGGGCGAACTTGCCTGGGATGGCAAGACGGTGGGAGACTGGAAGTCGAGCTTGGAAGGTGCAGCCGCCATTATTAACTTCAGCGGAGCATCGATTTCTAAGAAATGGACCGAAAGCTACCGAAAAGCGATCATCACGTCCAGAGTCGAACCGGCAAGTGCGATTGGCCTCGCACTCGCCCAATGTGCAAGCCCTCCCCCTGTATGGATCAGTGGCTGCGCGGCAGGCATTTACGGAGACACCGGCGAAGCTGAGGCTACCGAAGAGGCACCGTCGGGCAAGGGGTTTTTAGCCCATGTCTGTCGGGAATGGGAAGCCGCTGTTCTGGAATTTGAGACTGCGGGGACGCGCAAGGTCATATTGCGTACCGGCAACATGCTTGGGCGTGGCGGCGGGATGCTGCCGATCCTAACGCGTCTCGCGTCTTGGTGCCTGGGAAGCGCTCAGGGATCGGGGCGTCAATGGGTGAGCTGGATCCATGAGATGGACTTTGCCCGGACCGTCCTTTGGGCTATCGAGAACCCGGTGACAGGCCCAATTAATGCGGTCGCACCCAGTCCGGTTCGAAATGCTCGCTTAATGGCCGAATTACGTCGTTTCAAGCATCGGCCGTGGGTACCTAACGCGCCCGCTTGGGCAATCCGAGCAGTGGGGAGTCTGGGTGGACCGGACCCATCTCTTGCACTGATGAGCAGCCGGGTCCTCCCCGCCAAGCTGATCGAGAATGGGTTCGCATTCGAATTTCCCGACGTCGGGCCCGCTCTGCGGGATCTTCTTTAGGGCCAGGGCTTTTCGTGGATCTGGACGGTGATCCAGCCTTTCTCGCGATTATTGAAATTCTTGCCGTCTTCATTGACGATCCGCACGTCGTTCAGGAGCGAAACCTGCCGCCGCGCTTTGTCAATGAAGTTGATCGCCTGGCTCCCGGCGCCTTGAATGAATCCATAGCCCCGCTCCTTGAGTTCCTTGGTTGCCTTGTCGACTGTTTCCGGCCAGTTGCCTTGTACGACATATATGTCAGGAGCAGCGTTCGCAGGTACACCAACGTCGCCGGCGATATAGGGGGCGCGGGGCAGATGATCCCATCCCTGCAGAAAATCAAATGGGGTCTTTGGCCAAAACAAGAAAGCTCCTATCGCCAGAGCCACCAAGAAACCGATGATCAGCGCGATCTTCGCCATACCTTATTGTGTCTCGGACTGCCCGCGAGTGAGCAGGCCTATTCTCATTCGGGAAGTGCGAACTGTCGGAGGCTGTGAGCGGAGGCCCGCGGATGCCACAATCTCAAGCATAGATACCATCCCATCGACTGTAGGGGGGACCGCCGGGACGAACCAACCGGCACCCTCAGAGACTTCTAGGCCGGACTTTATCCGCGAGGCCGTAATCCAGGACTTGCGCGAGGGCAGGTTCGACAGCGTACATACTCGGTTCCCGCCCGAGCCAAACGCCTATTTGCACATTGGCCACGCGAAGGCGGTTTGGATCGACTACGGTGTCGCCATGGAGTTTGGGGGCCAGTTCAACCTTCGCTTCGACGACACGAACCCGGAAAAGGAAGAGCAGGAGTTCGTCGACGCAATCATCGAGGACGTCCGCTGGCTTCTGTCAACCGACTCCCCACCCCCTGCCCCCTCCCCGCGCACAATGCATCGCGGAGAGGGGGTTCCCGGAGCCCTACCCATTACCCAACACTCAACACCTGTTCGCGGCCCCCTCTTCAGCTCGGACTACTTCGAACAGATGTACGTTTGGGCGCAGGACCTCATCCGGAAAGGCAGGGCCTATGTATGCGATCTGACTGCGGATGAGATGCGGGCAACCAGGGGCACGTTGACCGAGCCGGGGACGAACAGCCCTTACCGCGAGCGCCCTATCGAAGAAAACTTGGATCTCTTTGATCGAATGCGCAAGGGAGAATTTCCCGATGGCGCTAAAAGTCTTAGGGCGAAGATCGATATGGCCTCGCCCAACATGGTCATGCGCGATCCGGTGATGTACCGCATCCGCCACGCGCATCACCATCGGCAGGGCGAGAAGTGGTGCATCTATCCGAGCTACGACTGGGCTCACGGCCTCGAGGATTCGATTGAAGGCATTACCCATTCGCTCTGTACGCTCGAATATGAGATTCACCGGCCTCTGTACGACTGGTTTCTCGACGAGCTCGGAATCTATCATCCGCGCCAGATTGAGTTTGCGCGGCTGAATTTGACCTACACGGTAATGAGCAAACGGCGATTCATCGAGCTCGTCAATGGGGGTTACGTGAGCGGCTACGACGATCCCCGGCTGCCCACCTTGGCGGGCCTGAGAAGGCGCGGCTACACCCCGGAAGCTATCCAGAACTTTTGCCGATGGATCGGGGTTTCCAAGACCGACAGCACGGTTGAGATGTATCAGCTAGAGGATTGCCTCAGGGAAGACTTGAACAAGCGCTGCAACAGGGTGATGGGCGTGCTGAACCCGCTGAAGGTCGTCATCACGAACTATCCCGAGGGGCAGTCCGAGGAGATGGAGGTCGTGAATAATCCTGAGGAACCTTCTGCCGGAACGCGGAGGGTGCCTTTTTCACGCGAGCTTTACATCGAGCAGGACGACTTTCGCGAGGACCCGCCGCCCAAGTTCTATCGCCTTTCGCCGGGGAAGGAAGTGCGCCTGCGAAGCGCATATTATATAACCTGCGAGGAGGTCGTGAAGAATGACAGCGGGGATGTGGTCGAAGTGCGCTGCACCTACGATCCGGCGACCAAAGGCGGAGGATCGCCAGACGGGCGGAAGGTCAAGGCGACGATGCACTGGGTTTCGGCTCCTCATGCGATCGAGGCGGAAGTTCGCCTCTATGACCATCTCTTCAGATCACCCAACCCCGACGAGGGAGGGGACTATGTCGCCAACCTGAATCGAGATTCGCTCAGGATTGCTGCTGCGTATTTAGAGCCGAGCGCAGCCGGCGCGGTGCCAGGTACGCGCTTCCAATTCGAGAGGGTCGGCTATTTCTGCGTGGACCGGGACTCGACGCCGGATCGGCTCGTTTTCAACCGCACGGTCACGCTGCGCGACTCTTGGGCGAAGGTCGAGAAGGCTCAGGCCTAGCTCAAAAGGTAAAATGAGCGCCAGTTGCCGGATAGCTCAATTGGTAGAGCACCTGACTCTGAATCAGGAGGTTCTAGGTTCAAGCCCTAGTCCGGCAGCCATTTCTAAGGCACGTTAAGCGTGAAGCGTTAAGCCTTGAGAGGATCTTTCCGACCTCGATGCTTAACGCCTACGCTTGACGCTTTTTTAGGCCGCTTTTCGATATTCTTCGATATCGATGATCGCGGCCGCGGGCTCTAGATATCGGGCTTCGTCGCCCTGAGCCACGATTGCTTCTCGGCCCTCTAGCACGAGTTGGAGCCTCTGTTGTGTGTGATTCGAGACCGCGTCGTCGTCGTAGACGATCGAGACGATCTTGTCAGCGCCATGCGCCAAACAATAGTCCTTGAGGATATTAAGTTCGGTGGCCGCTTCGCCATCCAGCGTGTGCGCACGCGAATAGTCGAGCAGCAAGAGATAAGGCTGGGAGTTCATGGCCTCGACCACGTCACGGAGTTCCTCGCCCAAAACGCTAATCTCGGCCGCTGTGATCCGGCCGCCAAGGCTTGCCTCGATCCGGGCCTCATCTTCGTTCCAACTCATCATGTACATACAGATACTGCAAGCCGGCCACACGCTGGCTTCCTCCAAGACCACATTTCCAGCCTGGAGCGGTGTTGATGCCCGTATTCTGCTCGGCATTGGCAGAAATCCGGCAACCCTTCCAGCTAGCATCGTTTCCAGCGCGGAAAGATGCTGTTGGCAGGATTGCCAGCATTCACTAGATTAAGCCGTTACCTGATTGAGAACCAGATTTCGGCCTTGTCGCTATCCTCGCCGCCACCACGCGCGTGGATGCGCTGGTTGCGCCTGCCTCGGACGTCACCGGTAACTCGCCCGGTCTTCGCGTTGAAGGTTAAGTCGAGATCTTTGTCGCCGATCCTCGGCGCGACGTCCACGTGGTCATCGTCCTCCTCCATGCCTCCATCGTCGTCCATGATCCTGATTTTGATCTTCGTGGTGTTGCCTGGCACCCACCCGCGAACGCGCCAATTCGGCCAGCCGTCGTCCTTGCTCATAACCCTGGTGTTTGTCGCCTTGCCAGCGATCCAAATCTGGGCAAAGAAGTCGGCCTGATCTTTCCGCGGAAAATCCTTGTCGAGGTTGCTGATCTCTTTAAGTCTATGGATCGTGACTGTTACCCACCGTCCGAGAGGTTCCGAAGATCGTGGTTTTGCAAATGTGCTCGGAATGCCGAGCAAGAGAGCGCTCATTACGAGCAATGTAAGTTTCCCCTTCATAACCCCTGTTTGACGCAAACAGGCCGAAAGTGTTCAAATATTGGGCTAGGCACGAGTTATGCTAACTTGCCTGCTTGATCATATCTTCGGTCATGAGAATGGGATGCTTATTGCCGGAGATGACGCCCTCAGGCACAACGACTCGTTTGACGTCGAGTGAGCTGGGCACCTCGTACATGACATCCATCATGACCTGCTCTATGATTGCTCGGAGGGCACGGGCACCCGTTTTCCGCTTAATCGCCTCGTGGGCAATCTCGGTAAGGGCTCCCTTTTCGAAGATAAGATCCACGCCGTCCAGCTCGAAGAACTTAGCATACTGCTTGATGACGGCGTTTCTTGGCTCGGTGAGGATTCGAACAAGGTCCTCATGATCGAGCGGATCAAGCGTCGCGATAACAGGCAGTCGGCCGATGAACTCCGGAATTAGGCCGAACTTTAGAAGGTCTTCGGGCAGCAACTGCCGCAAGAGATCTTTCGGGCGCTCGTCCTTGCTTTGCGGACTTGACCGGAATCCGACGGTGTTTTCCTTCATCCGGCGCCGAATCATATCTTCGAGTCCCTCGAAGGCCCCACCGCAAATAAACAGCACGTTGGTCGTGTCCAGCTGGAGGTATTCCTGCTGCGGGTGCTTTCGACCGCCCTGAGGCGGCACATTGGCGAGCGTGCCCTCAAGAATCTTCAACAAGGCTTGCTGGACGCCTTCGCCGCTCACATCGCGGGTAATCGAAGGATTGTCGCTCTTACGGGCAATCTTGTCGATTTCATCTACATATATGATTCCCCTCTCGGCAAGCTGCTTGGTATTACGGGAGTCCATCGCCTCGGCGGTCTGCCATAGCTTGAGAAGGATATTCTCGACATCCTCGCCCACATAGCCGGCCTCGGTGAGCGCGGTGGCATCGGCGATTGCGAAGGGCACATTGAGCATGCGGGCCAAGGTCTGCGCAAGCAGGGTCTTGCCTGAGCCCGTCGGGCCAACCATAAGGATGTTGCTCTTTTGAAGCTCTACATCATCCGGGGTCCGCTCTTTGACGCGTTTGTAGTGGTTATAAACGGCAACCGAGAGTGATCGCTTGGCCGACTCCTGGCCGACGACGTAGCCGTCGAGGAACTGAACGATCTCCTTGGGTTTCGGAACCTGGTGCAAACCTGTAGCAGCGGGGCGAACGACTGCAGGCTGCGGCGCCTCTTGATTGGGCGCGGCCACACCGCTGTCGTTGTGGAGAATGTCATTGCATAGATCGATGCAATCCGAGCAAACCGCCCCGTGAAGCCCCACGATGAGTTTTTTGACCTGCTCTTTTGTTTTGCCGCAGAGGCAACATTGATCCCGCCGTTCTAGTGTCTTAGCCATTTATCTATCGCTCGCCCGGCATGAGCACCTTGTCCACAACGCCGTAGGCCACAGCCTCATCGGCAGACATGAAGTAGTCACGCTCGATATCCTGGAGGATTTTTGATTTCTCCTGGCCCGTGTGCTGGCGCAGGATCTCAGCCAAGGTGTCCATGTACCGGTTTATCTCCGCCACTTGGACATTGATATCGGCGGTGGTGCCTCGAAATCCTCCACTGACCTGGTGGATCATAACCCGCGCATGAGCCAGGCAGTGGCGCTTCTTGGCTGCGCCGCCACATAGGAGGATCGCGCCCATCGAAGCCGCTTGTCCCACACAGGTCGTTGCCACATCGGGTTTGACGAACTGCATGGCGTCGTAGATCGCAAGTCCAGCGCTTACGGAGCCGCCCGGACTGTTTATATAGAAGTCGATGTCCTTGTCGGGATCTTCTTTTTCGAGAAAGAGGAGCTGGGCCACGATCAGATTCGCGACGTAATCATCCACCTCGGTACCCAAAAAGACGATTCTGTCTTTGAGGAGCCGCGACCAAAGGTCGTAGCTTCGTTCGCCGCGAGCGGTCTGCTCGATGACGTAGGGAACACCCATCAGTTCAAGCCTCCTTGCATCCTCCGTTCAATTGTCGGCACGGATAGCCTCCATCTCAACACTTCGATCTCAAGCGATTGCGACTTCTTGCGTATTGGCATGATCACAGAGAAACTGCGTAACTTTTCGGAAGAGCGCTCGATGCTGAAGCTCGCTGAGCGCTTCATGCTTCTTCAGGATGGCCAAAGTGTCCTCCGGCTTCTCCTCGCGCTCCCGCGCCATTTGGATCAACTCGTCGTTCAGGTCCTGGTTGTTTAGGCTAAGCTGCTCCTTGATCGCGATCTCCTGAACTACAACGGCGCGCTTAACCTGGGTGGCCGCCTCATTGCCGAGCGCCTTGGCGAACTCTTCCACGGTCATCCCGTTCTCCTTGGCATACTGCTCGAGCGTCTGGTTCTTGCCGCGAAGCTCTTCGGCGATGTCTCGAAATCTCTGGGCCGCGACGCCCTCCCACATGGTGTCCGGCACATGGACGGTGCTGCCGGCAAGAAGCTTTTCGAGTAGCTGCTCGTTCATGTATTCCTGGACCCGCGCTTCCTTGAATTTGCTCATGGCCCCTCGAAGCCGGGTGCGAAGCTCCTCGACGGACTCTGTGCTGAAGGTCTTCGCGAACGAATCGTCCACCTCAGGCAGCTTCATAGCGCTAACCGAGCGCAGCGTGATCGTGGCAGGAAAGGTCTTTCCCGCCCAATCCTTCTCTTGGAAGTTGTCGGGAAAGGCCAGCTCTGCGTGCTTCATGTCCTCCGCTTTCATGCCCAAGATCGCCTGGTCGAGCTGGGGAAATGTCTGGCCCGCGATCGTCATGAAGTTTCGCCCATCGCCCTGCTCGCCATCCACTCGGATATTCAGGACGGCCACGTCGCCCTCTCCGACGCCTCGATCGAGGATCGGCTCACGCGTCGATTTTTCCCTCCGCATATTCTCGATCTGCTGGTCGATCTCCTCGTCCGAAACTTCGATCGGGACGGTCTCAACCTGCAAGCCCTTATACTCGCCAAGCTCCACCACAGGCTTGAGCGGCACCTTCAAAACGAACGAGCAGGCGCTGGTTTCGTGGTTCAATTCCTTGACCTCCACCGCGGGCGACCCGTACGGCTGGAGCTTCTCTTGTTCAACCGCTTGCTTATAAGCCGCGTTCACGACATGTTCGATAGCCTCGTCATACAGCCTATTGGGGGCGATCAGAGGCTCGACCATGGCCCGAGGAGCATGGCCGGGGCGGAATCCAGGGAGGCGGACGCTTTTTGAGAGCTGCTTAAAGGCCTTCTCGAAGCCCTGCTTCACCTGGTCGGGGTCGCATGTGATGTCGAGCTTGACTGTGCAGGGATTCAGGTCTTCGCGCGTGATTTGCATGGGATTGGAGGACGAGTTTACCCGGCGAGCCGGTTCCTGGCCAAAGTGTAGAATCCGCGCGGGCAGTTGCCACTATTCTAAGCGGAGCCCATGCGATCTGCGGAAAGCTTGCGCAGACCCTGCGGAAGATTGCGGCGATCTGCGGAAGGGTTCCGTAGACCTCTGAATTCCACCGCGAAGAGGATCAGCAGGTACAATTGAACCTAGATGGGCGCCGACGAGCCGCAGGTCGAGCGGGTTTGCACATACGACCCCCTGATCGAGCTGATGGCGCGCTTCGAGAATGTCAAGGCCGCCAGCACATCCTCTGATCCCTTCGAGGACCTGTCCGTTGAGGATCGCCTCAAGAAGCACATTGTCGACGGCATCAAGAAGAACCTCGACCGCCATCTTGAACTGGCCCTGGAGACCTATACTCCGCTCCAGATCATCAACGACATCCTGCTCGAAGGCATGAAGACCGTTGGCGAGCTCTTCGGATCGGGCAAGATGCAGCTTCCATTTGTGCTCCAAAGCGCGGAGGTGATGAAGACTGCAG
Organism: Fimbriimonadaceae bacterium; assembly: GCA_049276675.1. GTDB lineage: Bacteria > Armatimonadota > Fimbriimonadia > Fimbriimonadales > Fimbriimonadaceae > DATLGQ01. The sequence goes on from JBASWW010000015.1 coordinate 39,837, forward strand.
TCGCGCAGCTCGAGCCCCTGATGGAGAAGGTCGAAGGCTCGGAGAAGGGCTCGATCGTTCTGGCGACGGTAGCTGGAGATGTACATGATATTGGAAAAAATCTTGTCGATATCATCCTCACGAACAACGGCTATCGGGTGGTGAACATCGGAATCAAGCAGCCCTTGCAGTCGATTTTGGACAACGCACGCGAACACAAGTGCGACGTGATCGGAATGAGCGGCCTGCTTGTGAAGTCGACGCTGATCATGAGGGACAACCTGCTTGAAATGAACGAGCGTGAGCTTCATGGCTACCCGGTCCTGCTCGGCGGCGCCGCGCTGACCCGCGCCTATGTTGATCAGGACCTGCAATCTCTTTACAAGGGGCGCGTTTCCTATGCCCAGGATGCCTTCGAGGGCTTGCGGCTGATGCAGGAGATAGCTTCCGGAGTTCCCTCCCCCGTGTCCGCGGGTAGGGCCTTGGCGGGCCCTGGCATGATATCGCCCGAAATTGGAGAGGGGCTGGGGGGTGAAGGTCTGGAAGAGCCAATCTACGAACGGGTCCGCACCCACCGCCTCGACGCGCTGGAGAAGGAGCTGTACGTTTTCGCTGGCGTCCGCAGCGAGGTCGAGCCCATTGCCGAGCCGCCCAGGCTCCCCTTTTATGGAGCCCGCAAGCATGCGAAGTTCGACATATTCGAGATTTACAAATACATCAACCCCATCGCGCTCTGGCGTGGGCAATGGCAGTTCAAGCGGCAGGAGGGTATGGACAATCCTGCATTCAATGCATGGCTGGATGCCGAGGCGCGCCCCATCTTTGAGCGGCTTCAGCGCGATCTTGCGTCTCTTATGAAACCAAGGGTGAAGTGGGGCTACTTCCCGTGCCTCTCTGACGGAAACGACCTCATCATCTATGAAGAGGATCGGCAAACCGAGCGGATGCGGTTCACATTCCCCAGGCAGCGGGATGGGAAGAGGCTATGCATCTCAGACTTTTTCCGACGTGCTGATCGGGATGATTCGATTTCAACGCTCGATACTCAGGACTCAACACTTGATTGCGTCGCCTTCAGCATCGTCACCATCGGACCCGAGGTCAGCAACTACGAACGGGAGCTCTTTGCCAGGGGCGATTACCAGGACTACCTCTTTGTGCACGGAATGGGCGTCGAAACCGCCGAGGCGCTGGCTGAATATTGGCATCGGCAAATCCGAATGGAGATGGGGATAGACGACCATGAGCCAGAGGACATGAAGCTGCTCTTTAGCGCCAAATACCATGGCGCACGCTATTCCTTCGGCTACCCGGCTTGCCCAAATCTCGAAGACCAAGCCAAGCTCTTCGAACTGCTTCAGCCGGAAGAGATCGGGATCGAGCTTACCGATGAGTTCATGCTGGTCCCCGAGCAATCTACTTCCGCCATCGTCGTGCATCACCCGGAGGCGAAATATTTCAATGTCAGATAGGGACGGATACTCGTAGTATTAGATGAGTGTGGAAACCTGGAACTTATATTACGACGGAGGCTGCAACCTCTGCCACAAGAGCCAGCTTAGGGCCGAAAGATGGGCAAAGCGGGCGGGCCAGCCCTTGCACGCAGAGGTTCTGCAGAGCGAAGAAGCGGTGGCCAAAGGCTACGAACCACAGACCATGGTTCTCGAGGCTGACAGCAAGGTTTATACTCGTGCGGACGCTTGGCTGCGTTTAATGGCGATTGCGCCGTGGTACATCAGATGGCTTTCGTGGTTCCGCCTATCCTCCCTCACTCGGGCAATCGCGAAGGTCTTCTACGAATTCGTCGCCAGGATTCGATTTGCGGTCTGGGGCAGGCGCGCTTGCCCGATCCCGCCCCGCCCACCATCGCCGCCTAAATCTCAGCCCACCCAGGCTCCATAGAACCGTTCTCTAGCGCTCTTCGCCCGCTTAACACAATCCTTACCCACGGCATTGATATGCCCCATCTTTCGCCCCGGTCTAGATTCAACTTTCCCATACCAATGAAGATGGATCGAAGGCTCCGATAAGGCCGGGGCAAGCCCGGCTCGGTGGTCTCCCGCGCCATGCTGCCCCAGAAGGTTGGCCATGCATACATCGAGCCCGCGAGGTTTATCCAAAGGCCATCCCATGACGAGGCGAACGTGCTGCTCGAATTGGCTGACCCCTCCCCAGTCGAGGGTGTAGTGGCCAGAGTTATGAGGACGGGGAGCGATTTCATTTACTTTAAAGGACCCATCGTGAAGCTCAAATAGCTCTACGCCGAAGAGCCCATATCCTCCAACCGCCTCCACCGCCGAGACAGCGATCTCAGAGGCATCGGCACCGCTAGGGAAAACAAGGTCGCAGACGTGGTTGGTCTGCACGGTTTCCATCGTGGGAAAGCACCCGGTCTGGTTCGGCGAGCGAAAGACCATGACCGCAAGCTCGCCACGGAAATCAACCATCTCCTCCGCCATCCATCCGCCGGGACCCCAAAGATATCTGTGCTCCTCCATTTCTTCAAGATCTCGGGCATAGCGCGTTCCCTTGCCGTCGTATCCCCCGAAGCGCGCCTTGAGAACGACAGGCTCGCAATCTCCGCCCTTGTCAGGAGGGCTTGCGCTTGGGGGTTGGTGAACGATTCCTCCTATCTCCCATGCCCGAGGCGACGGAACGCCAGCAAGGGCAATTGCCTGCTTCTGCAGCAGCTTGTCCTGTATCGTTGCAAGGCAATCTAGCCCAGGCAGCAAAACCGACTCGTCTGCCACCGCAAGCTGCAGCCCCTCACGGATTGCGGTGGCATCAATGAACTCATTTTCCAAGGTCACGCGTGAGCATGAACGGAAGACATCGGCGATCCTGTTGGGATCATCAAGCGGTCCAACCATCGAGTCCGCGACTTGGGAAGCCGGGGAGTCGATAGCCGGGTCCAGGGACAAACAGGTTAAGCCGAGCCGTTGGGCCGCCTGAATCGACATTCGCGCTAGCTGGCCGCCGCCCAGGAATCCAATATCGTATGCCACGAGCGATTATGCAACAGGTGGCGGGTCGGAATGGCCAGTTTACAAAGCACTGATCACAGGTCAATTTGCCTTCCCGTGAAGGTGTCGATCCAGCCCTCTTCCTCAAGTCCTTCGTCGAAAAGCTCGGTCTTGTTGAAGGCGATCTTTTCGTCCGCCGCATCCTTCACGCGCTCCATTCCTGCCAGGAAAATCTTGTTCTTGCCGTACCTGCGGTTCACCTTGTCTACGGCCTTGTTGAGCTGGGAGCGGGTCTGGGTAGGGTCGAACAGGCTGTGGGTGACCTCGCCCTCGGCGCGCAGATCGGAGAAAGTGATGCCGACCTGCATCGGCTGGGCGAAGTCCCGGGTCTCCCAGGCAGTGAGGAAATTCTCATTAAAGCTGACCGTATCCTGGGTCGGCGGGAGCCTGAGATGCACGCTCCAGGCTTTCTTTCCGCCTACGTAAATATCCATCGAGCCGGCCCAAAGCCCTTCGCTCCGTAGCCTCGCGCTCGCCTTTTGAAGGAGTCTCAGGATGACTTCCCGGCAGCCTTGATCGGTCCTCAGCTCGGGAGCGAGGACATGGGAATGGCCGAGGCTCTTGCGGGTCGGGGTGTCGTCGTGGGCGTCGTAGCCTCGGAGGAGGTAGTACCAGCGCTCGCCGTGGATCGAACCGAACGCGGAGTGCAGCTTTTGCTTATCGGACTTGCACATTTCCTCGACTGAAAAAATGCCGGCGGCATTGAGGCGGGCCTTCATTTTCTTGTTGATCCCGGCGAAATCGGTAAGTTCGAGACCAAAAAGTTTATCAGGAAGGTCTTTCGCTTCGATCACGACCAGGCCGTCCGGCTTTTCCATCTCTGTGCCAACCTTGGCAAGGAAGGAATTTGGCGCTATTCCTATCGAGCATCGCATGCACTCGCCGACCTGTTCCTTGATCGCGTTTTTGACCTTGTGGGCGAAGGCGACGGCGGTTTCGGGATCGGCCTCGGTTCTCAGCAGCCGGACGCGCATCTCGTCGATGCTGCAGACTCTTTGTATCGGCAGGACGCTCTCTACGGCTTGGAGGACGCGCTTATGGTATGCGGCGTAGAGGCGATGCCGGCCATCCACAAGGATCAGCCCGGGGCACATTTGTTTTGCGTCGGAAATGCGGGTGCCCGTCTTGATTCCGTAGGCCTTTGCTTCGTAGGATGCGGCGATCGCGACGGTCGAATCCGCGATCATGGGGACGACGGCGATGGGCTTTCCCCTAAGCTCGGGGCGATCCTGCTGCTCGACCGATGCGAAGTAGGCGTTGAGGTCGAGGAAGAGGTAGCGCAGCGGGCGGTCGTCGGATTTCTCGAACGGTAGAGCGTCGTCTACCATGACGCTATTTTACATTGCAAGAGTCTATGAGGGCGCGGGTTGGTCGTCCCTCGGTCCGGAACTAGGCTACAAGGCCTCCGTTCCTAAAGATAAGTGGTCGGGGCGACAGGATTCGAACCTGCGACCTGCTGCTCCCAAAGCAGCCGCGCTACCAAGCTGCGCCACGCCCCGCCGACCTCATCAGGGTACCCGGCGGTAAACTTCCGAAATGCCCTCTCCAGCCCGACGCCTCGATGCGATTCCGCCCTACCTCTTTGCAGAGATCTCGCGGATCAAGCTCGAAGCCATCGCGAGTGGCGCCGATGTGATCGATCTGGGCATCGGCGACCCGGACCTTCCTACGCCGGAGCCCGTGATTCAGGCGCTTTGCGACGCTGCGCGTAACCCGGCCACCCATCGCTACGACGAGACGGCGCGAGGTTGGACGAGCTTCCTCCAGGCTGCCGCGACCTGGTATGAACGCGAATTTGGCGTCCAACTCGATCCTGCGACGGATATCGTCCAACTCATCGGCAGCAAGGAAGGCCTCGCTCATCTGGCTTGGGCCTATGCCGATCCGGGCGACGTCGTGATCGTGCCGAATCCGGGATATTCGGTTTACAAGGTCAACGCTCAGATGGCGGGTGCGGAAGTTTATGAGACGCCGCTTCGGATCGAGAATGGATTCTTGCCAGTTCTTGAGGACATTCCTAGCGATATCGCGAAGCGGGCCAAGCTTTTTTATGTCTGCTATCCCCACAACCCAACCGGGGCGATCGCGAATGAGGGGTTCTATCGCGATCTGGTCGACTTCTGCCGTTTCCATGACATCCTGCTGGTGAACGACATGGCCTATGCGACGGTTGCCTACGACGGCTTTGTCAATCCGACGGTCTTGCAGGTCCCGGGCGCGAAGGAGGTTGCGATCGAGTTCCATTCGTTGAGCAAGATGTACAACATGACAGGCTGGCGGCTGGGCTTCGCGCTTGGAAATCGGGATGCGGTGGCGACGCTGGCCAAGCTCAAGTCCAATATCGACAGCAAGGCCTTTCCCGCGATCGCCGAGGCGGGCGCCCATGCGCTGTTGAACGTCGATAATTCGGCCACGATCGCGAGGTACTCAAAGCGTCGGGACTTCCTCTGCGACGGTCTGAACGGGATGGGATGGAAGGTTGAGAAGCCCAAGGCGAGTTTTTATGTGTGGGCCAGGGTGCCGCGAGACGACATGACCAGTGTGGAGTTCTGTGCCGAGCTCCTTAAACGCGCCCATATCGTAGCGATACCGGGAACCGGCTACGGCTCCGAAGGCGAGGGCTACCTTCGCATGTCGCTGACGCTGCTGGGCGACACGGAAGGCGAGCGGTTCCGGGAAGCGGTGCGGCGAATCGCTAATTCGGGCCTGATTCCGGCTCTGGTCTGATGAGCTACAAAGAGGCGCTTGCCTATATTGCCGGTCTCTCTCCAAGGGGCTGGCGCCTGGGCCTCGACCGGATGTCCGAATTTGCGAGGCGTGTTGGTTTGGAGGACAGTCTGGGACAGCCCGGCGGGCCGCAGTTCATCCACGTGGCGGGCACGAACGGGAAGGGCTCCGTCACCGCATTCGTGCAGAGCATTCTGACGGCGGCGGGGTACCGAACGGGCGGCTTTTTCAGCCCTTACGTTTATGACCCCCGTGAGCGGGTTCAGTATAGATGCGAGCTGATTCCGGAGGAAGACTTCGCGGCCATCACCGAGAGGCTTATCCCCATCGCAGACTCTCTTGCGGATACCGAATTGGGCGAGGTGACCGAGTTTGAATTCAAAACCGCGCTGGGGCTCGAGTATTGGAAGCAGATGGAATGCCAATGGGTGGCGCTCGAGGTTGGCTTGGGTGGCCGGCTGGATTCGACGAACATCGTCACGCCACGCTGCTCGGTGATTACGAGCATCTCGCTGGACCACACCGCTATTCTCGGGTCCAGCTTGGCCGCAATCGCCAGGGAGAAGGCTGGGATCATCAAACCAGGAGTGCCAGTGGTTGTAGGGGACTTGCCGGAGGAGGCGATGTGCGTCGTGGAGCAGAAAGCCGACGAGCAGGGAAGTTCGTTATGGCGGCTGGGCAAGGCGTTTGCCACCGCTGATACTAAGCCTTGGGGGTTAGAAGCGCCCTTGCCCGGTCGACGAATGGCTCAGAACATATTTCTGAGCATGGCTGCAATCCCTGCGGCTGGGATAAAGATATCGTTCCATGATATCCAGAAGGGAGTTGCAAGTACTTTGCTTCCGGGCAGGTTCGAGCGAAGAACTTTCGGAGGCATTGAAGCCGTTTTTGACGGCGCGCACAACAGTTCAGCGGCGGCTTCTCTTGCCGAAACCCTGCGGGCTGAGTATCCGGGCCGTCGAAAGGTATTGCTGACCGGGATGGTCGCGGGGCACGATCCTATTTCTTTCTATCAACCGCTGGCGGAATTAATTGATTCGGCTCATATTACGCCGATCGACTTTCATCGCGCGGTGCCGCCAGATGATTTAGCCGCAATTGTAAGCAGGTTGATCCCGCGAACTTCGACGCATTCCTGCACTCGGGACGCGCTCAATCACGCCCTGCGTGATTGCGGCGGGGATGCGCTGCTTCTAGTGACCGGCAGCTTCTACCTCTTGGCAGAGGTAGCGGCCGAGGGATCTCGTACTGGAAGAACTGAGCCTACATCTTATAGCGAACGTCAATCACGACGTCCTTGATCCCTGGGCGTTGGCGGATGATCCTGGCAACGCGCTCCATCTCGGTTTTCAGGTCGGCAACTCCGCTCGACTTGTCGACCGAAACGCTGCCGCGTATGTAGCACACGCCGTGCGTCACTCGGAGGTCCGCATAGGTGAGGTCGATGCCGGACCTGCCCAGGTCCTTGCGGACAAGCTTGGTCGCTGCAACATCCATGGGATCAGCCATGGGTGAAGTTTAGCAGTTTGGAGAGCAGATATGGAGTTTGGAGGTTCGAAACTCCAAACTCCGATATTTCCGCTATTCCTCGTCGGCCGGAGGAGGCGTCTCCTCGACCGTGATCTTCTTCTTGCCTGCCGGTGGCGCAGACGGTGCCTCAGGAGCGGGCGCCGAAACGGCCTTGACCACAGTGCCACCCGTTTCCTGAGCCTCGACCATGGCGCTCGACATGGATCCCCGCTTGGACCACCAAACCGAGAACGCGAGAGCCGCAAGACAAGTGATCGTTATTGCGCTCAGAATTCCATTGCTGAGCGGGGCAATAACGACCGGCACCAGCAGGAGCGCCACGAGGTTCATGACCTTGATGAGCGGGTTCAGGGCCGGGCCGGCGGTGTCCTTGAACGGATCGCCGACCGTGTCGCAGACGATGCCCGCCTTGTGAGCGTCGGTACCCTTTCCGCCGTAGAGTCCATCTTCGATGAGCTTCTTTGCGTTGTCCCAAATTCCGCCGGAGTTCGCAAGCAGGACCGCCATCAGCTGGCCGCTCAGAATGGCTCCGGCGAGGAATCCACCCAGCGCCTGCGCGCCGACCAGGTTGTATTCCATGCCGCCGATTATCGTGGTTGGCTTGCCAATCGAAAATCCGAAGGCCACCGCTGCAGGCAGAGCGATCGCAAGGATTCCTGGGCCGAGAAGCTCGGTTTGGGCAGCCTTGGTCACGATGGCGACACACCGGTCGTACTTGGGCTTGCTGGTGCCTGCCAGGATTCCCGGATCCTTCCGGAATTGATCCCTGACCTCATTTATAAGAGTGAACGCAGCGCGCCCGACCGCATTGATCGAGAAGGCGGAGAACAGATAGGGGGCGGCGCCGCCGATCATAAGGCCAAGGAAGATTTCCGGAATATCGAGCTTGAGCCCGAGCTCCTGCAGCTTGGCGCTGTCCACATAAGAGTGGAATAGGGCGACCGCCGCAACCACCGCCGTGGCGATCGCAAAGCCCTTTGTCAGAGCCTTGGTCGTATTTCCCGCCGCGTCGAGTCTCTGAACGGCCTTGGCCGCGGTTGGATTATCGCGGCCCGCGCCCGACATCTCGAAGATGCCCTGGGCGTTGTCCGAGATGGGGCCAAAGGTGTCCATCGCGAGGATATATCCCGTGGTGGTCAGCAGGCCAAGTCCCACCAGCGCGATGCCATAGAAGCTAAGAATGTAGCTTCCATAATCGGCGGGCGGAAAGAACAGCAGTGGCGCAATAAGGGCCACGACAATTGCAAATACAGAGAACACGCTGGATTCCAAACCGAGCGCGAAGCCCTGAATAATCATCGGTGCGGGACCAGCGCTCGAAACACCGGCAACCTCCCGCACAGGCTTTTTATGGGCCGAGACATAGTAGTCGGTGAGTAGTTCGATCGCGAACGCCATCGCGATTCCGAACAGAATGGCGAGAGCGAACATATACCAGGGGACCTCTTTCCGGTCCACCATGCCTGCTCCGAGCGACTTCGCTGGAGGCAATGACGTGGGCTTTTGAGCAACTTCCCAAGCCTTTCGCGCTTCCTCCATCTTGCGCTCTTTGTCCGGTCCGGTTGCCTTTTGAGCGTCCTCGAACATCTTCGTGACTTCGGCCATTCTGGCTCGTTGGTCGGCGACGACTTTCTTGACCTCGGAAGCAGCCATCGGCACGATCTGGTCGCTGCCCCTAGGATCGGCGCTGATGATGCCCGCCTGCTGAAGTGCCGGGTCGCCGATGCGCAGAGGGTTCAGCGGAGCATTTGCGGCGACCGCAATATCGCCAAGATCGTTTGCATACAGTTCCACGGGGTAGCTGTTGAGAATCTTCTTGCCGGCGTCCTTGGGAAGCTTGGCGAGTTCCTCGTCCATCTTCGCCTTGCTGGCGGCAAACACCCACGTGCTCGCGGCCGCGGCCGGCGTTGCGGGTTTGACGTCCGCGAGCTCAAATAGCATTGCGTCCTTATAGGCATCTCGAACGGCAACCGGCTCTTCGCTTCCTGGCCGATTAACGGCATAGTCGAGGATCGGATTCGAGGTGTCGTCAAGCTCTATTTTGCGGAAGCCCTTTTCGGTTATCAGCGTGGCTACCTCACGATCAGAGGCGCCCAGAACCCGAGGCAGCAGTTGGCCAGCTTCGAATTCATTGAGGCCCAATGCCTTGAATTCGGGCGTTTCCTTGAGATCAGTGACCTCAATCGCTTGAACCTGGACCTTCCTCGCCTTCGCCATCTCCTGCCTGGCTGCACGGATGCCCATGAATTGCTCTCGAAGCATTTCATCGCGGGAAATGAATCGGCTCGTCGCGATCGAAGTGCCCGATCCCGGGCCCATCATAAAGTAAGCGAGAGCGACGGTGCCCGCAGCGGCGATAACGGCGGAGAGGATAAAGCCCTTCCGGATGGCCTTGAGCGGATCGGAATCAATGTCGTCGCTGCCTTTGACTCCGAATACGCCAAAGATCGATGCGACGATGCCAACGCCACGCGCCATGAGCGCGAAGAGGATCAGCTTCATCCATGTCTCTTGGTCGAAAATGATGTTGGTGGCGTAGCCAAGAACGATCGCCGCGACGAGCGTGACCTCGTACGACTCGAAGATATCGGCAGCCATTCCGGCGCAGTCTCCGACGTTGTCCCCGACGTTGTCGGCGATGGTAGCGGGGTTTCTTGGATCGTCCTCAGGAATGCCCGCTTCGATCTTGCCTACCAGGTCAGCCCCGACGTCGGCAGCCTTCGTGAAGATGCCTCCGCCGACCCGCATGAATAGCGCCGCCAGAGAGCCTCCAAAGCCGAATCCAATGAGCAGCTTCATTGCCTGCTCGCCCGCCAAAAGGAAGATTGCAGATGCGCCGATCAAGCCCATGCCAACCGTGACCATGCCCGCCACCGCACCGCTGCGGAACGCAACCTTAAGCGCATCTTTGTAGCTGGTCAGGGCGCTGTTGGCGGTGCGCATGTTGCCTTCGACCGCCATCTTCATACCGGTGTAGCCTGCGATATACGAGGCTAGAACTCCGCCCACAAACGCGGCGGCAATCAGCATGCCGAGGGTAGAAGAGTTATAGATGTTCTGGTATAGGAAGAACAGGCCGATCGCCAGAGCGACGATGAACCAGAGCATCGTTTTGAACTGGCGCGATAGGTACGCGAGGGCGCCTTCGCGGATTGCGGCGCCGACCTCCTGCATCTTGTCGTTGCCCGGAGAAATCGCCATGACCCACTTCGTGAGCCACCAGGCCACGAGTAAGGCGACAACGCCGAGACCCAGCGAAATCCAGATGTAAATCTTGTCCGAATCGCTGAACCTGAGCAGAACGCTTCCCTCTGCTCCTGCGGCAAGAGCCGCGCCTGGTGCCAGCGCGAGGAGAGAGGCAAGTAGCGCGTGCAGCAAGCCGCGCATAGGCAACGCCTTTAACAGCCATTTCATGATGTTGAAAAGAACCCCCTGATAACCCTTATGCTTCCGTGCTGAGGCTAGGCCTCTGGTTAGAAACCGCGCACTAGGATACCTGGTTCGGGCAATTGCAAGCCACCTGGCGCCATCTTTCAGGCTAGCGGACGTAACTGAGATAAGCTGGATTCACCGAAGTTCTAGAAAACCATGACCAAGCATGTCGCAATCCTAGTCGCCGCTTTCTTATCGATTTCCGCATACGCGCAGATCAAGCCGGACCATCAGACGGCGCTCGATGCCATCTCGCCTGATTCGATGAAGGGCCATCTTTCGTTCATCGCCAGCGACCTCCTGGAGGGCAGAAATACCCCTTCGCGGGGCCTCGATATAGCGGCGGAGTACATTGCCGCTCAGTTTCGGCGCGCGGGAATCGAGCCGGCCGTTGGAAAAAGCTATTTTCAGACCACAACCTGGAACCGGGGCGCCGCCCAGCCCCCAGGATCGCCCGCGCCAAAGGTTCGCAACGTGATCGGCGTCCTTCGTGGATCAGATCCGAAACTCAAGGACACCTATGTGCTCGTCACGGCGCACTACGACCATGTCGGCATGCGCTCCGAGGGCGAAGGAGACCGTATTTTCAACGGGGCGAACGACGATGGCAGCGGCACGATTTCAGTGATAGAAATCGCCTCTGCTCTGGCCAAATTGAAGACCAGGCCAAAGCGCTCGATCGTGTTCGTATTGTTCTATGGCGAAGAGAAGGGCCTTGTCGGCTCCCGGTTTTACAGCCAGAATCCAGTCTTTCCGCTCGCTAAGACTGTTGCCCAGATTAACCTCGAGCATATGGGGAGGACGGACGATTCGGAAGGAGCGCGAATTGGCGCAGCCTCGATGACGGGGTTCGATTACTCCGACATCGGATCGACGTTCGCCGCAGCGGGTTTGCAGCTTGGGGTCAAGGTGGAGAAGCACCCGCAGAACAGCGACGCCTTCTTCGGTCGCAGCGACAACCAGGCTCTCGCAGACGTGGGAGTTCCCGCCCACACGATCTGCACCGCGTTCATTTATCCGGACTACCATGGCCGGGACGACCATTGGGAAAAGATCGACTATGCCAATATGGCCAAGATCGCGAAGATGGTCACGATCGGGACGCTTGCGATAGCCGATTCGGATAAGGAGCCAGCTTGGAACGCAGCCAACCCCAAAGCAGCCCAGTATCTGCGTGCATGGCAGAAGCTGCGACAGGGCGGTTCCAATGGCCCTCGTTCGTGAAGGTGTCGCTTGGAAATGGGATAGGTGGGCCGCGTTCTTGAATTGCTGGTTACCGAAGAGAATACGTCTGCCCGCAAACTTGCGAGGCGCTTGCGCCATAGACCTGTCATATAATGCCCGTGTGCGCCAATCGAGCGCATAGGAGACATTGCCGTGAAAAAGACCGTCGCATACCTAACATTTATGTTCGTCAGCATTGGGGTTGTTGCCTGGGCGAGGATTGCAGGGTTGTCCCAAGATCCAACTTCGATTCCCTTCGTGAAAAGACAACCGAGCACACCCGGCACTCAGGAGAACGGGCACATCAACGTCAGCGGCACCATCATCGGCGGCCAACTCGTCGGCGGAGGCGCTGGCCTAACAGGGGTCAACGCCGACCTCCTCGATGGCCTGAACTCCACGGCGTTCCTTCAGTCCATCCCAATCCCGCTTACTCTGATCGGCACCAGTAACAGCTGGATGATCAAAGCTGAGAACGCCACCACGGCCGCGGGGGCGGCGAGCATAAATGGGACCGCAACAGGCGCAACGGGCAATACCTATGGCGGTTACTTCGCGAATTCCAGCACGTCGGGAACCGGCGTCCTTGGAATTTCAAATTCCACAAGTGGGACGACATACGGCGTGCGCGGACAGAGCAGCAGTACATCGGGGAGCGGCGCGTATGGGGCCGCTATTGCCACTTCCGGCACAACCAACGGAGTCTGGGGCAGGAGCACGAGCCCGTCTGGTCGAGGCGTGTATGGGGAGGCCACCGCCGGCACCGGCTTTACGACCGGCGTGTACGGCGTGAGTGAAAGCCCTGATGGCCGTGGCGTCTTTGGCGGGGCGTCCGACACGACCGGCGTCAACATCGGCGTCTATGGTCAGACGGGCAGCACGTCCGGTCGCGGGGTGTATGGCGAGTCGTTTAGAAGCTCAGGCGGTGGCTACGGGGTATATGGGCAGAGCGCGGGCATCTCCGGAGTTGGCATCTTCGGCCATGCCACGCACACGACGGGATTCGTCTATGGCGGGAGGTTCGAAATCGAAACCTCAGGCGGAGGGAGCGCGGGAGCTATCGGCTTGGCCAACGCGACTACCGGACAAGTTTATGGTGTTTTTGGCCGAAGCAATAGCAGCACGGGGCGCGGGGTATACGGCTTAACCGTCGCTCTCACCGGGACCAACAACGGAGTATATGGTCAGAGCGACAGCACATCCGGGCGAGGCATCTTTGGGGAATCCACTGCCACCACCGGCGTAAATTTTGGCGGACGGTTCGAGAACGACAGCACGTCCGGGCGGGGCGTCTTCGGCTGGGCGACCAACGGTAATGGTAAAGGTGCCACCTACGGCGTTATGGGGCAGAGCGCTGCCACTGCCGGGTACGGCGTTTATGCGGTCGGCGATCTAGGCGCTTCTGGCAGTAAATCCTTTCGGATCGACCATCCTTCCGATCCTCTTGGAAAATATCTCCTTCACTACTCGACTGAAAGTCCGACTCCGCAGAACTTCTATGTCGGCAACGTGGTCACGGACTCCAAGGGCTACGCCTGGGTCGAACTTCCCGACTACTTCCAGGAGATCAACACGAATTTCAAATATCAGCTGACCGTCGTGGACGACGCCGACTCTGACAGCTTCGTCATGGCGAAAGTCAGCAAGGAGATCCGCGGCACCCGCTTCCAGGTTAGAACGAGCGCTCCCAACATCAAAGTATCTTGGCGTGTCGATGCGGACCGGAACGATCTCTATGTCCGCAACCGCAAGCCCAAGGACGTGGTCGAGAAAGTGGGCGAGGAGCGAGGCAAGTATCAGCATCCCGAGCTGTACGGCGAGGGTCCCGAGCGGGGAATGGACTACCAGCCCAAGGAGAAGGGCGGTGGAGCCCGTGGCCGCCCGGAGGCTCGTCCCGGAGCGAAACGCGGCAAGCCCTGAAGCCGGCAGCTTGCAAGTGGTTTCTTCCCGGCCGACACGCCGCCGGGACAACCCACCCGGCGGCTACGGGTGGTGCAGGGATCGGGCGACCGTAACTGCTTGCCTAGCTCCGCGTCGAATCATTGGGATTCAGCAAACGGAGCATATAGTGGCAGGAAGCACAGTTATAGCCTTGGGCGCGTCTTTAACAAGGCGCATGCAGTTGGATACCGATGAGGCGCTGGTCAAGCGCGCGAGAGACGGAGAATTCTCCGCGTTCGAAACGCTGTTTGAGCGGCACCGGACGTTGGTGTACCGTTTCGCCTATCAGATGGCGCCCAGACGGGATGATGCCGAAGATATTGTACAGGAAGCATTCGTGAGAGCTTATCAAAACCTGCACCGATATCGCGACGAAGCAAAGTTTACGACCTGGCTGCTGCGTATCGTCACCAACCTCTGCACGGACCAGGCAAGGATGTCGCAAAGGCGTGCGGCGCTGGAGCAGCAGGAAGCGAGCGGCGCCCTCACTTGGATGACCTCGGGCGAAACCGAAGATCCCGTAGCCAACCTTGAGCAAGAAAGGCGAAAACACGCTTTGAGGCGAGCACTGAACGCGTTACCCGCTCATCACCGGAACGTCATCATGTTGAGAGACATTGAAGAGCGGGAATATACAGATATAGCAGCCATGCTGGGATGCACCGTGGGAGGCGCCAAGCTCCGGGTGCTTCGAGCTCGACGCGCATTGAAGGAAAGAATTGCCCCGTTGCTCGGGGAGGAATGAGATGAACGGTAAGTTTGAAGAAGAATTACTGCAGGCCGCATTCGGCGATCTCTCCGATGAGGAGATCGCGCGGGTCGAGCGTGAGGCGTTGGAGGACCCTGTGGCCGCGAAGGCCTATGCTTCCTATCGGGAAATGCGCGATGGGCTCAAGTCGCTTCGCGATGTTCCCGATCACCAGCTTTCGACGGAGCGTCTTCGCCATGCGATTCTGGGACAGGGATTGAAGCCGAGCAGGCAAGGCTGGCAATTTGGCTGGCTGATGCCGATCGGCGCGCTTGCCGTAGGGCTGTTTGCCTTTTATGCGCTCGATTTCCGGCGGACATCCACACCGGAAATCGCGGCAATCGGTGATAAGGCTGGATCGACCGTGGCCAATGTGGTCGACACGAACAGTGGGATCGAAAGCATTGTGGAGGAGTTCAATCCCAATCTTGACGTCGCGAATCCGGAATCGTACGATGGCACGGTGTCGGCGGACGTACCCCGCTCGAGCGCAAAGCGCGTGGCTCCTCGGTCAAGTGGCAGACGGGATTTCGTAATTCGAGTATCCCCGGAACCTTATGGCCCGGTGCCCGATGTCCAGCCCAGCGCTCCCTCTGCGAACTTGGCAAGCTCGGGACCTTCCGGCCGAGATGCATTTGGCGGCGGGGGCCAGGAAGCTGCCGAGTCCGGGATAGTTGTGATCGAAGCGGAGCGGGACGGCCTTACAGGGGCAAACCGCGCGACGGAGGTAGATTCGTCTAGAAATGTTGTTATCGGCGGTTAGCCTGATATTGGCGGTTGGAGTCACGCTCGACGGAGCGCAGCTCACGGCCGACGAGGTCCAGAGATGGAAGCGGATCGAGCCCAGTGTCGCCTACCTCTTAAACGGGGCCACTGTCCGAGGAGCCGCCGCGCTCATCGATGAGCGCGGATACTTCATCGCGCACCGCACCGTCGTTGGCACCCAATCATCTATTCGGGGAAGGCTCAGCGACGGCACGACCGTCAGACTTCGCCTGGCCGGCTCCGATGAGGCCACACAGCTTGTTCTTTTGGTTGCAGAGCTATGGACAGGCTCAGCCCGGCCCGCCAATGCGATCGCACAGGAAAAGAACGGGGAGCGGCTCTTCGCTGTCTTGCCCGATGGCCCAATTCGAGCGGAGCTCTCAGCGGGAGGCAAGCTGGGGGTTCTGAATCCTTCCCGAAGAGTTCTCTCGCTGAGCGAGGTTAGATTTGAGGACCCCTCCCAGGTCGTCGGCGGAGCTTTGATCTTCACCCAATCCGGAGAGTTTATGGGCGCCCTCAATGCCACGCTCCAGTCTCCTCAGCAAGCCACCAAGAGCGGATTCGACAATATCCTGCCTGGAGCCGGCGGCTCGGCCAAAGCCGAAGCCGCAGACATCGCAAAGCGCGCCGTCAGCCAAAGATATGGGCCCGCCGGACTGACCGTCGCCTACACAGCTGGCCCCGATGCGCTGCGCAGGGTCATAGACGGGTTCCGCTCGCCGTCCCGTCAGGTTGCGCATCCAGCCCTTGGAGTCTTCTGCCGGGACGCCGGCGGGGAAGGCGCACTTGTGGACAGCATAACTCCCGGATCGCCCGCATTTGCTTCGGGGCTGCTTCAGGGGGACATCATCGTGGAAATGGCGGGGGTTCCGATCTCGAACCAAATGGATTACGCGCGGGAGCTGCTAAGACAAACAGTTGGAGAGCGCATCGAGCTGAAGTATCGCCGTGGTGGCGTTCTCTTCCGGCTTACTCTCATCGTAGGGAAATAGCGGGCACCGCCGCAAAGTCCTTGATCACCCACTTGAGCCGCCGGTTGCCGTTCCAAGTGTCTATTTCCGGCTGGAAGAGCACGTCGGCCTCAAATCCCGAAGGCAATTCAGCCATTCGCTCTCCAAGCCCGAAGCCTACGCAATTTACGGCTAGCCCGTCGCCCTCTCTCAATATGGCTTGAGCGTGTTCGGGCTTCTTCGTTGGGGTCACCTGCACAAAGCTCATGCCGCGGGCGAGGAAGGTTGGAGCCGGATTCTCGCAGCCGAACGGCTGCATCAGCGAAATCGCTTCGACAGAAGCGTGGTCAATCTCTGGGCAAAGAACCTCCAAGTCGGCCTGAACGGTGATCACGAAGTCTTCCGCGGTGAGGATTGACCCGGCATATTCGTGAAGCGCGGCAGCCAATTCCGCAACCTGATCCACATGGACTGAGAAACCGGCGGCCATTGCGTGGCCGCCGCCTGAGAGCAGCAGGTGCTGGTGTTTGTGGATGGCCTGAGCAAGGTTGAACCCCGGAATTGTCCGAGCTGAACCCTTGCACTGGCCGGACTCAGGATCGATCGAGGCAACAAATGCAGGGCGGCCGAACTGCTCGACGAGCCGGCCCGCAACAATGCCGATGACCCCCGGGTGCCAGTCCGGACGGGCGACGAGGATGACGTTGCGCTCATGCAGCCCCTCGCTTTCGACGACTTCGATCGCCTCGTCTAGAATCTTCTGCTGCTCCGTCTTGCGGTCGCTGTTGATTTGCTCGATCTGGCGGGCAATCAATGCACCTTGTATCTCATCCGTTTCCAGCAAGAGGCGTAGTGCCAGAGCGGCGTCGTCTATCCGCCCCGCCGCATTGAGCCGGGGGCCGAGCACCCACCCCACATGCCGCGTGGTGAGCGGCTGCGGTCCGTCGAGGAGCTCCGTTTCTCGCAGAAGCGCCTGCAATCCGACCTTCTTCGTGTCTTTGATTCGCTCGAGGCCAAACTTTGCGATGACCCGGTTTTCGTCGAGCAAAGGCATGACGTCGGCGATGGTTCCTAGCGCGGCCAGATCCAGGTAGGCGCGGCAATAATGCTCCTTGCTGTGGCCGAGCTCGCGGGTCAGGCCCTCGCAGAGCTTAAAGGCGACCCCGGCGCCGCTGATCTCCGGGAAAGGATATTTGGACCCTTTGCGATGGGGGTTGACCACCGCCGCCGCATCGGGAAGCTCTTCGCCCACCGTGTGATGGTCGGTGACCACCACGCGCATGCCGAGCTGCTTGGCGAGAGCTACCTGCTTATGTGCGCTGATGCCGCAGTCGCAGGTTAGAAAGAGCTTGGCGCCGGTCGCTTGGGCATCGAGGACAGCGGTTTCATGAATGCCATATCCTTCCTTCATCCGATGCGGCACGTGCGCGTGCACGTCGCAGCCGATCTTGGTGAGAAAGCGGGAGTACAGGGCGGCGCTCGTAACGCCATCCACATCGTAATCCCCGTGCACAAAAATCTTCTCTTTTCGCTCTCGCGCACCGAGAATCTCGTGAATGGCTTCTTGGTAATCGGGCAACAGCGAGGGATCGTGCAGGTGATCGAGGCTCGGATTCAGGAATTTGTAAGCCGCCGCAGGGTCACTAAACCCACGCTGGATAAGTACGGCCGCGAGGATGCGCGGGATCGAAAGCTCGTTCTGAAGCGATATCTCCTCAGCTTCAATTCGGGCAGGAGTGATCCAGCGTACCGGCGATTTGAGGGCGGCCATGGGCATAGTGTGAGGACGGATCGGGACTGAATCCCGCTGCCTTATTGTAACGCAGTTTGAACCGAGAAGCGGAATCGTGGGATCGAAAACAAAGACCGTCCGTCCAACTCAAGAAGAATCATTGAAGCGGCAGGCGTGGGATTCCCCAAAAGGGCGTCCCATGTGCTAGCATCAACCTGTATCTCGGGAGTGTGACAAGGATGAATTTAAAGGGAAGAGTTGGCTCGGCAAAGGCGATCATCGGCATCGCGAAGTATGCGGCTTTGGCGGCCATCGCCGCGGGATGCGGCGGCAATGGGTGTGAGCTCATTCCGACATTGGATGACACCGTTTTCAGCAGCGACCGCGACGGAAATCGCGAGATCTACCGGATGAACGCAAGCACGAACACTCTTTTCCGGCTCACCAATAATGCTTTCGTCGACGACAATCCCTTCAGTGCCTCCGACGGCAGTCTGATCGTTTTCCAGAGCAACCGCGACGGGAACGACGAGATCTACTCGATGTCACCAGACGGCACCAACCAGACCAGGCTAACCAACGACGCGGGATCCGACCGTACGCCCATGCTCTCGAAAGATGGCACCAAGATTGTCTTTAGCAGCGATCGCGACGGGAACGACGAGATCTACATCATGGATGTAGATGGCTCGAATCCTATGAGGCTCACGAACGATCCCGCCGCCGACACACTCCCCGCGATCAGCCCGAGCGGTCTCAAGATCGTCTTCACGAGCGTACGGGACGGCAACCCGGAGATCTACATCATGAATGCGGATGGCACCTTGCAGGCTAACCTCACGGTCAACGCCTTTGCCGACACGCAGCCGGTTTTCAGCTTTGAAGGCACTAAGATCGTGTTCGTGAGTGACCGGGAGGAAGCCAATGGCGAGATTTACACCATGGACGTCGATGGCACGGACCCGCTAAGACTGACCACCAATGTATCCATCGACAAGACGCCCCGGACCGGTTTCCTTGCCGGCGGCATTCTCTTTGTGAGCAACCGGGATGGCAACGAGGAGATCTATTCGATGGGGCTCACAGGCAGCAATCTGAACCGCCTGACCGACCACCCAGCGAGCGACCTGTCTCCAAGCTTCAGCTCGCCGAAATAGGCTACAGCTTCTCGACCTGGTTGAATTCCAGCTCGACCGGAGTGTCGCGGCCGAAAATGTTGATGAGCACCTTGAGGGTCTCTTTGTCAGAGTTGACCTCTTCGATCTTGCCGCTGAAGTCGCTGAATGGACCTTCGACCACCCGGATCGCGTCGTTTCTCTGCCAGGACACCTTCGGCGCCTCTTTGCTCGTTTCCAGGTTCGTCATGATGCGGCGAACCTCGTATTCTTCCAGAGGTACCGGCTTGTTGCCGCTCTGGACGAAGCCGGTGACGCCGCTGGTGGATTTCACCAGCTTGTAAGTGTCATCGGTGAGGTCCATCTGGACCAGGATATAGCCGGGAAAGACTTTTCTTTCGCGTTCGACGCGCTTGCCGCCGCGAGTTTGAAGCTCTGTTTCGGTGGGGATGAGAATCTCATAGATGTCGCGCAGCCAGTAGCCCTCGACCTGAGAGCGACGGGTGAGCACGTCCTTTACTTTGTTCTCGTGCCCGGCGATGGTGTGGACGGCATACCAGCTCTTTGCCATGGGTTACTTGCCGGCTCCGGTCAAAATATTCATGAGTGTTCCGACGACAATGTTTAGCGCCGTCAGAATGCCGACGACCAAAGCGCACACGGCGAGGACGATGCCGGTCATGCGGTTGGTTTCGGAGCGCGTTGGCCAGGTCACCTTCTTCATTTCGCGCACGACATCCACAAAGAAAGTTTTCACTCCTCGTGGCGAGCGCGGAATAGGGGGTGCGCCGCCTGCGGATGGCGGCGGATTCTTAGGGCCTTCCATTTTTGATGCTGCTTTTGGACATATTCTGACGCCCGACGGTGGGCTCGGCGGATACGGGATATTTCAATATACCTCGGTTATTTCCCGTGCGGCCTTGTGCAGACGCCAAGATTCTGTTAAAGTGGATTGCGCCTAATTAGCAAAATTGGAAAACTATGTCCTACTCCGGCCCTTACAGTGAACTCGAGTACATGATTCTCGCGATGGTAGGCGACAACGTGAATTCGGGATATGCCATGCGTAAGCAGATGAATCGAATGCGCGGGGGTCGCTGGAGCTCTGAGAGTGGATCGGTCTACCGCGTTCTGCGCCGTTTGGAGCAGGACCTGTTGCTCCGCGAGGCACGGCGGGTGGGGGTTCCGAACCGCGAGAGAACGGAATACGAGCTCACGCCCCAGGGCGAAGCGGTCTTGCAGAGCTGGCTCATCTTCCCTCCCGACAGAGGCGAATTTGCCATGCTGGTGGACCCACTCCGCACCCGTGCGTTTTTCTTGGGCCGGCTTCGCCTAGCCGATCAGCTGAAGATCGTGAAAAACTGGATGGCTGAGAACAAGCAGCTAATCCTCGAGCTTGAGCGCGAGGTTGAAGCGGAAAAGCCTGTCGAAGCGCCGATAAAAGGCCTGGCCCTGCAGAACCTTCTCTGTCTCGCACAGGCCCGACAGGAGTGGCTCAAGAAGGTCGCGCAGATGCTTCGCGGCGGCGTTCCGGCACCCGATTGCGTCGAAAGCGGAAAGGCGACCTTGAGATAGCTACTTGCTGATCGCAAGGATCTTGTAGCGCTTCTTGCCTTCCGGCGCGATGAAAGCGATCTCCTCGCCGGCCTTGCCACCGATTAGCGCTGTACCCATCGGGGACTCATTGCTCACGAGCTCCCGGTTCGGATCGGCTTCCACGCTCGAAACCAACCTTATCTCAAATTCATCGCCAAATTCCAGATCCCTTACCTTGGCTTTGGAGCCCAGCCCGACGAAGTCCGTGGGAATGCTCTTGCGGTCAAGGATTTGGGCATTCCCGAAGATCGTCTTGAGCTCGGCAATCCGCGTTTCCACAATCGCCTGCTCAAACTTGACCTCATCGAGCTCGTTGTTGTCTTCGCTGAATTCGCCGTGCTGCTGGCTCTCGCGGATGCGATCAGCAATTTCCGGGCGCTTGACCATTGTCAGGTGCTCCAGCTCAGCCTGGAGGATTTTGTAACCTTCAGGCGTGATATACAGCCCGTGCTGGGCATCATGTATCAGTTCGGCTTCATTCATTGTTTCGTGCCATGGCTCCGGCGGAATCCCGACATTATACGCGTATCTCGTTATGGACGACTGCCAAGCCCCGCAAGTTTGGCCTGGTTAAGTTTTCGGAAGGTCGGGGCCAGATGCTCACCCGTCCCAGTTACTACGCGTGATTGTCAGTAAGGTTCCGGCCGGCAGGTACCCTTTTTGCGAATGCGAGTGCCGATTCCGCTGTTGACCCTGCTCGCAGCCACTTTGGGCGTGAACCTGGCCGCACAGCAACCCACGACGCCGAAGGGCGATCTGAGCCTCTTCCTGACGATGCGCCCGGACGTCATTGTAACGGTCCAGGCCCGGCAGGGCGGCGAGCTGGTGGAAATCCGCACGGGAAAGCCTGGCTACCCGACCGAACTTCTCACCGAGCAGATCAGCAAGCTCTCGCAGCTCCTTGGAAGGCAGGCGACCATCGAATATATTCAGCGTGCACAGGATAAGACGCTGGCCGCAAGGTTTGGCATCGTGGGCCTGGTCGACGAGAGGGCCCGCCTCTACCGTCTTGCCCCCTTGGCCAAGGCCTTTGCCGGCGCCCCTGCTCCCTACACGATACAAGGAATTCACATAACACTTAACGGCGAGAAGGGCTACGAGGGTGATATCGGCCGCTATGCCCGGCCCGGCGCATTCGAGATCGAGGCCCTGCGATCAGAAGGCGGCCCTTTACCGATGCTCGAATACCGGATCAAGCTACTGACGCAGGATCCGCGCCAGCTAGACATCCCTGAGAAGTTCGAAAAGCCCGCCAGCCCGACTGTTGAACGACCGAATCAAACTTCACCGGTCCTTTTTTACGTCCTCCTTGGAGTGGCTGCCGCCGCAGCAGGGGTCTTGGTATACTTGGCCCTGCTTCGGGCGAGCACCCGCAAGCGTTGATTCGAGGAGAGTTTCCACCCCATGCGCGATGCAGCGAGCATTAATCTTCAAGAGCTGATCGAGATCGGCTACCACGAGCGAGCCTCCGACGTCTTCGTCAAGGCCGAATCCGTACCCAAAATGAGGCAGCACAGCCTTATCAAGCCGCTGCCCGGCGATTGGCCCGTCATCGACGCCAAAAACGCCGCGCGAATGATCTCGGAGATCATGAACGAAAAGCAGCAGAAGAAATTCGAGGAGCACATGGAGATGGACCTCGCCTTCGCCGTCGGCGATAAATGCCGCGTCCGGGCGAACATCCATATGCAGCGGGGCACTTTCGGCATCGTCTGCCGGGTCATCCCACTCCAGATTCTCTCCCTCGAGCAGCTTGGCCTCCCGCCCGTCTTGGCCGAGCTCACAAAGCATCGCCTCGGCCTGATCATGGTCACCGGACCCACCGGCTGCGGGAAGACAACCTCCCTCGCCGCGATGATCGACCTGATCAATATCAATCGGCCCTGCCACATCGTGACGATCGAGGACCCGCTTGAATTCGTGCATCAGGACAAGCAGGCCTACCTCACCCAGCGCGAGATTGGAATCGACACCGAGGACTTCAACCCTGCCCTCCGTGCCGTCGTCCGAGAAGCGCCAGATGTAATCCTCATCGGAGAAATGCGCGACGTCACCACCATGAATGTCGCCCTCCAAGCCGGAGAAACCGGGCACCTCGTCTTCACCACCGTCCACACCGCCAGCGCCTATGAGACGATGGACCGTATCGTCAACATGTTCCCACCGCACGAGAAGAACCACCTCTGCCTGCGCCTGTCCGGCTCGCTTAGGGCCATCATCGCGCAAAAACTCGTTCCGAGAGCGGATGGCCAGGGGCGTGTCGTCGCAAACGAGATTCTCATCTGCACCCCCACCGTCAGCAAGCTCATCGAGGACGGCCACTTCTCAGACCTCTACCACGCCATGAACGAAGGCACCTTCTGGGGAATGCAGACCATGAACCAGTCGCTTGTGCGCTACGTGAAGGCGGGCGTGATTACCGAGGAGACCGCGCTCAACTACGCCGGAGTCGCCTCCGAGCTCAAACAGCTATTGCGACGCTAGGCGCACCGAGTGTCACTCTGGGCCGTGCTGACGTATAGTGATCTTGTGGGCGCAATCGTTTCCAAGGCACGCTGGGCGCGGCATGCGCTGTGGATGGCTGCTGGCATGGTCGTCGGGGGCGCAGTCGTTTTCGGTGTTTTGCGGTTTCTGGGATCGGGCAGCCCTGGCCCAAGTTCCAGTGCCCCGCCCGTTCTTACGCAAGAGGTCCCGAAGGCGCCCGCTGCCAGCCCTGAGGAGAAAGCGGAGCCCGGCCCAAAGATCGAGGGGGATCCGGCCTCTCTGTTCGCATCATTGTTCCCTTTCTTTCAATTCGCTAGTGGGGAATTGCAGCCAAGTCAAGTTACTACCCTTGGTCCCCCATCTCCCCTGACCGGAGAGATTCGAGGGTCAACGTCGGAGCAATTGGAAGGCGATCCGATGGGGCTGCAGCCCGTGTCGCCGCCAGCGCCAAGTCAGGCTGCGCCGGATGTTCGTCTTGTTCTAATCTCGATTTCGGATCGCAATTCCCCCCTCGGGAAGTCGGAGCTGGAAGATCTTGTCAACGGAGCGGCAGCCTCTGTGCGTTCCTATTCGGAGTTCGGCGGACCTGAATTGACAGAGCGCGAGGGTGTCCTCGTTCTGATCCCCGAAAAGCGCGTCGCAGAGCTTCTGGCGTCAATCAAGAAGCTCGAGCCGGGTGCTTCGGAAGTGAGTTGGAAGGGACCATCGGAAGTTCGCCAATCGCGGCTGATCGGAGAGATCGAACTGCAGATCATCGAGCTGAAGGCTAAGAGGCAGCAGCTTCTTATTCGATATCTTGAAGAAGCACCCCAGGTCGTAGACATCGATGAGGCGCTGGTCCGAGCGAAGCAATCGCTCGCAAAGCTTCGGATTGAGAAGGAACTGACTGGCATGGCGGCAGTCCGGGTCACCTTTCCGGCGAGGCGATAGGCCGCGCTCGGAAGCCGAGTCGCACAATGTCCGCTTCAATGTAGCATCGCGCCAAGCTACTAGAATAGAATGGCGTGGAGAAACTCATGAGCGTCAAAATCGACGACCTTTTGCGCGACCTTGTGGGCAAGGATGCGAGCGACCTGCACCTAAAGGCCGGGCAGCCCCCGATCATGCGTATTCACGGCGAGCTGGTCAGGTCGAATTACCCAGCGCTCAGTGCGGCCGAGGCCGAGGCTCTGCTTACGAGCGTCCTCAGCGAAGAGCGTAAGAAGCGGCTCTACGAAGAGAAGGAGCTCGACCTTTCCTACTATGTCGAGGGCGTGGCGCGGTTCCGGGTCAACATGTTTTGGCAGCGGCACAAGCTCGGCGCCGTCTTCCGCGTGATCCCGTACAAAATTCGCACGATTGACGAGCTGCGGATGCCGCAGGTCTGCAAGAAGCTTGCCCTCTTGCCGCGAGGCTTGATTCTGGTGACAGGCCCGACGGGATCGGGCAAGTCGACCTCGCTCGCCGCGATGATCCATCACATCAACCAGACCCAGCGCTGCCACGTGATGACCATCGAAGACCCCATCGAATACGTCCATCTCGACCAGTTGAGCGTGATCAACCAGCGCGAACTCGGGACTGACACCTACGCCTTTAAAGAGGCACTCAAGCACGTGATGCGCCAGAATCCGGATACGATCCTCGTCGGCGAAATGCGCGACCTGGAGACCATCATGCTCGCGATCACCGCCGCCGAAACCGGCCATCTTGTGTTCTCCACGCTTCACACGGTGGATGCCGCACAGACGATCGACCGAATCGTGGACGTCTTTTCTCCCGACCAGCAAGAGCAGATCCGAACCCAGATCAGCGTCACCCTGCAAGGCATCCTCTCCCAATCGCTCATTCCGACGCGGGATGGAAAGGGAAGGGTCGCCGCCTTCGAAGCGCTCGTGGCTACCCCTTCCGTCCGAATGCTCATTCGCGAGGGCAAGACGCACCAGATTTACATGGATATCCAAACGGGGGGCGAGCTGGGCATGCAGACGCTTGACTCCGATCTGCTCCGACTTGTCAAGGAAGGCAGAATCGACTACGAGCATGCCTATGCCAAGTGCTCGCAGCCCGGGGACTTCGCTCGTCGGGCGCAGAATATGGGGTTGGTGGAGGCTAGCGATGCGATCAGTTAAAGAGTATTTACGGATCTGCGTCGAAATGAGTGGCTCGGACCTTCATTTCAAATGCGACACTGGCAAGATCTATGTCAGGGTTTTCGGAGATCTTCAAGAGCTGGACGAGCCCCATTACAAGGCAAAGGAATTCGAAGAGGCGCTCTTCAGCATGTTCACTCCCCAGCAGGTCGAACGGTACCACAAGGATCTCGACCTGGACTTCGCTCTTGAAATTGAGGGTCTCGCTCGTTTTAGGGGCAACGCCTACCAACAGCGGAGCCACACGCAGGCCGCTTTTCGAGTCATCCCATTCGACATCCAACCCATGGAGGAGCTTATGCTGCCTCCCGCTGCCTACGATTTCATCACCAAGCCTCGTGGCCTGGTGCTGGTGACCGGCCCTGCGGGGTCCGGAAAGTCCACCAGCCTGGCGGCTATGATCGATAGGATAAACCGCACTCAGGGCGTCCATATCGTGACCGTGGAGGACCCAATCGAGTTCGTGCATGAGGACAAAATGGCGCTCGTTCATCAGCGGGAGCTTTACGAGGACACCAATAGCTTTTACAACGCGCTCAAGTACGTTCTCCGGCAGGACCCCGACGTGATCCTGGTCGGTGAAATGCGCGATCTGGAGACGATCCATCAGGCGATCACTTCGGCAGAAACGGGTCACCTCGTCTTTGCCACCCTGCACACGGTCGATGCCGTGCAGACCGTGGACCGGATTATCGACGTGTTTCCGATTCACCAGCAGCAGCAAATTAGAATGCAGCTGTCCGTGAACCTCGTTGGCGTGATCTCGCAAACCTTGGTCAAACGAAAGGATGGAACCGGGCGCATCGCAGCCTTCGAAACCCTCCTGGCAACCAACGCCGTTCGAAACCTTATTCGTGAAAATCGAAGCTACCAGATCGGATCGCTGATCCAGACTGGAGCTAGATCCAAAATGCAAACCCTCGACCAGTCTCTCGTGAAGCTGATCGAGAGCGGCCTCGTGGAATACGAGGAAGCGAAATCGAAGGCAAAAGAACCCTTCGAGTTCGACCGACTTGTCGCACTCGTCTCCGAAGGCAAAGATGGCAAGCAGAGAGCCCCGCAACCTGCCGATCCTGGGCCACAAGTCGCGGCCGATGGAACCGCACAAACGAGTGGCGGCGTCCGGGGGCAACCGAACCGGCCGGGATATCGGAAGGAATGAATCGTTGAAGCGTTAAGCATTGACCAGGCTCAACGCTTAACGCTCAACGCTCTCCCTACGCCACGTCCTGCATCGGCATGGAGCCGTAGTGGTTCACGTTCGTCGCCCCATACTTGGCAAGCACGCCCTGGATGGTGGCCTCGTCCACGTTCTCAGACGGACATCGCACCGAAAGAATGGCGCCACCCTCATTGAGGGTCGAAGTGTAGCTGACAATCGCCTCATCCGGCAGACCCTGATCCTTTAGGTAGCCGTAGACGCCGCCAGCCGCCGCTCCCGCCGCAGCCGTTGCCGCAGCACCAATGAGTGCGGTTGCTAGAGCTCCGCCACCCAGCACCCAGCCGACTCCGGGAAGAAACAGAGCGGCAGCGGCGGCAAGCACTCCGACTCCCGCTCCCACGCCGACGCCCTTTGCCGCGCCAGACGCAACGTCGGCCGAAGTGGTGGTGCTGATCCCGGCCTTGGCCGCATGCTCGGCCTCATTCGATTCCTTGACAGCGTCCACATCGACCGTGTCGGTGTAGACGACGGCGCCCTGCGGGCTGTCGACGACGACAGCATCGTTGGGCGGCCTGTAACTCTCGTTGGCGATAAAGCTGACATCCTCGGCGCGAAGGCCATGATCGAGCAAAGCGCCTGCGGCTCGCTCAGCATCGGATGTGGTGGCAAAGGACGCGTATAGCGTGTGTGACATGTTGTTCTCTCTCCTTTTCGAATACTGAATGCAATCGTAAGGCGGAGAACGGGTCGCCCGTGTTCCCCAAAGGGAATGCTGTCAGATGTCCAAGTTTTCGAGGACTTGCCTGCTGCGTCTGTTCACAAAAAACGAGCCCTGCGTTGCAGGGCTCGTTGCCGTTGATCGGAAGCGTAACGGCTCTAGTGGTGGTGCCCTTCGTCTTCCCGCTCAGGGATCTCGGCGACCGCTGCCTCCGTGACCAGAAGCAGGCCCGCGATCGAGGCCGCGTTCTGGAGAGCCATGCGCACAACCTTCGTCGGGTCGACGATGCCTGCCTTCGCAAGGTCCTCGTAGGTTAGCGAATCGGCATTGAACCCCACCCCATTGCCGGATCGAACCTTCTCGACCACCACCGAGCCCTCCGCTCCAGAGTTTTCTGCGATCGTCCAGAGCGGTGCCTCGATGGCCTTCGCCACGATGCGTACGCCGATCTTTTCGTCGCCGTCCAGCTCAGTTCCCTTGGCCTTCTTGCCTTCGCCATCCGACATCATGCCTGCCAGCACCCGTCCCGCACGGACCAGGGCAACTCCTCCGCCGGGCACGATGCCTTCCTCGAGGGCTGCCCGAGTTGCCGCCAAAGCGTCCTCGATGCGCGCCTTCTTTTCCTTGAGTGCAGTCTCCGTCGCGGCACCGACCTTCAGGACGGCAACGCCGCCCGAAAGCTTGGCAAGGCGCTCCTGAAGCTTCTCCTTGTCGTAGCTGGAATCGGTAGTATCAATCTGCTTCTTGAGCTGGTTGACCCGGCCCTGAATGGCGGTCTTTTGACCCTTGCCACCGACGATGGTGGTCGTTTCCTTCGTCACGACGATCCTCTGGCAGGTGCCGAGCATCTCTACCGTGACGTTTTCCAGCTTAATGCCGAGTTCTTCGCTGATGAACTGGCCACCCGTGAGAATCGCCATATCTTCGAGCATCGCCTTTCGACGATCTCCGAATCCGGGCGCCTTGACCGCGGCGAGAGGAAGGTTGCCTCGGAGCCGGTTCAAGACCAGCGTGGCGAGGGCTTCGTTCTCGACGTCTTCGGCAACAATCACCATCGGGCGTCCGAGCCTGAGCACCTTTTCGAGCAGGCCGACGAGCTCCTGCACGTTCGAGATCTTCTTCTCGAAGAACAGCAGGTACGGCTCTTCATAGATCGTTTCCATGCGCTGTGCGTCGGTGACGAAGTAGGGCGACATATATCCTTTGTCGAACTGCAGTCCCTCGACGATCTCGTGGGTGGTTTCGAGACCCTTGCTCTCCTCGACCGTGACGACGCCGTCCTTGCCAACAATATCGATGATCTTGGCGACCAGTTCGCCGGTTTCTGCATCATTCGCGCTGACAGTGGCAACCTGTTTGGTGCCTGCCGAGCCCTTCACTGGAACGCTCATCTTCTTCAGTTCCGCGACGATGGCGTCGGTCGCCTTCTCGATGCCGTGCTTGATCTGGGTAGCGTTGCTGCCCGCAGCGACATTCCGGATGCCTTCCTTGAAGATGGCTTGAGCGAGAACGGTTGCAGTGGTCGTCCCGTCGCCCGCATTGTCGTTGGTCTTGCTGCTGACCTCTCGAATGAGCTGCGCGCCCATGTTCTCGAAGCGGTCTTCGACCTCTATCTCTTTGGCAATTGTGACGCCGTCATTAATGACCGACGGGGAGCCGAACTTCTTTTCGAGGACTACGTTGCGGCCACGCGGGCCGAGTGTGACCTTCACCGCGTTGGCCAGCTTGTCCACGCCTGCTTCGAGCGCTCTCCGGCACTCGTCGGTGTATTTGATATCCTTTGCAGCCATGGTTATTTCGCTCCTGCGCCAGCCGTCTCGCGAACGCCAGTGACCACCGCCAGAACGTCCTCCGCGCGGAGGATAATGTAGTCGGCGCCATCCACGGTGACTTCAGTTCCGCTGTACTTGCCGTAGAGCACAGTCTCGCCTACTTTGATGTCGATCGGCGCGAGCTTGCCGCTATCAAGCGTCTTGCCGGGGCCGGCTGCGAGAACCTTGCCTCTTTGTGGCTTTTCTTGGGCTCCATCGGGAAGGATAATGCCGCCGGCCGATTTCTCTTCTTTGGCAGCGGCTTCAACGATCAGTCGATCATGAAGGGGTTTGATTTTCATTTCTTGAGTGCTCCTTTTGCAACATGCGGGGCAGCCCGCTATGCTTGGCAGTTTACCAGGGAGAGTGCCAATCATTGTCGATATTTGATGGCTGATGGCTAATGGCTGAATCGCCTTTCGAAGTCCGGTTCGGCGTTCCCGGATCGCTAGCGATAAATCCGCCCCAGCGATCTACTCTGGCTTCCACGCGAAAATAGCCATGTCCACTGAGCCCTCTACAAGGGACACGCCCTCTTCCTCTAGCCTGCGATGTTGTTCGACGGCGGCTTGTGGGTCCCGCTTGTGGATCGGCAGGTGTCCGTCCTTGCCCACAACACGCCACCACGGGAGCCCATCCGGACACTGAGCCATCCAACGGCCAACCATGTAGCCGCTCGCAGGATGCGGCAAAGCTCGGCCAAGCTCGCCGTAGCTCACGCACCTGCCCGGCGGGATAGACACAAGCAATTCCCAAAGCTCGTCCAAAGGCGAATAGCGTTCTTCGATTCTAAGATTGTATTCGGTAGGCTTGTGCACGTGAGAATTCTCGTCTTGGGGGGCACGGTCTTCGTCGGCCGGGCCATCGTTGAAAGCGCCCTGGTACGCGGGCATGAGGTCACTATCTTCCATCGGGGGCAGAGCAATCTCGGCTTGTTTGATGGGGCCGAGGAAATATTGGGCGACCGCGATGGCGGGCTCGGAGTGCTCGGCGCCCGCGAGTGGGATTCGGTGATCGACACTTGCGGATATGTGCCGAGGATCGTGGAGCAATCGGTTCATGCACTGCGAGAAAGAGTGCCGCATTACACGTTTATCTCCACGATTTCGGTGTATTCGGATCATGGCGCGGACAGCATCGACGAGAATGCCGCCCTGGGCTCGCTCGAAGATAGGGCCACCGAAACGATCAACTGGGAAACCTACGGCCCGCTCAAGGTGCTTTGCGAGCAGGCCGTTTCCGAAGGCTATGGAAGCAGGGCACTGATCCTTCGGCCGGGGCTGATCGTCGGCCCGTGGGACAAGACGGATCGCTTCACCTACTGGGTCTCGAGAACGGCGGACGGGGGCGAGGTGCTGGTGCCGGGCCGCCTTGACCAGCCGGTGCAATTCATCGATGTGCGCGACCTCGCCGAATGGACGCTTTCATTGGTCGAAGGCGAAGCGACTGGCATATTCAACGCAAGCGGCCCGCCCGGGCGCCTTAATCTTGGGGAGTTTTTGAATGTCTGCAACCGCGCCCTCGGCGAGCAGGCGACACTCGTCGAAGCGCCGATCAGCTTTCTGATCGAGAATGGTGTGGAGGCTTGGACAGACCTGCCGCTCGTCAATCCCTACGATGGAGCCGGTGATGGGATGTCGAAGATCGATATCTCTCGCGCGGTTAAATTAGGCCTTCGCCATCGGCCGCTGGAGGATACGATCCTCGATACGCTCGCTTGGTTCCGCGATGAACGGCCAGAGGGCCCTCCAATAGTCGGAATCTCACGGAAGCGCGAGCTGGAAGTGTTGAATCTGCTAGGCTCTGAAAAGCCCAAAGCCGTGAGTCAAGCCGCCTCCCCGAGCCCGATTCACTAGCCGAAAGATATACTTGAATCCGGCAGCCATCTGAGCCGCCGGAGACTGTATCGATGGCCGCGCTCTTAACGATTGACAAGCAATGGAAGGAGCCGCGCGACCTCCAGCGACTGCTTAAGACCGTCTCTGAAAACCGCCCTAGCGCCAATATCGAGCGTATTCGGCACGCCTACTATGTCGCGGAGCGTGCCCATGAGGGCCAGAAACGCAGCTCTGGCGACGATTACATCACTCATCCCCTGGCGGTCGCCGAGATCCTCGCCGATCTCCATATGGACGACGACAGCATTGTCTCCGCGCTGCTGCACGACGTCTTCGAAGATACGCCGATAACCCAAGAACAGATATCCCAGATCTTCGGTGACGAGGTGTTGATGCTCGTCGAGGGCGTGACCAAGCTCAAGTTCAAGCCCATCGAGAGCAGCACCGCGAGGCAGCGAGCCGCGGCCGAAGTTGCTCGGGCAGGAGAGAGCCTCCGCAAGATGCTCCTAGCCATGGCGAAGGACTTCCGCGTCATGGTCATCAAGCTCGCGGACCGGCTCCACAACATGATCACACTGGATTCGCTGCCGCCCGATAAGCGCACCAGAATCGCGAATGAAACCCTCGACATCTATGCCCCCCTTGCTGCGAGGCTAGGGATCTGGCAGATCAAGTGGCATCTCGAAGACCTGGCGTTCAAGCACCTCCATCCGACGGAGTATCAGCAGGTCATCGACCTCGTGGGCAAGAGGCGGGCTGAGCGCGAGCAGGACCTCCAGGATGCGATAGCGTCCCTAAAATCGCACCTGGCAGAGCGCGGACTGCAGTCGGTAGAAATCAGCGGCCGGCCCAAGCACCTTTACAGCATCTTTACGAAAATGGTGAAGCAGGGCCTGCAGTTCGACCAAATCTACGACCTGCTGGCGATTAGGGTGCTCGTCGAATCAACCTCCGACTGCTACTTGGCGCTCGGCGCGGTCCACGAGCTCTTCATGCCGCTTCCGGGCCTCTTCTATGACTACATCGCCAAGCCCAAGCCGAACGGCTACCAGTCGCTCCACACCAAAGTGGTCGGCCCCAATGGAGAGCCACTGGAAGTTCAGATTAGAACGAAGCTGATGCACGAGATCGCCGAGTATGGGGTTGCCGCGCATTGGACCTACAAGGAAGGCAAGGCAAGCGCGCCTGAGTCCGCAAAGCTCACCCAGCTTAGGCAGCAGCTCTTCGACTGGTCGAGCGATGCGATGAGCAGCAGCGACTTTCTGCGCTCGCTGTCAACCGACTTGTTCTCTGAGCAGGTCTTCGTGTTCACTCCGAAGGGCGACGTGATCGATCTTCCCAAGGGCGCAACACCGATCGATTTCGCGTTCCGGGTTCATACCGAGCTTGGCATGAAGGTTGTTGGCGCGAAGGTCAACGCTTCGATAGTGCCGCTCAGCACCCAGCTTCAGAACGGCGATGTTGTCGAGCTCATCACGAGGTCAAACGCGCAGCCGAGCTTGGACTGGCTTGAGTTTGTTACTTCCGCGCATGCAAGGGCCAAGCTCCGTTCACACTTCCGGCGCCTGACCAAGGTTGAAGACTCTGCGCGGGGCCGCGATGCCCTGGAGAAGGAATTGCGCAGCATGGGGCTCGATCCGAAGGACTTCCTCGGCGAAGAGAAACTAAACGAGGTCGCTGCCCAACTGCACGGTGTCGAAACCGGGCAGGACGTCCTGGCTAAGGTCGGTTCCGGGCTCGTCTCGGTGCAGAACGTCGTGAACAAGATGCGTGGCGAGCAGCAGGCTTCGCCCTCAGCGGACCAGATTCACACTTCACGCACAAGAGAAGGAAAGGTTGCGCTCGTTACGAGCGGCATCGAAAACGTCATGCTCAAGCGGGCGAAGTGCTGCGATCCGGTGCCCGGCGACGAAGTGGTCGGCTATGTCACACGCGGCAGGGGCATCATGATCCATCGCAAGGTATGCCCGAACGCACTCCATTACACGACCAGTGAGCCGGAGCGGCTGATCATCCTGGAATGGCCCGCCGATGGCAGCCCATTCGCGGTTATGTTAAAGATTATCACGGTAAACCGGCAGGGATTGCTCATGGATATCAGCACCATATTTGGAGAGTCGAAAACCAACGTCTCCGCGGCGAAGATCAAGACGCTCTCAAATCACACCGCAGAGATCGAGGTATCGATTGACGTAACCGATACCAAGCATCTGGAGAGCGTCATGACCAAGATCGGCAATTTCAGCGACGTGATCAGCGTGTCCAGGCTCTTCGGCAGGACTGCCAAGTGAGGGCAGTGGTCCAGAGGGTCACAATGGCAGAGGTGCGGTGCTTCCCTCCCCTCACGATAGCGGCGGGTGTGGATCGAGAAATCCACAGGGAGTGCATCGGTGCCGGCCTGGTCGTCCTGGTCGCCGCCCATGTCGACGACACCGAGGCAACTGCACTAAAAATGGCCGACCGTGTCTTCGGACTTCGAATCTTCGCCGATGCGGATGGGAAGATGAACCTGTCGCTAAAAGACCTGCTCGGTGCGCCTGAAGCTCCTGCCGTCTTAGCTGTCTCCAATTTCACGCTCTACGGAGAAACCGCCAAGAACCGCCGCCCAAGCTTTATCGAATCCGCTCCCTACGAAAAAGGTGAAGCTCTATATGGGTCCTTCCTCGAATCCCTGCGGGGGCTCGGATGCCCGGTAAAGACCGGCGTCTTCGGCGCGCACATGGAGCTAGAGCTTGTGAATGACGGGCCCGTGACAGTCATTCTCGAGGCATGAGCTGGTCTCGGCTGGATCTTAGAACTTGACCTGTACAGGCTCGCGCTGGGTCGGGTCCTCGAGCTCGAAGAGTTCCTTCGGCTTAAATCCGCCGCTGCTGGCGAAGATGCTCCAAGGAAAGCTTTCGATCTTCGTGTTGTAGGCGGTCACGATATCGTTGTAATACTGGCGGGCGAAGGAGATCTTGTTTTCCGTGCTGCGGAGCTCCTCCTGCAGGACCATCATATTCTCGTTCGCCTTGAGGTCGGGGTAAGCCTCGGTTAGTGCAAAGACGTTGGCAAGGGCACCAGTCACCGCCGCCTCAGCCTTGGCCTTGTCGGCGGGGCCAGTGGCCTGGAGGGCTTGGTTTCGAGCCTGGATCACGCGCTCGAGCGTGTCCTTCTCGTGGGCCATATAGCCCTTGACCGTCTCGACCAGGTTCGGTATGAGGTCGTAGCGGCGCTTGAGCTGAACGTCGATCTGCCCCCACGCGTTGCTCGTCTGCTGCCGCAGCGACACGAGCTGGTTGTACATCGCGATCGCCGTGATGACGATCAGAACGAGAACGCCGATTAGAATCCAAATAGCCATTGCGTAATCGATACGCTACCCTGTTTCGGCGGGTTGCGTTTGACGTTTGAGGGTTACCTTGGCCGGTTTGATGCCGTTTGGGCCTGGAATCATCAGATCACCATCCTCAAAAAGGATGGTGTTTTCATCAATGCGGCGAATCGTAATTTCATCGAAATTCTTCTTTAGCGACGGCTCCACCGGACGCTCGAGCACTTCTTCGACCTCCAGCGATGCGACTTCGCCCTCCGCTCTCAGGACACCCGACTTGGCGACGCTCTCCGTCAGCAGCAGGAATGATCCGTTGCCCAGAATCCGCAGCTCGACCTTGTTCTGCGAGTTGGCAATCGGATCAAGTACACCGGGCTGTTTTTGGATCCCCAAGACGCCCGTCCAGGTGCCTTCCCAACGACGCCCCGACCCACACCCAGAAAGCACCACGATTAGGGTCAATCCAGATATAATTTGACCGATGCCCGCGATCACCGCCGAAGTCTACTCATCCATGGGTTTGAACGATGAGGAGTATCGGTTGGTTCTCGATCTGCTCGGGCGCGAACCAACTTTAACCGAGTTGGGCATGTTCGCCGTGATGTGGAGCGAGCACTGCGGCTACAAGTATTCGCGGCCCGTCCTAGCTTTCTTCAAGCGCTACAAAGATGCGATCGAGGGCCAAGGACTGGAGAATGCCGGTGTGGTCGATATCGGGGACGGGCTGGGCGTGACCTTTAAGGTCGAATCCCATAACCACCCTTCTGCGGTCGAACCTTATCAAGGGGCGGCTACCGGTGTTGGCGGGATCATTCGAGACATCCTGACAATGGGAGCCAGGCCGATTGCGAGCCTAAACTCGCTCAGATTTGGCCCGATTCGAGATGGGGACGCGCCGCCCGAAATCATTCAGCGCAATAAATATCTGTTTGAGCACGTGGTCGCTGGAATTGCGGGCTACGGCAACTGCGTGGGCGTGCCGACCGTCGCCGGCGAAGTCGGATTCCATCCTAAATACAGTGGAAATCCGCTGGTGAATGCGATGTGCGTGGGCATCATGCGGCTCGATGAAATGACCACCGCAGCAGCGACCGGAGAGGGTAATCCCGTTATCTACCTCGGCTCCGCAACCGGCAAGGACGGAATTCACGGCGCGACATTTGCCAGCGTTGAGCTCGATGAGGAAAGCGAGGCCAAGCGGCCCAATGTTCAGATAGGCGATCCGTTTGCCGAAAAGCTGGTGATCGAAGCCACCCTGGAAGCGCTTCAAATCGGTGCAATTGTCGCGATCCAGGACATGGGCGCAGCAGGGCTCACATGCAGCACGATCGAGATGGCAAGCAAGGGCGGCTGCGGAATGGAGATCGACCTCGACCTCGTACCCATGCGAGAGCGTGACATGACGGGCTACGAATTGATGCTCAGCGAGAGCCAAGAGCGCATGCTTGCCGTGGCCAAGAAGGGAAGGGAGCAAGAGGTCATTGAGGTCTTTCGCAAGTGGGGTCTGCAAGCGGTGGTCATCGGCCACGTGACGGCTTCCAGCAGAGTGGCCGTTACGCGACATGGCAAGATCGAGGCTGACCTCGACCCCAAGCTTCTTACGGATCATTGCCCGACCTATTCGCCCGAAGCGATTGAGCCGACGCCAGCAGTGCCCTTGAAACTTTCTACCATTCCTGTCGCTCACCCAAAGATCGCCCTCTTGCAGCTCCTATCATCGCCCAATATCTCCAGCAAGGGATGGGTGTTCGGGCAGTACGACCAGCAAGTGCAAACCCAAACTGCGATCCTCCCTGGCCAAGCGGATGCTGCCGTAATTAGCCCTCGGGGAACGAAGAAGGGTCTCGCGTTAAAGATAGACGGCAACTCCCGATATGTCGCGGCAGACCCCTTCGTCGGAGGCCAACTTGCCGTGGTGGAAGGGGCGCGCAACGTGGCCTGCACAGGCGCCCTGCCCAAGGCCATTACGGACGGATTGAATTTCGGCAGTCCGCAGGACCCGGTGGTCTACTGGCAGTTCCGAGAGGCCGTTCGCGGCATCGCGAACGCCGCCGAGATAATGGGCACTCCCGTGGTGAGCGGAAACGTGAGCTTTTACAACGAGAGCGACCTTGGCGCGATTCCTCCGACTCCCCTGGTCGGGATGCTTGGCGTGCTGGAGAGAGCTGAAGATTCCTTGACCCTGGCCCCGAAGGCGAGCGCCGAACTTGCCTTAATCCGCGTGCCGCTCTCAAACCATAGGGATGGGGGCCTTGGCGCCAGTGAATACCTGGCTGAAATCTACGGCCTTGAAGCGGGCCTGCCGGTTCCCCCCGACGTTCCAGCTGAATTGGCCCTTTGCCAGGTGTTGAATATCGCCGCCTCAGCCAAGTTTATTGTAAGCGCTCACGATGCCAGCGAAGGAGGGTTGGCGGTTGCCGCGGCCGAGATCGCGCTGGCGGGCAAAGGTTCGGTTGCCATCGACCTCACGGGTATTGTCGAAGCGGAGAGAATCGACTCCGCATTGTTTGGAGAGTTTCCGGGACTTGTCATTGCCGGGCTCGGGCAGCAGGGTGGCTTTGAAGCACTGGAGAAATTGGCTCGTGAGCGAGGGTTGGATTGCCATCGAGTTGGCAGATTTGAAAAAACAGGGGATAGCTTGACGATCACGTTTGGCGAAACACGACTTCAGGTCAGCCAGGCAGAAATGTTCGAAGCTTACGAGGGCTCTATTCGGAACGAGATGGAGTCTAAAACGGTGTGAATTTTGTGTTCAGCTCGTCTGGCACATATAATGCATAAGTTCACGCAGCGAAGGTTGTAATCATGAAAGCGTTGAAATCAATTGGAATTGTATTGGTCTTAGCCCTGGCGCTCGTCGCCGGTGCACAAGAGGATCGAAAGGTTCTCGAGCAGATCGCGGAAGCCGTAAAGGTCTATCGATCGGGGGATGTTGACGGAGCAAAGAGCAGCTTCATCGAGCTCTATGGAAAGAATCCAAACCAGGCAGATATCCTCTCCTGGCTGGGCTTCCTTTACTTGAGAACCGGCGAGCCGCAGAAGGCTGTCGAGGTTCTCGAAAAGGTCATGCCTATGAGAAAGGACGACCTTGAGGTGCGAAATAACCTCGGTGCCGCCTACGTTCAAACCGATCAGCCCGACAAGGCGCTGGTCGAATATCAGGCCCTTTCGGAAATGGATCCGTCGCGGTTTGAGCCTTGGTACAACATGGGCAACATCCACCTGGCCAAGAAGCACTATACGGAAGCCGCCGCTGCTTACGCTAAAGCGAACGCAATACGCCCTGGGGATGCCTTCGTCCTCAATAACCTTGGCGTTGCCAACGAAGCGCTCGGGAATGTGGATGCGGCTGGCGACTATTTCAGCCGTGCCTCCAACCTCAATGCCGATAACAAGACCTTTGCCAGGAACGCGGGCTACGCCTACGTAAAGGTCAACCGCGCCGACAAGGCGCAGCCGATGCTTGAGAGGGCATACAGCCTTGACAAGTCGGATTCGCAGCTGGGAATGGTGCTCGCAGGAAACTACGCCAAACTGGGCAACAAGTCGGCCGCCATGCGCACCTACCGCGAGCTCGCCACGTCGCAAGCCAACAACTCCGCATACTGGTTCAACATGGGCGTGCTGATGTCGGGGAGCGATCAGAGGGGCGCAGAGCAGGCTTACCGACGCGCTCTCGAGCTCAATGGCAGTGACATCGACGTCCTGCGTAATCTCGGCCTTCTCGTCTACCAGCGGGGCGACTACAAGCAGGCGGCCACTTACTTCGACAAATGGGCGGGCCTCGATCCCAACAGCATGGACGCAAAGATAAACCTTGCAGCCGCCTCGGCGAAATCAGCCAATGTTCCTCGTGCCATTGAGCTTTGGGAACGAATTCTGAAATCTGAGCCCCGGCGCCTCGGGATCAGAGTGAGCCTTGCCAACGCGTTGTGGCAGGCTGAGGAGCGGGTCCAGGCTCGGTCGCACTACCAGATCATCCTCCAGCAGGATCCCAAGAATGCGATCGCCCACAATGGGCTTGGCCTTTACCACCTCAGCCAGGGAAGCCTGATGGAAGCGGAAACCTCGTTTCGCGCAGCCATCAAGGGCGATTCCAAGTTCCTTCAGCCTTATAATAATCTGGCGGTAACTCTTGAGCGGCTGAATCGAAGGAAGGAAGCGATCTCCGTCCTCGAAATGGGCCTGAAGAAAGGGCCGGGAACCTTCGAAATGAAGACCAATCTGGCGCGAATCAAGAAAGCGGAAGCAGACGCAAAGCGAATAAAGAAAGGCTAATTGCAAATCAACCTGTTGGTTAATACGCACCGTGCGGACGCTGTTGAAGCAGCGCGCCGCACGGTTCGGCTTTTGCAGGAGCGCTCCATCGAAATCGGGGCGGACATAGATTCGGCCCCCCACCTTGACGTTCCGGCTCTGTCCCCAGCCAAACTTGCAGACGCCGACCTGCTGATTTCCTTTGGCGGCGACGGCACGCTCATCCGGGCGGCCTCGATCTGTTCTGAGAAGGGAACCCCGATTCTCGGCGTGTACTACGGCCGCTTCGGCTTCGTCACCCAGTGCCTCAGCGATGAGATGGGCGTCTGCCTAAGTCAGTTTCTAGACGGACAGGCGACTATTGACGAGCGCATGATGCTCCAGACCGAGCTCGTACGTGGAGGAGACGTTGTGGCGACACTCCACTCGCTTAACGAAACCGTCCTCCAGCGCGATGTCACGGCAAGGATGATGACCTTCAATGTCTCAGTCGATTGCCATTCGCTCACCAGCTACCCTGCCGATGGCGTGCTGGTTGCCACGCCCACGGGCTCAACCGGTTACAATCTCTCCGCTGGTGGTCCGATAGTCGATCCTCGGCTGAAGGCAATGATTCTCACCGCGATCGCGCCTCATACCCTCACCTCCCGGCCCCTCATCCTGTCCGACAATTCGATGATTAAACTTGGCGTACAAGCGGAAGGGGACGCCGTTCTCTCTTCCGATGGACAGATCCGTCTGCATCTTCTGAGCGGCGACGAAGTTCGCATCCGACGCTCGGACCGGATCACACGTCTCCTAAGCGTCGACTCCGGGGACTTCATGATCAAACTGAGCGAGCGCCTGCTTTGGAGCCGGTCACGGTCATGACCGCCAGCCCCCCGCTCGTCTCGGTTTCCGGCGCGAGTGTGGCTTTTCGATCGCCGGGGGGCACTGTCAGAGCTCTCGACGGAGTCTCGATGCTAGTTCGGCAGGGCGAGACAGTGGCCGTTGTTGGCGAGTCCGGGTGCGGCAAGACCACCCTCGCACGCGTGATTCTTGGATTGCAGCCCCTCGAATCGGGCAGCGTGGAACTGAACGGCGAGATCATCACGCAGACTCCGAAAAGGGTTTCGGAAAAGGCAGGTATGGTCTGGCAGGACCCTTATGCGAGCCTCGATCCGCGATGGCCCGTTGCCCGCTCGGCCCTGGAGCCCCTGAAGATTGTGGGCCGCGAGGGGGACGCCGCCGACATTTTTAAGGAGGTCGGGCTCGATCCCGCGCTCGTGGGTCGCTATCCGCACCAGCTAAGCGGCGGACAGAGGCAGCGCGTCGCGATTGGCAGAGCACTTGCCCTTAAGCCCCCGCTAGTGATCTGCGACGAGCCGACCGCCGCACTCGACCTCAGCATTCGAGCCCAAATCCTCAACCTCCTCAAAGACATCCAGCGGTCGCGCGGCTGCTCATTCCTCTATATCTCGCACGACTTGATGACCGTCCGCTACCTTGCCGATCGTGTCCTCGTGATGTATCTTGGCCGGATCGTCGAAGAGGGACCGACAGAAGCTGTATTTGGCTCCCCCCAGCACCCTTACACAAAGGCGCTGCTCGACTCCGCGCCGACCCTCGAAAAGCTGCGGCATCTGCCAAAGGCCCTGCCGGGCGAGCTGCCCGACCCCAGACAGACTTTCAAGGGGTGCCGGTTTGCCTCCCGATGCCCCAATGTGCAGCCCGTTTGCTGGGACAAGGACCCGTCCCGGACGGAAGAGGATGGTCGCGCCTATTATTGCTTTTTCCCGGTGAATAATCGTGAAGCAGCGATCAGCCTGGGGAAGTCTTAACTATGCTGGGCAGGATGGTTCTTTCAAAGTAATGGAGGCAGGTTCTCACGCACGCACGGTCTTTACATCGGCCTTAACCGATCTTGAGCACGATCTGCTCGAAATGGGGAGCCTCGCCGAGACCATGGTGGGCCTGGCCGTCGATGCCCTCGTGGGGCTTGACCCGGACGGCGCAATGGCGGTTATCGAGCGGGACGACGAGATCGATCGGCTCGACCTCGATATCGAAAGCCGCTGTATCCAGCTCCTCGCTCTTCAACATCCCATGGCAGGCGATCTTCGCATCGTCGGAACCGCCATGAAAATGATCACCGACCTGGAGCGCATCGGCGATCTTTCCGTGGATATCGCCAAGGCTGCGCTCAAAATCGATAAAGAACTTGGGCAGACGAGCTATGTGGATATCCCGCAAATGGCGAGCATCGCACGATCTATGATCCGTCATGCGCTCGAGGCCTATGTCAAGCGTGATCTCGGGCTCGTTGCTTCAGTGATTTCTCAGGACGACGAAGTGGACGCTTTATACCGTTCCCTGAGGGGCCAGGTTCATGAGCACATGCGCAATGAGCCCGAGGACGTGGTCGCGGCAAGCTGGCTGATGCTCGCCATCCACCACATCGAGCGAATTGCCGACCATGCGGTGAATATCGCCGAGCGGGTGAGCTTCATGGTTACCGGCAAATTTGAACAGCTCAGGGGCGATACTGAGAGCTAAGAGGACGCTGCAAGCTGCTTCAGCTAGCAGAGCAAAGGAGCTAGGCTGCCGTGCCGTTGGCCCTGTAAACGGCCGCATGTGTGCATAAGAAGATGCCCGTGCGATATGATCATCCCGCGCCTATGCTCGATCAGTTTCTGTTCTGGACCGCTTTTTCGAGTCAATTGGCTGGGCTGCCCCTCGCCATCACTCAGACTCCCATCGCCACGATCGTTGAAATCTCCAAGGGTGCAGGCCCGGTGGTGGCCGACGGGGACATCGTGGTCGTCCATGTGGTGGCATCGACCATGGACGGCCGAGAAATCGCCAACAGCGAGAGGCGAGGGCTGCCTATCAAGTTCAAAATGGGCGATCCTCTCACGCCTTCCTATCTCGACTACTCGGTTAGAGGAATGGCATCCGGCGGCTACCGAGAAGTGGTACTGCCTCCAGAACTCGCGTTCGGAGCCAGCGGCGCCCTGCCGTTCGTGGCGCCCAACACAACCTTGATGCTGCGTATTCGGATGGTCAAAATTGAATCGCCACCCCCTCCTAGGTAGAATCGCGCCGACATGCGGGCGGAACTAAGGGAGTTGTGGCGGTTTCGCGAGCTGCTTGTCTCACTGGTTCAGCGCGAACTCAAAATCCGCTACAAGAACAGCTTCCTCGGCTTCTTTTGGTCGCTGATCAACCCGCTCGTGACGGTGCTCGTGATGACCCTGGTTTTCAAGGGCATAATGCTGAACCCCACCCCTAGCTTCAGCTCGTACATCCTTGCCGCGTATCTGCCCTTCTTGTTTCTTCAGCTTGCGCTCTTGGACTCAGCGCAAGCAATCCTGCACTATCTCCCCCTCGTGCGCAAGATTTATTTTCCGCGCGAGATCCTGCCGCTGGCGCTGATCATCGGGAACTTCATCCACTTCCTGCTGGCCCTCGCCGTGTTTTTCGTTTATCAGCTGGTGGTTTTTCTGATCTATCCGGGGTTCTCTCCTTTTCATTTGAGCATGCTCCTGCTTCCGGTGCTGCTCCTGATCAGCCTCGCTTTCGTGACCGGCCTCGGCCTAATTATCGCTGCACTGAACACATTCTATGAGGATGTGAAATACATCGTCACGGTTGCTCTATACCTGCTGTTCTTCCTCTCACCCATCATGTATTTCAGCGAGAATGTTTGGTTTACCGCGACCAGCACCGACCGGCCCTGGCTCTACACCGCATACCATCTCAATCCGATTGCCACGCTAGCGACGGCTTTCCGGAAAGTTCTCGTCGCGCCCCAGCCGGTATTCATCGACAAGGAAACGAGCGTTCCTCCGCTGCCTCTCGATTGGGCGATGCTGGGTTTCACGGCAGCCTTTTCTTTTGCGCTGCTCGTGTTCGGCTACTGGGTCTTCAACCGGATGAAATGGAGGTTTGTGGAACGACCATGATGCAGCCGGCCATCGAAGTGCGGGATTTGCGCAAGGAGTTCTTGCTTAGCCATTCCGGAGTGGGATCACTTAAAACGGCTCTCCTGTGGTGGCAGAAGCGCTCGATCGAGCATCTTAAGGTGCTGAACGGGATCACTTTCGGCGTCTCCTCCGGCGAGTGCGTGGCCGTTGTTGGTAAGAACGGGGCAGGGAAGAGTACGCTGCTCTCCCTGCTGGCCCGCGTGTATAAGCCAACCTCAGGTTCGATCGCTATTCAGGGCCGCGTTGCGCCGTTGCTCGAACTAGGAGCGGGTTTTCATCCCGATCTCACCGGCCATGAGAATGTCATCTTTAACGGGGTCGTTCTAGGGCTGAAACGAAAGGAGGTTGCCGAGCGCATCGACGCCATCGTGGACTTCGCCGAGCTTCGGCACCACATCGATGCGCCTGTGCGGGCCTATTCGAGCGGGATGCTCGCGCGGCTCGGGTTTGCGGTTGCGGTGCATGTGGATGCCGACGTGCTGCTAGTGGACGAGGTTTTGGCGGTCGGTGACTTTGAATTCGAGGCCAAGTGCTACGCCAAAATCGAGGAGTTCCGGTCTGCGGGCGGCACGATCCTGTTTGTCTCGCACAACAAGGAGTCTGTACTGCGCGTTGCCGACCGGTGCATCTGGCTAAAGGATGGCCTGATCGAGCGTGAAGGAGCTCCGGAAGAGGTTCTCAA
Organism: Fimbriimonadaceae bacterium; assembly: GCA_049276675.1. Classification (GTDB taxonomy): domain Bacteria; phylum Armatimonadota; class Fimbriimonadia; order Fimbriimonadales; family Fimbriimonadaceae; genus DATLGQ01. The sequence goes on from JBASWW010000015.1 coordinate 82,961, forward strand.
AGGTTATGAGTCTCATACCGAGGACATCCTAAACTAACTTGGGACGGCGGCGGCCGGACGCCGCAGTCCTCGCCATGACCTGGTGCTCGGTAGGCTCAGTTCGTTCTCGGCCCGTTGACGGGTGCCGTCAGAACTCGCGCGAACAGTGCCACTTTCGAGGTTGTCGTCCTTGATTGAAAAAGAGTCAGGATCGATGCAATGGTCCAGGCGAGGAGCCTAACCAGCGCTCCGAATCGATTGAGCACCCAGCACGTCCCAGCCTGAAGCCGACCCTTGTGGATTGAGAAGTAGAGCTCTTTTCCACGGTTGTAGAGAGCTACCGACTTCCAGCGATTCTGCGTACTGCTCGAACCAAGATCGTGCGTGAAGATAGCTTGCGGGGTGTAAACGATCTGACCGTGTTTCCGAAGCCGGTGGCAGAGCTCTGTGTCCTCGCAATACAGGAAGAATCGTTCGTCGAAGCGTTCCACGGGCTGAATCATCAGGCATGCTCCCATGACTTGAACAACCGTCACGGGAGAACGATGCTTTATCGACGCAAGCTCAAATTCTGCCGTGTGCCAGTATCGGAATGGGCCGAATCGATCCAGGTTTAGCTGCTCCCAAAGGACCCGCCAAAGTGTCAGATTCCCGGCAACGCTATCTTGGAGGCTGCCATCAGAGTTCAAGAGTTTCCCGCCAGCAGCAACAATGGGCCTAAACCGCCGAACTGCCGCAGGCTGTGAGCCAGGTTCGGAGTCAAATGCCTTGGCCAGACAAGCGATTGCCCCCGGAGAAGCGTAGCAATCACTGTTCAGAAACAGCGCAAGCTCCCGCGTCATAACATCCAGCCCCTGATTGTTCGCTGCTCCAAATCCCCGATTCTCCGTATTCCGAATCAGCTTCGCATGAGGAAACTCCGACAACACCATGTCCGCCGAGCCGTCGGAAGACGCATTGTCCACCACGATCACCTCGTGCTCGGGCTCGATGCACGACAGGCACCTCCGAAGCTTCTCCCGGGTGTTGTACGAGACCACGATCACCGAGACAGGGCTTTCGGGCTCTGGGCTTCCAAATTCGGTCATCCAGCTTCGATGCTACAATATTCGTTCCCGCGACAATGCGGGGACCGGGTGCGATAATCCCAACACCCAACACTTTAACATCCAACACCGGTTCCCCCATGGCAGACGAGCACAAGCTCACGCGCGACGGATATGCGAAGCTCAAGGCCGAGGTCGAAGATCTCAAGGGCCCTGAGCGACGGCGTATCGCTGAAGCCATAAAGGAAGCCAAATCTCATGGAGACCTTAGGGAGAACGCCGCCTACCACGAAGCGCGCCTAAACCAGAGAAGGCTCGAAGAAAGAATCGGCAAGCTCGAAAAGACCCTCCTCATGGCCAAAATCATCGAAAAGCCGGAAGGAGCCGAAGGCGCTTACCTCGGCGACAGCTTGAAGCTAAAAGACCTGGACTACGGCGACGAGATGAACATCAAGCTCGTCAGCTCCTACGAAGCTGACCCCTCTCAGGACCTCATCTCAATCTCGTCGCCACTTGGGGCCGCGCTGGTGGGAAGGATCCCGGGCGACGAGATCGAGGTCGAAGCCCCATCGGGCCCCCAGCGCTACAAGCTGCTCGCAGTCGAGTAGTACAATTCCCTCATGAGGCGAGTTCTTGCCATTGGCATCGCGGTTGTGGCGTCTGGATGTGCGACGCCCCCTCCAATTGAGGATTCGCCCGCCGAAGTCTCGAGGCCATCAACCATCTCGATTGATGACAGGGAATTCGAAGCTCCCAACATCGCCGCGCTTTGGAATGGGCGCGATGGATGGCTGGAGGTTGGCAACACCCGCGACCACGCGGAAGCGCTGTTCAAGCCCGACGGCGCCAAAATGATCTCAGAGCTTCCACCGACTCTGCAGCCTGCTCAGTTCAAGGCATGGGGCTGGGAAAACAAGAAGACCGGGGTTTCGTTTGGAAGTGTTTACGATGTCGCCAGAAAGAGAGTCGTGCTCGCGTTATTGACTCAATCAGGCAAGGAGCTCGCCGAAGTCCAAGCTCTTGTCACCCAATACAAGAACAAGTTTCTGAACCCCGCAACCTCAATCGACAGCGACCCTCGGGTCCAGTTCTACTTCTGGAGCCCAACCGAGGGCAGCCGAGCAATGATCTGCAGCGTTACCAACAAAACGGGCGGCTACACCGTGACCGCTGCTGTTGGCCTGACGCCCTTGATGGATGCCATCGATGCAACCCCGGAAAAGGCAGGCGATTTCGTCAGACGAGGCATCGAAGCGCTTGATATTAAGAAAAAGCCGGTTTCTCAGGCACAACCCGCGAACCAAGAGGGCCCGTAAACGCGTATAATCCATTATCCTGAACGAATGGAGGTGGTGCAGAAGATGGATTTAAGTAGCAAACAGCACCAGGGAGGTTGTGGGTTTTAGCTAACCCGCGACCGCTTTTCCGAGAGGTAGTGGTTTCGTGATGAATCCGTTCTCTCCCTGGGAAGAATCAAACTAAGGCTCGGCTTCGGCCGGGCCTTTTTCATTTTCGATTTGGGACTCCCCCCTCTCCCCGATGAATGGCGGGGAGAGGGGTTGGGGGTGAGGGGTATACGTCAAAATCATTCGGTGAAGTGCGTGATCGTCATTCCTGCCCGGATGGGCGCCAGTCGTTTTCCCGGAAAACCCCTCGCCGACCTGTGCGGCAAGCCAATGGTGCAATGGGTCTATGAAGCCGCCGTCGCCTCCGGTGTAGGCGAGCAGGTGGTCGTCGCAGCACCTGACCAGGAGATCATCGATGCCTGCATATCCTTCGGAGCCGAATCTGTCTTGACCAGCCCAGACCACCCGACGGGCACCGACCGCATCGCCGAGGTCGCCCGCAAGATCGAAGCGGATGTCTATGTCAACGTCCAAGGGGACGAGCCACTCATCAAGCCTGACAGCATCGCCGCTTGCGCCCAACCACTTCTCAGAACCCCCTCTCCACTTTCCGGATGGTTCGCGCCGGCAAGTGGGGAGGGGGCAGGGGGAGGGGAAGCGCAGATGGCTAGCGTCTATACGCACTGCACCCCCGAGGAATACGACAATCCTGCCACCGTCAAGGTCGTCACCGACCTCACAGGCTTCGCCCTCTATTTCTCTCGCCACCCCATCCCTTTCGAGCGCAACCCGCGTATCGGTCCCGTCAAGAAGCACATCGGCCTCTACGCCTACCGCCGCCAGCCGCTATTGGAGTTCGCCCAGTGGAGCATGAGCCCACTTGAAACCGCTGAGAGCCTCGAGCAGCTCAGGTTCATGGAGCACGGCGTCCGTATCTTTATGTCTGAAGCCGAGGGCACAGAGCTCGCCGTCGACACCCCCGAACAAGCGGATCAGGTGCGAATTATTCTTGCGAAGGATCGAAAGTCTTCTGTCCCTCCGGGCTAGAAAGCCCGAACCAACGGTTCGGGGACATCGGCCTCAAAATCCTCGGGTGGCTCCGCGTAGACCTCGATCGACTCACCGGAGGAGGGGTGGGTGAAGCGCAGGTAGGCGGCGTGCAGCTGCATCGGGCCACCGCGAAGCTCCTTTGGCGCGTAAAGGGGATCGCCAATCACGGGATGCCCGACCTTGGCAAGATGGACGCGTATCTGGTGGGTTCGCCCAGTCTCGAGACGGATTGCCAGGATCGAGCCCTTGTCCGACCTTCCGATGCGTAAAATATGCGTCACAGCGCGCTTTCCCTGCCAGTGGATGGCCATTCGGAGGCGGTTCTTGGGGTCGCGGGCAATCGGGGCGTCGATCGTGAAGCGCTCCTGCTCCGGCTCACCATGGACGACGGCCACATAACGCCGCTCGACTTCTTTGCGCTCAATTTCCTTGGCGAGCAAGGCATGGGCGGAATCGGTTTTGGCGATGAGAATCAGGCCGGTCGTATCCTTATCGAGCCTGTGGACGATGCCCGGCCGGAACGCGTCGCCAGCCTGGCTGAGCGTGTGCGACCTTGCGAGGAGGGCATTGACCAGCGACGGTTCCTTCAGCGAGGGCGCCGGGTGGGTGGCAAGCCCCCTTGGCTTGTTGACGACAAGCAGATGCTCGTCTTCATAACGGACATCGAGCGGGATGTCGGCGGGCTCGAGGTCGTGGGCTGGGCTCTCAGGTGGCTCCCCAAGGGTAACCACCATACCTATTTCCAGCTTGAGCGACCGCTTCTCGGGCACTCCCTGCACGAGCACTTCCCCGGAGTCGATCATCTTTACGAGTTTGGTTCGGCTATGGGTAGGCAGGGTTCTTGCGAGGAAGTGGTCGAGGCGTTCGGGGCGGTCGGCGATCAGTTCCATCTATTGGACCTCTCTCCAGCGAAAGCACGAAGTGAGGTGGTCGTTCACCATGCCTACCGCCTGCATATGCGCGTACATGATTGTGGTTCCGACGAAGCTGAATCCCTTGATCTTTAGGTCCTTGCTGAAGGCATCCGAGAGGTCTGTGGAGGAGGGAATTTCGTCGAGCAATTTCCACTTGTTGACCTTGGGCACGCCATCTACGAAGCCCCATTGGTAAGCATCGAACGAGCCAAATTCTTCCTGGATCTTAAGGAAAGCCTGAGCGTTTTTGATGGCGGACGCCACTTTGGCTCTGTTTCGGATAATACCCGGATCGGCTAGTAATTCCTGTACTTTTCCATCGCCATAGAGGGCCACTTTGGCCGGATCAAACCCGTCGAACGCGCGCCTGTAGCCCTCCCTGCGCCCGAGAATGGTGTCCCAGCTCAAGCCTGCTTGCGCCCCTTCGAGGACGATGAACTCAAAGAGCTTTTGGTCGTCATGCACGGGCACGCCCCATTCCTCATCGTGATAGCGGATCGCGAGTTCGTTTCTTGCCCATTCGCACCTCTTGACGGTCATCGTCTTACTTCACCATGCTGCGAATCTTTGAGCTTTTGCTTATTGGCGAGTGGCTTTGCTTCATGTAAAGCCGCAGGCTCGCCAAGCACCATGGAGCTCAGGCTCTCCACCTTTATTCACCACCTGACGTCGGCGCGGGTAGAGCAGGGGCCGAATTTGAGATCTGCGATTTAAACATTGGTGGGCCCGGCGGGATTCGAACCCGCGACCAGGCGGTTATGAGCCGCATGCTCTAACCACTGAGCTACAGGCCCGCCGGAAGGATGTTACCTACCGTCCTTGCTTCGGCCGCTGATCGACAACCGCCATGCCCTTCGGGGGTGAGGTGTCGAAGGCCCATTTCGGAAGCCGCCCATTCACCGATAGATAGTTGAACGACAGCATCGTCAGCGGCTCATCCGGCTTGTCCATCCAGTCGGGAAACCTCTTATGCTGCTCTTCGAGCCAGTCCTTGTTGTCGTATTCGATCCTTCTGACTAGCATTTGTTTGTCGTTTTCAAGATAGAACAGCATCATCGTGCCCTTCTTAACCGATTTGTACTGAACAGCTTTCTCCGGCCCGGATGGATCGAACGCCCGAATGAATCCGTCCTTGGCAACGATCTTGTCGAGCGTGGAAGGACCGGCCAGGAGGTAGACAAATGGATCGCCTTCCGATGCGAGCCCTTCATCAGACTCGAAGACGCTCTTTGCCGCCTTCTTCAAGGTAACAGACGCGCTCTCGTCCATGCGGTCGATCAGCAGTGTCGTGCCATCGCTGACGAACCGGCTGCCATCCCCCCACACCCCGGTTTGGGAAATGTTGAATCGATTGCCGCCATCAAAGAGCAGGGTGACGGTCTGGCTCGGCTCAAGAACTGCATTCTTGGATACACGCGAGGCAATGGAGATCACGACGTGGAGGCCGCGGAGCTTGGCAGCGGACTCCATGATCTGCTTGAGAACGGGCTCGCCAGACCGGTCCGGAGTCGGCTTGGCTTCCTGAAGTGGGGCGACAAAAGCGAGGGTCAGCATGGTTTGTTGGCAAAGGATCAATGCTGTATTACGATACTTGAGCGCTCCCGTGTGCCATCTCGCTCTATAATCATCCGTGAGCAGCGCCGCCTCCCGTCCGCTTGGCGGAGCTTTTTTATCCCATACCCCCGATCAAACGTTTATCCCCGAGGACTTCGCGGGCGATGACAAGCTGATGATCGAGGCGGCCGAGCAGTTCAGCCGGAGGGAGATTACGCCAATCAGCGAGCGGCTCGACCACCAGGAAGAAGGCCTGATGCCAGGTCTCATCCGGAAAGCAGGCGAGCTTGGATTCGTTGGGGTGGACAGCCCTGCCGAGTTTGGCGGTCTGGGCCTCGGAAAGAACTTGGCCGCCCGGATCCTAGAATATTTGTCGCTGAATGCTTCGTTCAGCGTCACGCTTGGAGTCACCAGTGGGATCGGCCAAATTGGGTTGTCGCTTTTTGGCAACGAGGAGCAAAAGAGCAAGTATCTGCCGCGAATCACAAGCGGGGAATGGATCGCCGCTTATTGTCTGAGCGAGCCCAATAGCGGAAGCGACGCCCTCTCGATCGGTACACGAGCGGATTTCAAGAACGGGAAATGTATTCTCAACGGCACCAAGATGTGGATCAGCAATGCCAAATGGGCTCAGTTCTTCCTCGTCATGGCCAAGATCGATGGGGAGAAGTTCAGCGCTTTTCTTGTCGAGCGAGGGTTCCCTGGCGTGCACATCTCCCGCGAAGAACACAAGATGGGGCTCAAGGGCTCTTCCACAGCGCGGGTGGTTCTCGAGGATGCTGAGGTGCCCGAGGAGAACCTTCTCTACGAGCCGGGACTGGGCCACCACGTTGCGTTCAACGCGCTGAACCTGGGCCGTTTCAAGCTCTCCTCGATGTCCCTCGGTCCGGCGCGCGATGCGATCGGCCTGGCTGCGGAGTATGCGGACGACCGGAAGCAGTTTGGACGCCCGATAAGCGAGTTTGGCCTCATCCGGCAAAAATTCGCGGAGATGGCTGCGCGATACTTCGCTGCGGAGGCGATGATTTACCGAACTGGCGCTCTGATCGACGCTGCGTTTTCCGCGAACCACCTCTTCCAAGTGTCTGAAGGGGCCAGGGGCGCCGACGTGATTGCCTTCAACCGAAAGGCTGCGGAGGAGTATGCCGTCGAGTGCAGCATCTGCAAGGTATTCGCCACCGAGACACAGGCATTCATCGTCGATGAGGCCCTGCAGGTCTATGGAGGCTATGGGTTCACAGAGGAGTTTCCGATCGCGAGGCATTATCGGGATGCAAGGGTGAGCAGAATCTACGAGGGCACCAATGAGATAAACCGCCTGTTCATTGCAGACCGCATGCTGAAGCGATCCACCGGGCAAGCTTTAGCCGACGGTTTTATTTCAGAGCTTGCGGTCAAAGCCATGGCGATCCAGCCGGACGATCAAATCCGAGTTGGAGCATTGTCCGATCTTCTGATGCTGACCTATGCCGAGCAATCCGCGAGGCTGCGCGCAAACCGCATCGGTGGCCATGCGGACGCTCTGTACCGAATTTTCTTGAACTGGGCAAACGGGGAAGCAGCAAGGCGCTATCAACTCATGGCCAGTCGAGAAGTAACAATTCCGGCGCCCATCAACTTGGGGGTTGGGGACATCGCCGCCGCAGTCATCGAATCAAGAGGACCGTTGTAGCTCTTGTCAAAACAACCGCAACAAAATAGCGCCTCATCGTGGCACGAGTTCAGGAATAATACAGGGAGTTGTTCTGCAATGGCGCGGACGCCGGAAACGACGACGTCTCCTCATTTCGATCACCGAGGCGAGTGCGAAAGCGCGGGCCTCTCCGTCCATTTCAAACGAGGATCATGAGCACACTCACAACCACCCCAACCGCCGACACCAATGGAACCCACTCGCTTCCCCAGGAGCCCACAATGAGCCCGAAAGACGCCGTCAAATTCATGAAGGAGAACGGAGCGCAGATCGTCGATATCCGCTTCACCGATCTCTTCGGAATGTGGCATCACTTCAGCATTCCCGCCATGGATTTTAACGTCGAGCTTTTCGAGGACGGCCTCGGCTTCGACGGCTCCAGCATCCGCGGATTCCAGAGCATCAATGAGTCGGACATGCTGCTTGTCCCCGATCCATCCACGGTCTTCATGGACCCTTTCACCGAGCACCCGACGGGCGTCATCGTCTGCCATATCGAAGACCCCCTCACGCGCCAGCGATATAGCCGAGACCCGCGCTTCGTAGCCGAGAAAGCGGAGCAGTATTTACGGCAGACCGGCATCGGCGACACTGCCTATTTCGGCCCCGAAGCAGAGTTCTTTCTGCTCGACGGCCTCACCTACGATTCCAGTCCCCAGGGTGCCTTCTACCGCCTGGATGCCGAGGAGGCCTATTGGAACAGCGGACGCGAGGGTGGCGCAGGTCTTTGCACCAGGCCCAAAGGCGGCTATTTCCCGGTCGGCCCGTCAGACAAGCTTCAAGACATCCGCAGCGAGATGATGCTCAAGCTCATCGATATGGGAATCCATATCGAGGTGCACCATCATGAAGTGGGAAGCGCGGGCCAGTGCGAGATTGACATGCGCTACGACACCCTTGTCAAGATGGCCGACAACCTGCAAAAGTATAAGTATGTGGTCAAAAACGTGGCGCATGAGCACGGCATGATCGCCACATTCATGCCCAAGCCGGTCTTTGCCGACAATGGCAGCGGCATGCACATCCACATGTCCATCTGGAAGAACGGCGAGACCCAGATGTACGACGAGACAGGTTATGCCGGCCTCTCCGATCTTTCGCGCTGGTACATCGGCGGCCTGCTCAAGCACGCGGCTTCCTTGCTCGCCTTCTGCGCGCCAACCACCAACAGCTACAGAAGACTGGTGCCCGGCTATGAAGCTCCGATCAACCTCCTTTATTCCCAGCGGAATCGGTCGGCCTGTGTCCGCATTCCGATGTACAACAAGTCGCCCAAGGCCAAGCGCGTCGAGTTCAGGGCGCCCGATCCCACCGCGAACCCCTACCTCGCATTCTCGGCCTGCATGATGGCCGGGATTGACGGCATCCAGAACCGGATTGAGCCGCCCAAGCCACTTGACAAAGACCTCTATGAGCTGCCGCCTCTGGAAAAGGCCCAAATTCCGCAGACCCCCGGCTCCCTCAGGGCGACCCTGCAGGCGTTGGCCGAGGATCATGACTACCTGCTCAGGGGAGATGTGTTCACAAAAGATCTCATCGAGGCTTACGTCGGATATAAGCTGGAGCACGAATGCGACCAGGTGGACCTCCGCCCGCACCCTTATGAGTTCTTCCTCTACGCGGACGCGTAAGCCTCGCGCTGTCACACTGGGGAAAGCTTTTCCACGGGTTTTCCCCAAAATCTGCGCCGTCCTTCCATAACCGCACGTCTTGACGGTCAGGTTCGAACGGAATCGAACCTACCTATCATGCATGGAAGCGCGCGTCGCAATCTCGTAGCAATGCCGTTGCGAGACTTGGCCATACGCGGTAATAGCCCTTCCAGCGGAGCGTCTTGCAGTGACGCTCGGAGGCTATATGAAAAGACTTAGGAAGAACAAGGGTTTCACCCTCGTCGAGATTATGATTGTCGTGCTGATCATCGGCATTTTGCTGGCGATCGCCGTTCCCAACTTCATCAAATCCCGCGAAACCAGCCGGAAGCAATCCTGCATTGGCAACCTCAAGCAGATGGATTCCGGTAAGGAACAGTGGGCAATGGAGAACAACAAGACGACCGGCGATGCGGTCGTCTGGGCTGATCTGGTCCCGACCTTTATCAAGGCTCAGCCGAGCTGTCCGAGCGGTGGTGCTTATACGATCGCCGTCGTGGGTACGAACCCGTCGTGCAGCCAAGCCGGTCTTGGCCACGTTCTTCCGTAGAATCTCTCTCGGGGAGAGACGAGCGATGCGGCCGGTCCTTTCGAGGGCCGGCCGCTTTTTTCGTTCAGGCGGCGGCCAATCCAACCCGTCCTACATGGGACGTGCGAAGAAGGTCTGAGGAACCCAGCCGAACGCTCCGACAATTTCCAGTGCAAGTACCGGGTTCCATGCCATCCCTCTGTGGAAGAAGGCACCCGTGTACAGGGTGTGCTACCCCGAGAACATGGAGGATTGAAACAACCAATGAAACGAATCCGAAAGACCAAGGGCTTTACGCTCGTCGAAATCATGATCGTCGTGCTGATCATCGGAATTTTGCTGGCGATCGCCGTCCCCAACTTCATCAAGTCGCGCGAAACGAGCCGCAAACAGACCTGCATCGGCAACCTGAAGCAGGTTGATTCGGCCAAGGAACAGTGGGCGATGGAGAACAACAAGACAACGGGCGATGCCGTCGTCTGGGCAGACCTTACGCCTAACTACATCAAGGCTCAGCCGTCGTGTCCGAGCGGTGGCGCCTATACGGTCGCCGTTGTGGGTACGAACCCGTCGTGCAGCCAGGCCGGTCTAGGCCACGTACTGCCCTAACGAAGGATAATCTTCGGGGCTAGCGCCCTTCAGAGGCGGTTCGATCTTCGGATCGAGCCGCCTCTCTTTTCGCCGGTTTCGATCATCACAACATCTACGTGTATAGGGATGATCGTGATTTGATTTGGCTTTCGCGAAGAAATGTAGTACAGTACATGTGCCTGGAATAGCGCCGAGGCGAGATGAGGGTTTTCGCATATCTGTTGACGGGGATATTGGTCTATGGCTCGGCGGGCCACGGGATCAACGCGGCGGCGAAATCGGTCGGGGAGGAGCTCAAGAAGTGGACCTTCCAAAGGCCTGCCCCCTATTCGGAGACACCGACCCGGCCGAACCTGGGCAAGAATCCGAGGCGCGAACCCAGAACCAGAGGCGGCATGTGGAGCGAGGCCGCGCTCAGAGCCTCCGAGCAAAGCAAGCGCATCAAGCGCGAACCCCTAGCCGCCGGGTGGCTTTTCCCGGCGCTCCCCATCTACGCCTTTGCAGCGATGGATGGCGACGAAAGTGCGCCCGAACCCGGACATCCCGTAGCCGCCGGGTGGCTCTTCCCGGCGCTCCCCGAAGGCGACCCCGTCCAAGGCGTCGGCCACACGACCGCAGTGGAGCCTGGCCCCGGCAATCCCCTGCCCTGGGAAGGCAGCGCCCCAGGCCTCGATGGCAACATCAATTCCGCAAACGGCAACCGCCTGTCCTCGCTGAACCTCTTCTCATGGCGGGCCCGTGGCGGCATGAGCGTGGATTTCACCCTGTATCACAACTCAGCGAGCGACTACAACGACGAGCTCGGATACGGGTGGACCTGGACCTATGACATCTACATCTCCGAATCGG